>NZ_JBEPIJ010000007.1:0-178530 GCF_040327995.1 Sinimarinibacterium thermocellulolyticum | reverse complement strand
AGCTGCGTCCAAAGCGCCGAAAATACCCTCACCGTGTCGTCAAATTGGTCATTCCGAAACCAGAAAGCCTCCGCCCGTGCTCCAGGCGCGTCTATCGGCTCGCTGGTGACGGATCCGGGCTAGGTCAAACCGCCCGGCCACTCAATCCGGCGCGGACCGTGGCTCCAGATCAGGCTACGCGCGAAGCACAAAGGGCCGCTGACGCGGCCCTTTGTGCATCCCTTCGCATCCGCACGGCGGGATTCCAGCCGGCGGCGGCGCCGCGGATCACTCGGCGCGCATCACTTGATCTTCGCTTCCTTGAAAACCACGTGTTTGCGCGCGACCGGGTCGTACTTCTTCATCTCGAACTTGTCGGGCGTGTTCTTGCGGTTCTTCGTCGTCGTGTAGAAGTAGCCCGTGTCGGCGGTCGATACCAAGCGGATTTTCTCGACGTCCTTCTTCTTGCCTGCCATGTGATGCTCCTATCCGGTCCGTCAGAGCTTCTCGCCGCGCGCACGCAGCTCAGCGACGATGGCGTCGACGCCCTTCTTGTCGATGATGCGCATCCCGGCTGCGGACACGCGCAGCGTCACGAAGCGCTTTTCCGACTCCAGCCAGAAGCGATGCCGGTGCAGGTTGGGCTCGAACCGGCGACGACGCTTGTTATTGGCGTGCGAGACCGTATTGCCGGTGATCGGCCGCTTGCCGGTGACCTGACAGACTTTGGACATGACAGCAGTTCCCGAAAAAGACCCAAAGGGCCTGACGCGCCGGCGATTCCAAACACCCGAAAGCGCGGGCAGGCCGGCAAAAGGGGCGCAATTGTGCCAGCGGCTCCGCGCTCGGGCAAGCCCCGCCCTCGGGCGCCATACGCGTCCTCCCCCGATCGAGGGGGAGCACGCCGGCGCCGGCTGGTGCATGCTTGCACCATCCTTCCGAGCATCCGGCGAGCGATGACCGCATCTGCAAAACCCACCGCATCGTTGCGAACGCTTCTGCTCGACGCGGGTCGGCGTCTGCTCGACGCCGGCGGCGCCGAGGATCTTACCGAGGCCGCCGTATGCGCGGCGGCCGAGCTGCCGGCAACGACCCTGCGCCAGGCCTTCGACGACTGGGACGACTACCGCTGCGCGCTGCTGAACGATCTGTTCGATGAGGTCCGCGACCGGGTCACGCGCATCACCGACAACATGCCACCGAGCGTGGAACGACTCAAACTCGCACTGGAAACCTATTTCGAAGCCAATCTGGGACGTCCCGCGTTGCGCCGCTTGGTCCTGTCGCTGGCCTTCACGCCGTGCGGGGCCCGGCTCATCCAGAGCCGTATGACGGCCTTCGCCGTGATGATGGGCATCGAACTGCGGGCACTCCACCGGCCGCACCCGCAGGCCAGCGCGCGCTTATTGACGGCAGCCGCGGCCGAGATCGCCCTGGCCGAACATGAGGCGGGCGCGCGCGAGCCCGCATTGCGAGACACGCTGTTTCGCTATCTGGAGCGGGCGGCATGAACGCGCGGGAGAGCATGATCGCGCTGGCCGGAACACTGGCCGCCGAGATCGACTTCTGGACGCTCAGCGTGGACCACATCTGCGCGCG
This sequence comes from Sinimarinibacterium thermocellulolyticum, assembly GCF_040327995.1. Taxonomy (NCBI): domain Bacteria; kingdom Pseudomonadati; phylum Pseudomonadota; class Gammaproteobacteria; order Nevskiales; family Nevskiaceae; genus Sinimarinibacterium; species Sinimarinibacterium thermocellulolyticum. The sequence continues at coordinate 176,952 of NZ_JBEPIJ010000007.1, read as the reverse complement.
TGCCGGCGTCGATCGTGCCGAGTTCGCCGCCAGCTTCGGCGATCTCGACGGCTACCTGGTCGCCGTGCAGGAAGCGTTCATGGACCGCTTGCGCGATCGCCTCATCGCCGTGACCTCGGGCGTGCCGTCCGGCGTGCGCCGCGTGCAGTTGGCGACGGAGTCCTTCCTCGACACCTGCCTTAAGCAGCGGCCGCTGCGCGCGTGGCTGCTGCAGGCGCGGGGGCGTCCGCCGGTCTACGCCAGCCTGCGCCGGCGCCTGCGCATTTACTGGGTGCTGGTGGGCGCCGAGCTGCGTGCCATGGGCTGGCGTGACGGCGTCGCCGGCGCGCGGCTGTACATGGCGATGGTCGACGCCGCCACCAGCATCGAACATCGGACGGGCCGTCAGGAGAAGGTCAGGGCCGCGCTCTGGCACTTCATCGAACACGGCGGCTGAGCGGGCGCGAGATCGCAGCGCGCGGCCGGCCAGGGATGTCTCCGCGCGCGGAGCGCTGCCGCCGGCAACGAACGCACGCAAACCGCCGCCGCGATGGCGGACGGTTCACTCATAGCGGTAGACCAGATCGATGCCGATTGCGCGCGGCTCGCCCCAGACCACGGCGCGGTCGGCCTGTGGCAGGTTGTCGATGGCGGTGAGTTCGTATTCTTCGTCCAGCAGGTTCTTGCCCCACAGTGCGAGGTCGAGCGTACCGCGGTTACCGAGGCGCAGGCCGTCGAACATGACACGCGCGTTGAGCAGACCGTAGCCCTCGATCGCGGTGAGTCCACGCCGTTCCTCGACGATGACGAAGCCGGTGCGTTCACCGACGTAGTTCCAGCTCGCGTAAGCACGCAGATCGCCCCAGCCGAAGTGGGCGGCGGTCCAGTCGGCGAGCAGCACGCCGGAGTGCGGCGGCGCAGAAATGAACGGGTAGAGGTGGGCGACGTTGTTGCCGTCCACGTCGATGACTTCGAGCACCTCGGCGTCGAGATAAGCGTACTGGAAGCCGAGCATGAGATTGACCGCGGGCACGAAGGCACCTTCGAGCTCTAAGCCGGTGATGCGCGCCTTGCCGGCGTTCCGCGACTTGGTGTCGGAGATCGTGCCGGCGATCGATCCGGGCACCGGCACGGCGAACAGGCTCGCATCAGCGAGCCGCACTTCGACGAACTGGCTCTGGATGAAGTCCTTGATCGCGTAGCGCTCGTCGCGCGAGGCGCGCAGCCCCACGGTGAGATTCAAGCTCCGGTCGAACCAGTCGGGCCGTAGGCTGAGCTGCCCATAAGCGGCGTAAGCCCGGTTCTCGATACCGTACCGGTAATCCCAGTAGGCGGACAGGCGCGGCAGCACGTCGTCCTGCAACTGCGCGCGCACCATCGGCGGCAGCAGGCTCAGCAAGGGATCGGACTGCTGCGGGTCGATGGTCGCGCTCTGGATGTGATGCACCGGACCGCCATCCTCGCCGCCCTTTTCGGTGAAGTAGTACAGGCCGGCGATGTAGTTGATGCGCTCGTCCCAGGCGCCGCCGCTGATCTGCAGCTCGTGCGACCACTGATCCTGGAACGTGGTCGGGATCACCAGTGGCGTCGGTTCGCCGCCATTGATCATGCGCGCAGCGGCGCTGTCGTAGGCGTTGGTGTCGATGCGATAGCCGGTGTCGCCCTTGCCGCCGGACAGATCGGGATACTGCGAATCCTCCAGCCGCCGATAGCCACCGATGTATTTGAGCTCCGCCGCACCCAGCGCCTGGGTGATGGTGAGCGTATGCCCGCTCACCTGCGCGTCGGAGGCTTCCATCGGCGCGCCGGAGGCCAGCGCGTGCAGGCGACGATGCGAGTAGACGGTGTTGGCTTCCGCGTAGGGCTTGAACGCTTCGGCGAGGCCGTGATCGGTGCGCGGCGGCAACACCGCCTGGAACATGTAGTTCACATACTCGAGGTCGGTCACGTCGTAGCCGTAGTCGACGGTCAGCGTATCGCTCGGCAGCCAGCGCAGGTCGAAACGTCCGCCCAGCGCCGCCCGGTCGCCGAAGTCGCGCCCCGCGCCCGTGTTCTCGACGAAGCCGTCGCTGCGGCGCACCAGCAGCGCCAGCTTGGCCGCGAAGTCGTCGGCGAGCGGCAGGTTGAACGCGCTCTTGCCCACCCACAGGTTGCGCTCGCCCAAGGTGAGCTTGTGATCCATCGCGAACGCCGAAGGATCCGGCCGCCGGGTGATGATGTTGATCGCACCACCCGTGGAATTGCGGCCGTAGAGCACGCCCTGCGGCCCGCGCAGCACTTCCATGCGTTCGATGTCGGCCAGGTCTAGCGCGAGCCCAACCGAGCGCGCGAGATAGACGCCGTCCAGATAGATGCCGACGGCGGGATCCTGCGTCACCTGGGAATCGGTCACGCCGACGCCGCGGATGGAGATGCGCAGCGTGGTGCTCGACAGCGGAAACGGCTCGATGACCATGCTCGGCACGTTGGCGCCGAGGTCTTCGAGCCCGCCGATGCCGCGCAGCGCCATCGTCTCGGCGCCGAAGGCCTCCATGGAGATCGGCGTGTCCTGCAGCGAGGACACCTTCTTCTGCGCGGTGACGACGATCTCTTCGAGCTGGCGGCCGCGCGGCGGCTTGCGCGCAACTTCCCGCGGCGGTTCGGCAGGTGTCGGCTCCGGCACCGCAATGACCGCGTCGTGGACCTCGCCGGTATCCGCTTCCGGCGACGCGGATTCGGCGGCGGCGTCTTGCAGCAGCGCGTCGAGATCGTCCTGCGCCGAGACCGGCGTGTGCAGAACTACGGCCAGCGCTTCGAGCAGCGCCTGCGGGGCCAGCTTCATCGTTCTCGCTCCAGTTCGCCGGAGAGAGCCGCGCCCTTTTTCGCTAACGCTCGCGCTCGCCCTCGTCCTTCTCCCACAACACGTCCGCCGCCCGCTGATCGACGACGCCGAGCAGGCGGTTGAGCGTCGTCTTGAGAATCGCCGCGTCGCCCGCACCGAGGCGTTCGAGCACCTGCGACTCGATGGCCTTGGCCGCCGAGATCAAGCGGATCGCCGCCTCGCGACCGGCCTGGGTCAAGGCGTAGCCGTCCGCCGTGCGCCGCGCAAAGCCGCGCTCGACCAGGCCGTCGAGCGCGCGCTGGCGGTTCGCATCGAGCACCCCGGCCATCCCCTCGGCGATCTGGTTCTCGGTCAGCAGCGGCTTGAGCGTGAGCGTGGACAGCACGTAGAACTCCATGTCGTCCAGGCCTTCGGCGTCGAGGAAGGGGCGGATCTGCGCAAAGAAACGAAAATGGCTGCGTCCGAGCAGATAGCCGAGAAAGTCCTCGCCGAAGCTGCCGGCCAGATGCGCACTGCGCGGCTTCATGTCTGGCGGATCGCGCCGTGTCGCATGTGCGTATTTGCCGCCGTGGAACACCAGCGGCGCCGCCTCGTCGCGATCGAAGCGCAACACTTCCCCGATGAAGATCAGATGATCGCCGCCCTGGTACTGCGAGGCCGTGCGGCACTCAAAGCGCGCCGCGCAGCCGCGCAGCAAGGGCACGCCGCCCACGCCATCCTCGATTTCGAGGCCGGCGAACTTGTCCACGCCACGCCGTGCAAAGCGCCCGGACAGCTCTTCCTGGTCGGCGCCGAGCACATGCACCGCCCAGTGTGTGGCCGCGCGAAACGCCTCGAAGCTCATCGCATTGTTGGCCAGGCTCCACAGCACCAGCGGCGGATCGAGTGACACGGAGTTGAAGCTGTTGGCGGTCAGACCAATCGGCGTGCCGTCACCGGCGCGCGCGGTGATGATGGTCACGCCGGTGGCGAAGGTGCCGAGCGCCTTGCGGAACTCCGTCGTGTCGAATGGCGGCCTGCCGTGTCGTGAAGACGAGGTCACAGGTTGTATTTGATGGTGAAGGTGGCGTAGTCGCGGTCGGTGACCGGGTTCGATGGAATCGGGCTATCGCGCACGGTCTTGCTCGGATTGCCGAGGAACCAGTTGTAGCCGAGCGCGAATTCGAGGTTCTGCAGGTACTGGGCCGTCACCGACAAGCCGATGCGGCGGTCACCCTCGCCGAACAGCGCGCCGAAGCTGCCGGCGATCGAGGAGTAGCCCTTGATCGCATGGGCATAGGCGATCGGGATACCGATGTCCCAACCCGCAAAGACATTGCGCCCTTTCGGCAGGATCAGCGTCTGGAAAGCCCAGGCTTCGCGGTCGTAGAACAGCTGGCGGCCGTCGCCGCGCGGCACCTGTCCATTGAAGGCCGGAATCGGATCGACGTCGTCGATGTACACGTACGAGGCCTCGGACACGACGGCGACTTCGTCGAAGAACAACACGCGCGGATTGGTCACGTACAGCGACGAGACATTGGCCTGCCAGGCCTCGGCTCGCGTGAACACCGGACTGAGGACGCCGGAGATCTCGGCGGCGGCGGAGGTGTCGATGCCGTCGCGGTAGCTGATGTCGCCGGCGAAGTTCAGGCCGAACAGCGTCGTCGACCAGCTCGCCGCGATCATCTCGATGTCGTCGAAATACTTGACGTTGTAGCTGACCGGCACTTGCTGATTGATCAGCGCGGTGGTCAGCGTCTGACCGGCCAGTTCGCCGATGTAGGCAAAGCCGAAGTTCAGGTTCACCGTCGGGTTGTGGTTGTGGTAGCGGATGTAATAGCCGCCGACACTGGTGTTGGGCGTGACCTGGGCCTTGAAACCGACGCCCCACTGGCCGTCGTCATCAGGACGGATGTCGGCCTCGCGCGGCACGTTGATCGTGCGCGGCGCGTTGAGCAACGGCCCGCCGATGCCGCCACCGAGCTGGCACAAAAAGCTCAGCGGACCGAGCAAGCCGGGGCAGTTCTCGGCGTATGCCGGGTTTCCGGAGCCGTAGGCCATTTCGGCACCGGGTCCGACGACGTCGGCGACCGAGAAGAAGTCGCCGGCCGGGAACACCTCGGTCGGCGCATAGTCGAGCTGGTAATAGCCCATCAGCGAGAAGTTGTAACCGAAGGCCAGCGTCGCCGAGACCTGATGCACCGGCAGCAAGATCTCCTTGATCTCCGCGCCCGGCACGAAGGCCTTGGTGGCGTCGTTGGGACTCTGCGCACTGGCGATGTTGGGGAAAAACAGACTCTCGCCCCAAGCCACCAGATGCTTGCCGAAACGCACATTCAGCGCGATCGAATCGGTGAGCAGGAAGTCGCCGTACACGTAGGCATCGAGCAAGCGCGAGCGCTCGCCGTTGTAGTACTCGGCGTCTTCGGTGAAACGGTTGAACGCGCAGGTCTGCGCATTTTCGGCGCAGGCCAGCGTATTGGGGCCGTAGTCGTTGACGTCATCGGGATCGACCGGATCGCGGTCGTTCTTCGAATGGAACACCCAGTCGTAGAACGCCGTGCCGCTGACCACCAGACCGAGGTTCTCGCGGCGCAGACCGACCTCGTAGACGGCGCTCAGGCGGTTGTTGATCGGGCTCCAGCGATCGAAGTTGCGGTTGCCGTCGTCGAGGTTGATCGTCGTCGGCAAACCGGTGTGGGTGAAGCCGATGACCTGCTCGCCGTTGGGCAGCACGCCCGGCTGGAACGGATCGACCGGGCCGTCGATCAACGCGGACGACGGATCTTGCGCGCGCACGGCGAGGCTGTAGGTCGTCGTGATCTTGTAGCTCCCGTCGATGTCGAACGGCAGGTCGAACGACCCCGCCAGTGCCGCCGGACTCCACAGCAGCGTACCCGCCGCCACGAACCAAGCCCCGAAAACACCGCGCCCGACCGAGCTTTCGCGCATGTCTCTCCCCCGGACTTCGTTGTCAAGCAAATCGCGGACAACCTAGATGGGGGGCGTCCGATTGGCCTCACCCGAAATGAGTAGGGTTGGCCGTACGCGACCTCAGAAGCTGTACTTGACCGTGACCGCCGCGTAGTCGCGATCGGCGTAGGGGCGCGACTCGAAATGCGGGCTGCCCAGAAAGTAGTTCAGGCTGGCGCCGAGCTGCAGCCTTTGCAGATAGGTGAAATTGACGCCCACGCTCAGGCGCCTGTCACCCTCGCCCATCAGCGAGCCGAGGCCCGACAGCAGCGAGGAGTGGCCGCTGCCGATGCCCGAGTACGCGACCGGGATCAGCATGTCCCAGCCGTTGAGCACGTTTTTGTAGTCGAACAGGAACAGGAAGGAGTAGCCCCAGGCGTCGCGGGTGAAGCTAAGGTCAGTGCTGCAACTGGTCGGGCCGCAGGCCTCGTCGACGTCCTCGACGTGGATGTAGCCGAGCTCGCCGACGACGGTTGCGCTGTCCCAGAACATCGTCGGACCCACGGTGTACAGGCCGGACAGCAGCCCTTGCATCACCTCGGCCCGCGTCGGCGTCGGCACCGGGCCGAGCAGGCCGCCGTCGACATCGACCAGCACGTCGACGCCGTTGCGGTAGATCGCCTCGCCGCCGATGTTGGCGCCGAACAGCGTCGTCGAGAAGCTGATCGCCGACAGGTCGATGCCGTCGAAATAGCGGACGTTGTAGGTCACCGGCACCTGCAGCCCGAGCGCCTCGGTGGTCAGCAGCACCGGCGCGCCGTTGAGGCCGCCGAGCAAGGTGGCGTAGCCGTAGTTCTGCACCGGCGCCGGGGTCGTGTTGTGGTAGCGCAGTTGGTAAAAACCCAGCGTCGTCGACGGCGTCGCCTGCCACTTCACACCCACGCCCCACTGGCCGTGATCCGATGGCGTGATGTCTGCGCCGCGCACGACGTTGATGTACTGCGGCGTGTTCGGCTGCTCGATCTCGTCGAGCGGCAGATTGACATCGGGCAGCACACCGTCGAGCAGGTCGAAGACCGTGCCGAGCAGATGGGTCAGCCCCTGCGCCGGCAGATCCGGCGCGAGCAAGTCGAGCACCAGGGCGAGCGCCTCGGGCACATCGTCGGACAGCACATTGATGTCCGAAAGATTGGCCAGGTACAGCGGGTTCTCGATGCCCCAGATGAACTGCGCGCCGGGCCCGACGACGTCGGAGACCGAGAAGTATTCGCCGACCGGGTTGAGCTCCACCGGTTTGAATTCGAGCTTGTACTGCGCGAGTAGCGTCCACTCGTAGTTGAGCGCGAACTGCATCGACACCTGGTTGACCGGCAGCAGGATGCTCTTGACGTCGGCGCCCGGCACCGTGGCCTTGGTCGCGTCTGCCGGCACCTGCGCCAACGCGACGCCGGAGAAGAACAGGCTCTCGCCCCAGGCGGCGATGTGGCGGCCGACGCGCAGATTCAGCATGCCCTCGTCGCCGATGTACCAGGAGCCGTAGGCATAGGCATCGAGCAGCCGCGCACGGCGCCCGGCGAAGTGTCGGGCACTGTCGGAGAACGCGTTGACGTGACCCTCGAACGGCGCGTTCGGGTCCCCGTTGGTGCGGTTGATCGTCGACGGCGAACGGTTGTCGTTGCTGCGGCGGTAGGCGTCATCGTAGAACGCATCGCCGCTCAGCAACACGCCATAGTCGCCCTTGGAGAATTGCAGCTCGCCGAGCAGAGTCAGGCGATTGTTGACGATCGATCCGCCGTCGAAGTTGCGGTCGCCGTCGTCGTAGTTGTTCGACTCCGGAAACTTGATGTAGTCGGGAATCGGAATCTCGGGACTCGGCGGCGTGTCGATGATGCCGTCGTGCGGGTCCTTGAGTCGCACCGCCAACGAGTACGCGGCCTGCAGCTGATATTGCGTGTCGACGCCGAACAGGCTCGTCGAGCCGGCCTGCGCCGTGCCGCTGGCGCCCACGCTGCCGACGATGCAGATCGCCGCGGACAGTAATGCGTGGACACAGCCGATCCCATCGCGATCCGTGTGGGCCACCGTCGCGTCTCCTCGCTTTTGAACCGGATTGGATGCGTCGAGCTTAGGCAAGCCGGCCGGCGCCGGCGTCATCCGAATCGATGAACGCCTTGCTAAAATCGCCGGCGTTTTTCAGATCGTTGCGGTCGGCGGATTCCTACGCCTCATGGCCTTGCGACTGGTGTGCGCCCGCGGTTTCGGGCACCGTATCACCACCAAGGCCACGCAACTGCCCTGCGGCCTTGCGTGAATAACGAGGGGAGACCATGCATCGCCTGAGCCCGATCGACGCCGCCTTCCTGCGCATGGAGTCCAAGCGCACGCCGATGCACGTCGGCGCGATGATGACCTTCAAGCTGCCGGACGATGCGCCCGCCGACTTCTGTCAACGGCTCGTGCAGCAGATGCGCGAACAGCCGTTCATGCCCTATCCGTTCAGCTGCCGGCTCGCGCGCGGACGCTTCGGGGGCTACCGCCCGATCTGGGAAGACAGCGAGGTGGACATGGAATACCACCTGCGCCACTCGGCCCTACCGTTTCCGGGCGGCGAGAAAGAGCTGGGCGTGCTGGTGGCGCGCATGCACTCGCATCCGCTCGACCTGTCGCGACCGCTGTGGGAATGCCATGTGATCGAAGGCCTGGAAGGACGGCGCTTCGCGCTGTACTTCAAGGCGCACCACTGCGCGATCGACGGCGTCGGCGCGATGCGCATGGTGCACAACTGGCTGTCGAAGGACCCGTCCGATCGCAGGGGCGTCGGCCCGTGGACCGTGCTCGAACGCAAGCACGCGCCGCAGCGCACGCCGTCGCTGCGCGAGCGCGTGGCATCGCCGGCGCGCGCGGCCGCCGCGCAGATCCGCGGCCTCAAGGAGCTGGTCAGCAAGCTCGGCGCGATGGTCCAGGGCGAGGACAGCTCGGTGCGCCTGGCACTGCAGGTGCCGCGCAGTCTGTTCAATCAGCGCATCTCGCAGCAGCGCCGCCTCGGCACGCAGATCCTGAGCCTGGCACGCCTGCGCGGTGTCGCCGAAGCCGAAGGCGTGACCGTCAACGACGTGCTGCTTGCAATCGTCGGCGGCGTGTTCCGGCGCTACCTGCTCGAACAGCGCGCCCTGCCCGAGCGCAGCCTGATCGCCTCGGTGCCGATGGGGCTGGCGCGGCCCGACGGCAATCCCGGAACGGCCGCCGCGGGCTTCATCACACCGCTGGGCACCGATCTGGACGACCCGATCGAACGCCTGCGCTGGATCCATCGCGTCACCGTGCGCGGCAAGCGCGACCTGTCGTCGATGTCATCGGCTGCGCAGAGCCAGTTCGCTCTGCTGGGCATCGCCCCGCTGCTGCTCGGCCAGGTCACCGGCGTGCTGCCGAAGCTGCCGCCGCTGTTCAACTGCGTGGTCTCCAACGTCGTGCTGTCGAAGGAGCCGCTGTATTTGATGGGTGCCGAACTCGAAGCGATGTACCCGGTGTCCTTCCTGTTCGACGGCTACGCGCTCAACGTCACCCTGGTCGGTTACCGCGACGGCGTCGCCGTGGGCTTTCTCGGCTGCCGCGATGCGATTCCGAGCCTGCAGAAGCTCGCGGTGTACAGCAGTGAGGCGCTGGGCGAACTCGAAGCGGCCGCCGGGCTCGCGCCGCCGGCGAAGAAGACTGCGCGCGGCCGCACTCGGAGTCGATCGTCGTCCTGAAAGCCCGTGACTTTTTCAGGCTCTCAGACCGGCCAGCGATGGCCGGACGTGAATCCGTGCATGTGCTGGACTGCGTGGGGAAGATGCACAAGACACGCATGTCTTCACAGACGCTGAGCCCAGGCGCAGTGCGGGTCAGGAATACGGTTGGAGCGGGCGCGCCGCGCGCACCGGGCGGCACGAGCGCGAGATCGCGCCGATGATGCGCACGGTGCGCAGAAAGCCCACCGGTGCGATCGACTTGCCGTTGTTGAGGATGGCCACCGAGATGTCGCGCTCGGGATCGGCCCAGCACAGCACGGTGAGAAAGCCGATGTGGCCGAAAGCCGCGCGGCAATTCGGACCCCACAAGCCAAACGGACGCTCGCCGAGCATGAAGCCGGGCGAGAAGCGGATGGGGATGCCGAGCATGCCGTCGAACTGGATCTTGCCGACCGGTCGGATCGCGGCGCGCACGGTCTCGGGCTTGAGGATGCGCCGGCCCTCGAATTCGCCGTCGTCGAGCAACATCTGGAACACGCGACAGGCATCGTCGGCCGAGGCGTAGATGTTGCCCGCCGGCACGATCGACGACAGGAAGGCCTCGTCGTTCGAGGCCTCGACCGCGCGCTCGAAATCGACGCCGAGCACGCGCTCGGAGATCGCGGTGATCGGCCACATCGGCTTGGGCCCGGTGCGGTAGTGGCGTGGCGCCAGCGCGCGCTGCTCCGGCGGCAGGCCAAAGCTCATGAACTGCAGCTTCAGCGGCTCGGCGATCCACTGGCGCAGCGCGTCGCGCAGGGCGATTCTGCCGACACGGCGCACCAGCTCGCCGATGATGAAGCCGCTGGTCAGCGCGTGGTAGGCCTGCTTCTCGAAACGCGGATCGAACGGCGGCGCCAAGCATAGCAGGTGCACCATCGCGTCCCAGTGCTGCAGCAGGCTCGGGTCCGGATGCTTGACCGGCAAGGTCGGAATGCCGGCGCGGTGCGCGAGCAACTGGCGGATGGTCACGCGATCCTTGCCGTGCGGCGCGAACTCCGGGATGTATTCGACCACGCGCTGGTCGAGCGAGAGCTTGCCGTCCTCGGCGAGCTTGTGGACCAACAGCGCGGTGATCGCCTTGGACGCCGAGAACAGGCACATCGGCGCATCCGGCGTGAGCACGACGCGGTCTTCACGCTCGCCCGGCCCGTTGCCGCGCAGATAGCCGATCGAGCGCTTCATCAGGACGCGGCCGTGGCGGCGGATCACGATGGTGAACGCCGGCTGCAGGCCGGTGCGGTAGAGGTTCTCGACGGCTTCCCAGATGCGCGCCAGACCGCGCGGGCTCACACCCAGCTCGGTCGGCGGCGTCTCGGCCGCGTGATCGATTCGCGTGATCGATGCCAGATCGCGCGGAACGACGACCCGACGATAGCCGAGCATCAAAACTGTGCCGCCGGTACGTGGACGACGATGCCGTCGAGTGCGTCGCTCATTCGCAACTGGCAGGACAGGCGGCTGCGCTCGTTCGGCTCGATGGCGCCCTCCAGCATCGACTGCTCGATGTCATCGGCCGGCTCCAGCTTCGTCACCCACTCGGGATCGACGTAGACGTGGCAGGTCGCGCAGGAACAGCCGCCGCCGCAGTCGGCGACGATACCGGGCACGAGATTGGCGGTGGCCGCCTCCATGATCGACTGGCCGACACGGGCCTCGATCCGTTGGCGGCTACCGTCGGGCTGGACAAAGACGATCGTGGGCATCGCAACGCTCAGGACACCAGCGACTTCATCGGCACCGATTCGTCGGCGAGCTTGTCCGGATCGATGACCGCGCCCTCGGCGACGAGCTTCTTGGCGAACATGAATTCCTGCGGACGGCTGACGGTGTCGGCGGCGATGATCCGGCCGTCCTTGAGGTAGAACACCGCGAAGTTGCGCGAGCTCGCCGGATCGCCGCGCAGCACCATGCGGTCGTGCGTGCCGGAGATGCCGACCATCTGCAGCTTGAGATCGTACTGATCCGACCAGAACCAGGGCACGGTCTGATACGGCTCGTTCTTGCCGAGCAGGTTGCGCGCGACCGCGCGCCCCTGCTCCATTGCGTTCTGCACCGATTCGAGGCGCACCATGCGGCCGAGAAAGCGGCTCGGATGATTGGTGCAGTCGCCGGCGGCGTAGATGTCCGGATCGCTGGTCGCGCCGAACTCGTCGACGACGATGCCGTTGTCGATCGCAAGCCCGGCGGCTTGGGCGAGCTCGGTGTTGGCGATCAGGCCGATGCCGACCACGACCAGATCGGTGTCGATGCGCGTGCCGTCGGCCAGCACCGCCGCCGTCACCGGATTGCCTTCGAATCCGGCGAGCTGCGCGCCGGTGCGCAGGTCGACGCCGGCTTCGCGGTGTACCCGCTCGAAGAACGCCGATACCTCCGGCACGGTGACGCGCGCGAGCACGCGTGGCAGGCCTTCGAGCAGGGTGACCTTGAGCCCCATCTTCACCAGCACCGCCGCGCCTTCCAGACCGATGAAGCCGCCGCCGACGATGGTCACGCGCTTGCCCGGCGCGCACAGCGCCTTGATCTTCTGCACATCCTCGATGGTGCGCAGCAGGAACACGTTGCTGGCATCGGCGCCGGGAATCGGCAAGGGCCGCGCGCGGCCGCCGGTGGCGATCACCAGCTTGTCGTAGGCCTGCGTGCTGCCGTCGGCCAGCTCCAGATGCTTGGCCTTGCGGTCGATACGGATGACCTTGGTGTTGCCGCGAAACTCGATATTGACCTTGGCGAGCTGCGCCGGCTGCATCACGTACAGGCTTTCCTCGTTGACCGCACCCGAGAGATACGCCTTCGACAGCGGCGGCCGCTTGTACGGCGGCTGCGGCTCCTCGCCGAGAATGATCACGCGCCCGGCAAAGCCCTGACGGCGCAGTTCGGCCGCAGCCTCGCCGCCGGCCTGACCGGCACCGACGATGACCACGGTGGAATCCGCGTTGAGTACGCTCATGTCACTTCATTGCTGTGGGGCGGCGGGGGACTGCGGCGGGCACGGCGCCTCGGCGCGGCCCGGAGTGTCACCGGGCCTTCATTCTAGTGGCATCCCCCGTTTGGATGGTGAGCCCCGCACTTGCCTGCTGCTGCAGCGCGCACGGCCGAGTGCTTGCCCCCTGCCGCAGCGCGCAGACCCTACTGCGCGTAAGGCTTGAGCGGCGGTTCCGCGCGCACCAGATGCAGGCCCGGCGCACCGTTTTCGATCTCGATCGGCAACAGCGCCAGCATCTCGAACAGGAAGTTCGGTGGCAGCGCGATCCCGGGCAGCGGCGGCAGCGCATGGCACAGCGCTGCGCCGCCGGCGCGCTCGACGTTGGCGGGGCCGACATGCGTAATCGCATCGAGCGCCAGCTCGAAGGTCGCGCGATCAGTCAGACCGATGGTCAGATGATCGACGATCAGCAGCGGGCATACGTCCTGCAGCAGGATATTAGCGACTTTGGGGTTGTCCTCGCCGAACTCCAGCGCTGCGGTCGGCTCCGGCACCACAGGCTGTACCAGCTCGTCGAACAGGGTATAGATGTTCGTGTAGTCGACGTCGCCCGGTGTCTCGTCGCCTGCATTGAGTGCACCGATGAAGCTGGAGCCACGCGCAAACTGATAGAACGCCGCGGGAAGACCGAGCGTCGACCCAACCATCGCTCCGAGCGGATTGTCGGTGGCTGCCACGAGGGTGCCGTGATTTGGCCCCGCAAGCAGGACAAAGTCCTCGACGGCAGCCCGTGCCGACGGCCACCACTTGAGCGCCCAACGCGGCATCAACGCACCCTGACTGTGCCCGATCATCGCCACCTTGCGCCCGCTTTCAGCATGGATGCGGCGCAAGGCGTGCACGATGTACTCGGCGGAAACCTGCTGATCGCCGAGACCTCGGTCCGGATAGGTGACGGTGCAGACGTCGAAACCGCGCTCGATCAGCAGGGGCTTATAGTTCCAGTTGAACTGCTCCTGGCCGTGCGTGAAGGTGCCATGCACGAGCAGCACTGGCGGCTTGTCGGTATTGGCGAACGGCGTGCATTCGAGCGCCGCATCGAGCAGCGCCGGATCGGTTTCGAGCTTGGGTTCGGACGCGACATCGATCCCAACATCCGAGCCGCAGCCGCCAGCCAGCAGCGCCGCGGCGAGTGCGAACAGCAGCCTTGGTTTCATGTGCCATCTCCGTTCACGCCTGCGTCACGAGCCCCGCGCCGCGCCTACTCACCCCGATAAACCGCCCAGTTCTTCTCGGTCTCGCGCAGGCAGACCTCGTACAGCAGCTCGCCGTAGTGCGCGCGCAGCACCCTGAAGAACAGCACGGTCAGATTCTCCACCGTCGGGTTGATGCCGCGGCAGAGTTTCGAGTCGTGATTCAGATGCCGGTGATCGACGTCGTCGAGAATCAGCCGGCGGATCGTGTCGCGCAGCTCGGTGACGTTGACGAGGATACCGGTCTTGGGATCGACCGGACCGCGCAGCGTCACTTCGAGCACGTAGTTGTGGCCGTGGCCGTAGTCGTGGGCGCACTTGCCGAACAGCGCACGGTTCTCGGCCTCGGACAACTCGTCCGACCACAGCCGGTGCGCGGCGGCGAAGGTCTCGCGCCGCGTGAGATAGACGACCGGCGCCTCAGTCGTCATTGCAGTGGATGTCCACGATGGTGCCGGACAGCGGCGCCGACAGCGCGCGGTCGAGCAGATATTCGACCGTCGGCGCAATCGCCTCGGGCGTGGTCTTCGGTGTGAGTCCGAGCGCGGCGACCATCTCGGTGCGCATCGTCCCCGGCGCGATCGCGTTGACGCGGATGTCGTGCGCTTTGCCTTCGAGTGCGAGCGCCTCGGTCAGGCCGCAAACGGCATGCTTCGAGGTTGCATAGGCGCCGAAGCCGCTGAAGCGCTGCATGCCGCGCAAGCCACCGAGCGAGGAGACGTTGACGATGTCGCCGCCGCGGCCGCGTTCGCGCCACAGGCGCATCGCCGCGCGACAGGCGTGGAAGGTGCCGCCGACGTTGATCGCCATGACCTCGGCGAAGCGCTCGGGTGTCAGCTCGTCCCAGATCGCGCCGCGGCCCATGATCGCCGCACAGCACACCAGCGCATCGGGCGCATGCGCGCGGATCGCGGCCTCGACTGCGGCGGCATCGGTGACATCGAGCGCGCAGGCGGTCACGTTCGACCGCTCGCGCGCCAGCGCATCCAGCCGCTCGGCGCGGCGGCCGGCGACGACGACGCGCCAGTTGCGCGCCGACAGCCGCCGCGCGACCGCAGCGCCCAGACCGCTGCCGCCGCCGGTGATGAAGACCGACCTTCGTTCGCCGCTCATGTGCGGATTGTCGCACGCATGCGGCCGGTCACGACCTCAACACGGCGGCGATCTCGTCGAGGATGCGCGGATCGTCGATCGTCGCCGGCACCGTGTACGGTCGACCGTCGGCGATCGCGCGCATGGTCGCGCGCAGCACCTTGCCGGAGCGGGTCTTGGGCAGGCGCGGCACGATCAGCGCAGTCTTGAACGCGGCGACGGCGCCGATCTGCTCGCGCACGCGCGCGACGAGCTCTTTTTCGATGTCGGCATGCGGCCGCTCGACGCCGGCCTTGAGCACGACCAGCCCCAGCGGCAACTGCCCCTTCATCGCATCGGCGATGCCGATGACCGCGCATTCGGCGACGTCCGGATGACCGGCGAGCACCTCCTCCATCGCGCCAGTGGACAGGCGATGGCCGGCGACGTTGATGATGTCGTCGATGCGCGACATGATCCAGGCGTAGCCGTCCTCGTCGATGTAGCCGGCATCGCCGGTGAGGTAGTAGCCCGGATAACGCGCGAGGTAGTGCTCGCGATAGCCCTGGTCGTTGTTCCACATCGTCAGTAGCGTGCCCGGCGGCAGCGGCAGCTTGAGCGCGAGGTTGCCGATCGCGCCCGGCGCCATCGGCGTGCCATCGGCGTCGAGCGCCTGCAGGTCGAAGCCCGGCACGGGCACCGTGGCCGAGCCGGGTTTGACCGGCATGGGCTCGATGCCCAGGCAGTTGGCGATCGCCGGCCAGCCAAGCTCGGTTTGCCACCAGTGATCGACCACCGGCACCTTAAGCATGTCCTGCGCCCAGCCGATGGTGTCGGGATCGGAGCGCTCGCCGGCGAGGAACAGCGCGCGCAGGCAGGTGATGTCGTAGCGCTTGAGTTGCTCGCCGCGCGGATCCTCCTTCTTGATCGCGCGAAACGCGGTCGGCGCGGTGAAGAAGGTGCGCACGCGATGCTGGCTGATGACGCGCCAGAACGCGCCGGCGTCGGGCGTGCCGACCGGCTTGCCTTCGTACATCACCGTCGTGCAGCCGAGCAAGAGCGGCGCATAGACGATGTATGAATGGCCGACGACCCAGCCGACGTCGGATGCCGCCCAGAACACCTCGCCAGGCCGCGCGTCGTACACCGCGCGCATCGAGTAGTGCAACGCGACCGCATGGCCACCGTGATCGCGCACCACGCCCTTGGGCTTGCCGGTGGTGCCCGAGGTGTAGAGCACGTACAGCGGATCGGTCGCCGCAACCGGCACGCAGTCGGCCGGCTGCGCGCTGGCAACGGCGTCGCTCCAGTCGAGATCGCGGCCGGCTGTCAGTTCAGCCGCGACCTGCGGACGCTGCAGGATGATGCAGCGCGCCGGCTTGTGTGCGGACAGCGCGATCGCCTGGTCGAGCAGCGGCTTGTACGCGATCGTGCGCCCGAGCTCGATGCCGCAGGACGCCGAGACGACGAGCACCGGCTGGGCATCGTCGATGCGCTTGGCCAGCTCCGGCGCGGCGAAGCCACCGAACACCACCGAGTGGATCGCGCCGATGCGCGCGCAGGCGAGCATCGCGATCGCCGCCTCCGGCACCATCGGCATGTAGATGACGACGCGATCCCCTGCGTTGACGCCGTTGGCACGCAGCGCACCGGCGAAGCGCGCGACGGCATCGCGCAGCTCACGATAACTGTAGCTGCGGATCGTGCCCGTCACCGGGCTGTCGTAGATCAGCGCCGCTTGTTCGCCGCGACCGGCTTCGACGTGGCGATCCAGCGCGTTGTAGCAGGTGTTGAACCGGGCGCCGGCGAACCAGCGGTACAACGGCGCGGCCGACTCGTCCAAGACCGCGTCCCATCGCCGATCCCAGTGCAGATGCTGCGCCTGCTCGGCCCAGAACGCGGCCGGGTCGGCCAGCGAACGGCGGTATTCGTCCTGATAGCGGCTCATCGTGGTCTCCTCGCATCGTTCTTGCTCTCGCGCGTCTCGGCAAGCGGCTACACACTCATGCCCGGCCGAGGCGCTCACGCATGAACGCCACCATGTCGGCGCGCGCCAGACGCACCTCGCGGTAGAGCGTGCCGAACAGCGGGAAGGCATGCGGCAGCACCGGCCAGACATCGCAGCGCACGTCGACGCCGTGCGCCTTGGCGCGACGCGCGAAGAACACCGTGTCGTCGAGCAGCACCTCGGCGTCGCTGGCGATCAGATACATCGGCGGAAAGCCGCGGCAGTCGGCGAAGATCGGCGACAGCTCTGGATCGGAGGCGTCCCAGTCGCCGGCGTACATCTCGTCGACCCGCTGCAGCGCGGCGATCGGCAGGATCGGGTCGATTCTCATCTTGCGCGGGCGCGAGGGCGGCGCGTGGATGCGACCCAGCTCGGTCGCCGGCGACACCGGCAACACGCAGGCCGGCATCGGCCAGCCGTTCTTGCGGATGCGCTGCAGCACGCCGAGCGCGAGATTGCCGCCGGCCGAGTCGCCGCCGAGCACGATGCGCTCGGGCGCAAAGCCCAGATCGAGCAGCGCACGATAGGCACGCTCGCAGTCGTCCAGCGCCGCGGGAAAGCGGTTGCGCGGCGCGAGGCGATAGTCCGGCATGAAGCAGTGCGCGTCCAGCTGCGCGCACAGATCGGTCGCCATCTCCAGATGCGCGGTCGGCGCCGCCGGCAAAAAGAACGCACCGCCGTGCAGCCACAGGATCACCGGCTTGCCGGTATCGCGCAGATCGCCGACCACATGACCCGGCAGCGCACCGACCACCGTGTATTCCAGCGACTGTCCGTGTGTGTTCGGACAGCGCATCCGCATCAGCCTGAGCTGGATGCGCGCGATGCTCTCGTCCGAGCCGCGGATCATCCGCGCCAACATTGGCCGCAGAAACAGCTTCAGCAGCCAGGTGATGAAACGGCTGCGTAGGCTGATCGGCATGTCGCGATGGCGCACCAGCCCTTCGGCGGGGGCGAGCAACAGCGGCGCTTGTGTCGGTGCGGGTGTGTCGGCGTTCATGGGTATGCAGCTTACATCCGGAACACGCCGTAGCGCGGATCGCCGATCGGCGTGTTCAACGCGGCCGAGATCGCGACGCCGAGGGCGTTGCGTGTGTCGACCGGATCGAGGATGCCATCGTCCCAGATCTCGCTGGTCGACCAGTACGCCGATTGCTTGCGTTTGAACTCGGCCAGTACCGGCTCGCGGATGGCGTCGATCTCGGCCTGCGAGAGTCGCTGGCCCTGTTTCTGCAACTGGCGGATCTTCACGTCCGCCAGCGTGTTGGCGGCCTGCTCCGCCCCCATGACGCTGATCTGCGAGTGAGGCCAGGAGAACAGCAAGCGCGAATCGAAGGCGCGGCCGCTCATGCCGTAGTTGCCGGCACCGAAGCTGCCGTGGCACATCACGGTGAACTTGGGCACCTCGCAGTTGGACACCGCCATGATCATCTTGGCGCCGTCCTTGGTGATGCCGCGGCGCTCGTATTCACGGCCCACCATGAAGCCGGTGATGTTCTGCAGGAACAGGATCGGCGTGCGGTTCTGGTTGCACAGCTCGATGAAGTGCGCGCCCTTGAGCGCACTGTCGTTGAACAGCACACCGTTGTTGGCGAGGATGCCGACTTGAAAGCCCCACAGATGCGCGTAGCCGCAGATCAGCGTCTTGCCGTAGTTCGGCTGGTACTCGTGGAAGCGCGAGCCATCGACCAAGCGCGCGATCACTTCCTTCATGTCGAACTGTGCCTTGATGTCGCGCGGCAGGATGCCGTACAGCTCGGTGGGGTCGTAATACGGCGCTTCCGGTGCCTGCCACTCGATGGGCGTTTTCTGCGGGCGCTTGAACTGCGCGACGATGTCGCGCGCGATCGCGATCGCTTCTTCCTCGCTGCTCGCGGGATAGTCGGCGGTGCCGGAAACCGAGGTGTGCATGTCGCAGCCACCGAGCTCCTCGACCGAGACGTCCTCGCCGGTCGCGGCCTTCACCAGCGGCGGCCCGGCAAGGAAGATCGCGCCGGTGCCACGCACGATCACGTTGTAGTCCGACAGACCCGGCACGTAGGCGCCGCCGGCGGTGCAGTGGCCCAGCACCACCGCCACCTGCTGCACGCCCATCTTCGACAGCATGCACTGGTTACGGAAAATGCGGCCGGCGTAGTACTTGTCGGCGAAGAGCTCGGCCTGCAGCGGCAAGAAACCGCCGGCGGAATCGCACAGATGCACGACCGGCAGGCGGTTCTCGATGGCGATGTCGAGCGCGCGCACGGTCTTCTTCACCGTCAGCGGATACCAGGCGCCGCCTTTGACGCTCGCATCTCCGGCATTGACGAGCACTTCGCGGCCGGAAACGATGCCGATGCCGGTGACGCAGGCCGCAGCCGGTACCTCACCGCCGTAGGCCTCACAAGCCGCCAGCGACGAAAGTTCCAGAAACGGCGTGCCCGGGTCGAGTAAGAGATCGAGTCGCTCGCGCACCAAGAGCTTGTTCTGCGAGCGCAGACGGTCGATGTCGCGCTGCGGCCGCAGGTGCCGCGCCCGCTCCTGACGCTCGCGGAACTCGGCGGCCAGGCGCCGGTTGTGCGCGGCATTGGCCTGGAACTCGGCAGAGGCGGTGTTGAGCTTGCTTTCGATGCGCTTCACGCGGACTTCTCCATCGGCTCGAGGCTCAGCAACAGGGCGTCGCGATCGAAGGTCTGGCCTTTTTCATAGGCGATCTCGGCGATCACGCCGTCGCGCGGCGCGGTGATGGTCGTCTCCATCTTCATGCTCTCCATGACCAGCAAGACCTGACCCTTGGTCACGGCCTCGCCGGCCTTGACCGCGACGCTGACGACGCTACCCGGCATCGGCGCGAGGATGCGGTCCTCGGCATTGCCGGCCGCCGCCGCGGCGAGCCGGTCGAGCGGGTGTTGATAGCGCAGGGCGTAAGCCTCGCCGTCCAGATGCACGAAGACCTCGTCGCCGCGCGTGGCGATGACGACTTCGACATGGCGGTCACCCACTGTCAGCCAGGCGCGGCCGTCGGCGCCGGTCTTCAGATCGACATCGAGCGTCTGGCCGCCGAGATGCAGGCGATACGCCGTCGCCGAGCGTGAGAGGGCGACGTTGTGCTCGGCGTCGCCGAGTTTGAATGCATGGTGCATGGTGATGTCCTTAATTGCGCCAGCTGCCCATCGCCGCGTGCAGGTCTGGCACCGCATCGGCGACGTCGCGCATCGGCCGCGTGCTCAGGCTTGCCGCGGCGAGCAGGGCCTGCACGGTTTCAGCCGGCAGTTCCGGCTCGGCGGCGATCTGCGGATTGGCATCGAGAAAGCCGGTGTGAACATCGCCGGCGACGAAGGCCGGGTGCGCGATCAGGCGTCGCAGGAAGGCGGTGTTGGTCTTGCAGCCGAGAAGTACGGTCTCCCTCAGCGCCTTGTCGGCTTTCGCGATCGCATCGGCGCGATCCGCACCGCGCACGATGAGCTTGGCGATCATCGGATCGAAGGCCGAGGTCACTTCGCCGCCCCGCAGCACGCCGCAGTCCCAGCGCACGCCCTCACCCCGCGGCGGATGCAGCACGAGGATCGGCCCGGTGGTCGGCGTGTAGCCGCGCGCGGCGTCCTCGGCGTAGATACGAAGTTCGATCGAGTGACCCCGTGCTTTGATGTCGTCCTGCGTGCAGTCGAGCGTCTCGCCGGCGGCGATGCGCAACTGCTGCAGCACGAGGTCGATGCCGGTGATCTCCTCGGTCACCGGGTGCTCCACCTGCAGCCGCGTGTTCATCTCCAGGAAGTAGAACTCGCCCATGGGCCCGAAGATGAACTCCACGGTGCCGGCGTTGCGGTAGCCGATGGAACGCGCGATGCCGGCCGCGGTCTCGCAGATCTCGCGGCGCTTGGCCTCACAAAGCGCCGGCGACGGCGTCTCCTCGACGATCTTCTGGAAGCGGCGCTGCACCGAACACTCGCGCTCGAACACATGCACCACACTCCCCTGCCCGTCGCCCAGCACCTGGACCTCGATGTGGCGCGGGTTTTCGATGTAGCGCTCGCAATAGAGGCGCCCATCGCCGAAGTAGCGCTGGCCTTCCGAGCGCGCGCGCTCGATTTCCGCTTCGAGCAGCGACAGATCGCGCACGATGCGCATGCCCTTGCCGCCGCCGCCGGCGCTGGGCTTGATCAAGAGCGGCGCCCCGACCTTGCGCGAGCGTTCGACGAAGCTCGATGGATCATCGTCCTCGATCGCGCTCGGCGCGACCGGAAAGCCGGCCTTCTCGACGAAATTGCGCGCGCGCACCTTGTCGCCCATCAGCTCGATCTGTTCCGGCGTCGGGCCGACGAAGCGGATGCCCGCGGCCTCCACCGCCTCGCAGAAGCCCCGGTTCTCCGACAAAAAACCATAGCCCGGGTGGATCGCGCCGGCGCCGCAGGCCTTGGCCGCCGCGATGATCTGCGCCCCATCCAGATAGGCGCCGACCGGCGTCGCGCCGCTGATCTCGATCGCCTGGTCGGCCATGCCAACTGCCGCGGTGTTGCGATCGGCCGCGTGATAGACGAGCGCACCGCGCAGGCCCAGCTTCTGCACGGTGCGCAACACGCGCACCGCGATCTCGCCGCGGTTGGCGACGAGCACGGTGGAGAACGGCCAGCGCGCCGCGCGTTCACGCAGCGCCGGCCAGTCGTGATCGGCTGGTGTCAGAAGATTCATGCTCGTTCCCCATGGGATGCCGGTTGCAAGGCTTCGAGGCGCGCGGCGATGCGCCGCAACTGTTCGGCGTCGCGGTATCGCGCTGCACGTCCGGGTGTTTCGATGCCGTCGCAGACGATGGCGGTGAGCTGATCGGCGAGCGTGTCCACGTCGAGCGTGCCGCGCCGCGCGCCGCGACGGGCGCCGGCGGCCGCGGTGTCGGCGGTGTAGCGCCAGGTGCAGTGCTCGATGCCGCCGTAAACCAGATCGCGCAACAGCGCCGGCGGCAGATCGGCACGGAACACCCTTGCGGCTTGGCCGTCGGCGATCACGTCCATCAACACCTGCGTGTAGCGACGATTCAGCGCGTGCAGCGTCGTGCCGCGATAGTCGTCCTCGCTGCGCACTTCGCGGAACATCAGCCGGCACAGCAGCGGCCAGTCGCGCACCGTGCACAGGTGACGCCAGATCAGCAGACGCAGGCGCGCGCGGTGGCCGCGCACGCGGTCCAGATCGCGCCGGTAGTCGCCGAAGAGCTGTTCGTACCAGTATTCGAGCACCTTGAGCAGCAGCTCGCGCTTGGTGGCGAAGTACTTGTAGATCGTGCCCTCGACGACGCCCAGCCTCGCCGCGATCTCGGCGACGGCGGTGGCTTCATAGCCTTTCTCGCAGAACACGTCACGCGCGGCGACGAGGATCTCGTCGACGCGCTGCTCGCGCGCGCGGCGCGGCGCTTGCCCACGGACGACTGGCGATTTGCGTGTCATCGCATCAGCCGAGCAGGTCCGCCGGCACGTGGATCGGAAAGTCCATCAGCACCTGCGCCAGCATCTTGCCCTGCGGGTCGTGGCGCAGCGAGGCGATGCCGCCGCCGCCGAGCGCATCCCACATCAGGAAGTTGAAGCCGTGCAAGCCCGGGATCTCGAAGCGCTGCACCTTTCCTTCGACGAAGTGCGCGAAGTAGCGCTTCACCGCCTCGGCGGTGAGCTGTTCGCGCAGGATCGGTAAGAACTCGGGCTTGCGCGCGAGCACGCCGATGTTCGCGGCATTGCCCTTGTCGCCGGAGCGGCCGTAGGCGATGGTGATGAGGGGCACGGTTCTACTCCCCTCCCCCGCCGGCGGCAGAGGGTCGGACGCATGTGTTCCACGCGAGCGGGCCGCTGCCGCGGGCGGCGGAGCGCCAGCCGTGCCGGTGCCCTCTTTCGCCCCTTCGGGGCACGCTCTGCCGCCGGCGGCGGAGGGGACCCGAAACGGAGAACCGTCCACTTCGATTCTCACCGCGTCCTTCGGCACCAGACAGGAGAACAGCCGCACCAGCGGCGTCGGCGCCGGGCGCCCGCCGGCAAAGCCGGTGATGCCCTGCGCCATCGCGGTCGCCGGCGGAATGCATTCGCGGCCGAAGATCTCCAGTGCGGTCTTGTCGTGGTGGTGGACGTTGAGCTTGAGGATGACCTCGCGGGTGTCGCGGCGGCGCGCATGGGCGCCCCAGTTGGCCTCGCTGCCCAGCACCTCGACGTCGGTGCGCGTGTAGTCGCCCAAGCCGCGCTCGGCGAACATGCGCCGCGTGCGCCTGAGTATCGCCGCGGCGACGGCCTCGGCCTTGGCCACGGCATCGACGCCACCGATCATCATCGTCATGTTGCAGCGAAAGCCGTCCTGATACGTCACCGAGACCTTGTAATGCGACGGCGGTGCCTCGCCGCGCGCGCCGCGCACCTCGACGCGATCGTCGCCGACCTGGCGCAGCCGCACCTCGCGCCAGTCGCAGCTCACGTCCGGCAACAGGTAGGCGGCCGGATCGCCGATTTCGTAGACGATCTGTTCGGCGACGGTCTCGGGCGTCACGCGCCCGCCGGTGTTCGCCGGCTTGGTGACGACGAAGCTGCCGTCGGCGCGACACTCGGCGATCGGAAAGCCCATGCGGTCCCAGTCGTCGGCCACGTCCTTCCAGTCGGTGATGATGCCGCCGGTGGCCTGTACGCCGCATTCGATGATGTGACCGGCCAGGCTGCCGGCGGAGAGCTTGTCGTAATCGTCGGCCTGCCAGCCGAACTCGTGAATCAGCGGACCGAGCGCCAGCGCGCTGTCGACGCAGCGCCCGGTGAGCACGATGTCGGCGCCGCGACCGAGCGCATGGGCGATCGGGAAGGCGCCGAGATAGGCGTTCATGCTCCACGGCTTGGCGGGCATGGGCGCACCGCTGAACATTTCCCTGACGTCGGCGAACTCGGCGGCGCGCGGCAGCAGATCGTCGCCGGTGACGATGGCCACCTTGAGGTCGAGACCCAGCGCCTTGAGCTTGTCGTCGATCGCCGCCTTGCAGGCGAGCGGATTGACGCCGCCAGCATTGGTGACGACCTTGATGCCCCGCGCCTTGAGTTTGGGCGCTAGCGCGGCCAGCACCGCCGGAAAATCCGTCGCGTAGCCGGCAGCCGGGTCTTTGGCGCGCGCACGCGCCAGCAACGACATCGTGATCTCGGCGAGATAGTCGAGCATCAGGTAGTCGATCGCTCCGGAATCGACGAGCTGTTTGGGGCCTTCCGCCGAATCGCCCCAGAAACCGGCACCGCAGCCGATACGAACGATCTCGCGCATGCTCAGTTCCCGGTGAACTTGGGCGCGCGCTTTTCCTGGAACGCGGCCAGGCCTTCCTTGGCATCCTCGGTCGAGGACATCACCGGCACCATCGCCTGCGCGTACTCCAGAGCCTCGCGCAGACTCATGTCACGCATGGCGTGGAAGGCCTGCTTGCCGAGGCGGATCGCCGTGGGGGATTTGTCGGTGATGCGCGACAGCAGCCAGTCGAGCTTGGCATCGAGTTCGGCACGCGGCACCACGTAGTTGAGCACGCCCCACTCCAGCGCCTCGGCGGCGCTGAACTGCTCGCCGGTGATGCACATCTCCTGGAGCTTACGCGGCGGCAATATGCGCATCATGTACGGCAGGATCATCATCGGCGTGAGGCCGATTCTGCTTTCCGTGGTGCCGATGCGGATGTCGTCGGCGGCGATCGCCATGTCGCAGGCGCACAGCAGGCCGAAGCCGCCGGCCATGACGTGGCCGTTGACACGCGCAATCACCGGCAGCGTGCACTCCTCGAGGCGCTTGAACAGATCGACGATGTAGTGCTTGGGCCGCGAAAAGTCGACGGCGAAGGCGAAGCCCTGGGTGCCCTTGGCGAGGTCGGCGCCGGCACAGAAGGCCTTGTCACCCGCACCGGTGATGACGATCGCGCGCACCTCGCCGCCCTCGGTGGCGGCGGCGATGGCCCGCTCGATCGTGCGCACAACCTCCTCGTTGAGCGCATTGCGGCGCTCTTCGCGGTTGATCGTGATCCACTGCACGGCGCCTTTGCGCTCGATCAGAACGGGCTCGGACATGGCAACTCCTGTCTGCAATCCGGAACGAGAGGGAACGCGCCGCGGCGCGCTGGTAAGTCATCCTCACTTATGCGCTCGCCGCCTGTCCAGATGTTGCCGCGCAGCTCCGCGCTCCGTATCGATCAAATGGACGATAGACGCGTGATGAGCGCCGACCTAGACTCGGGTAAGTTTCACTCACCAATGCCCGAGATCGCGCATGTCCCGCACCGACCGACCGAGCGTCATGCAGGCCTTCACCGGCCTGTCCGCCGACGAGATGGAAATCCTCACGCAGGCCGACCGCTTCGCCCAGGCCGAGGCCTATCCGTTGGCGCAACGCATGGACGACGAGGAATGGTGGCCCGAGGACATCTTCCCGAAGATCGGCGCCATGGGTTACTTCGGCATCACCGCCCCGCCGGAACTGGGCGGCGCAGGGCTCGACGTCTTCACCAGCGGGCTCATCCTGCAAGCCTTGGCGCGCTGGAATCATGCGCTCGCGCTTGCCTGGGTCGCGCATGAGAACCTGTGCCTGCACAACATCCTGCGCAACGCCAACGAGGCGCAGAAGAAGAAATACGTG
This sequence comes from Sinimarinibacterium thermocellulolyticum, assembly GCF_040327995.1. Classification (NCBI taxonomy): domain Bacteria; kingdom Pseudomonadati; phylum Pseudomonadota; class Gammaproteobacteria; order Nevskiales; family Nevskiaceae; genus Sinimarinibacterium; species Sinimarinibacterium thermocellulolyticum. The sequence continues at coordinate 151,643 of NZ_JBEPIJ010000007.1, read as the reverse complement.
CCCGGCCTGGTGAAGGGCACGGCGATCGGCGCCCTCGGCCTGACCGAGCCCGGCGCCGGCTCGGATGCGCTCGGCTCGATGCGCACCACCGCGCGCCGCGAAGGCGATCACTACATTCTCAACGGGCGCAAGATCTACATCACCAACGGTCCGGTCGCCGACGTGCTGCTGGTCTACGCCAAGACCGACAAAGACAAGGGCGCACAGGGCATCAGCGCCTTCATCGTCGAAAAGGACTTCCCCGGCTTCAAGGTCGCGCAGAAGCTGATCAAGATGGGCTTTCGCGGCTCGCAGACCGCCGAACTGGTGTTCGACGAATGCCGCGTACCGGCGGAGAACCTCGTCGGCGAGGAGAATCGCGGCGTCAAGGTGGTGATGTCCGGCCTCGATCTGGAACGCGCGATGATCTCGCCGATCTGCCTGGGCATCGCCGAGCGCGCGCTATCCCTGGCGCTGGACTATGCGCGCCAGCGCAAGCAGTTCGGGCGGCCGATTGCGGACTTCCAGATGATCCAGGCCAAGCTCGCGGAGATGTACACGCGCGTCGAAGCCATGCGCCTGTACACCTACCAAGTGCTGCGGGCGGCCAACGTGATCGGCGAGGACGAAGGCGGCCGCGGCGAGATCCACAAGCTCACCGCCGCCGGCGTGCTGTTCGTCGCCGAAACGCTGAACCAGGTGCTCAACGACGCAGTGCAGGTGCACGGCGGCTCAGGCTACATCTGGGAGAGCGAGATCAACCGTCTTTACCGCAGCATCAAGCTGCTGGAGATCGGCGCCGGCACCTCCGAGGTGCGCAAGATGATCATCAGCAAGGAGATGCTGAGCGCGTAGTCATATCCCCTCTCGCGCTTGCGGGAGAGGGGCTCCGGATCACCGCATGAACCTCGACATCGACGCCCTCAACGATCCCGCAGCCCTGTGGGCGGCGGACACCGTCTACCGCGCCGACCTGTTCGCCGGCAAGGTCGCGCTGGTTTCCGGCGCCGGCAGCGGTATCGGCCGCGCGGTGGCGCTGCTGTTCGCACGCCTTGGCGCACGGCTCGTGATCTGCGGGCGCACGCCCGAGAAGCTCGAAGCCGTCGCCGACTTCGTGCGTGCGCGAGGCGGCGAGGTCCTCGTCGTGCCGACGAACGTGCGCGAACCGGAGCAGGTGGATGCGCTGTTCGCGCAGGCACATGCGCACTATGGGCGCATCGACTGCGCGGTCAACAACGCCGGCGGCCAGTTTCCGCAGGCGGCGATCGATTTTTCACCCAAGGGCTGGAGCGCGGTCATCAACAACAACCTCAACGGCACCTGGCTGATGATGCAGCGCGCCGCGCGCTACTGGCGCGATCAGGGCGATGCCGCGGCGAGGATGCTGCGCTCGATCTGCAACATCGTCGTCGTCGTCGAGCGCGGCATGCCGGGCGTGGCCCACACCGTGGCCGCGCGTGCCGGCATTATCGGCGCGACGCGCACGGTCGCGGTCGAATGGGCGCCGCTGGGCATCCGAGTCAACTGCGTCGCCCCGGGCCTGACCGCCACCGAAGGTCTGCGCGTCTATCCAGGCGAGGCGCAGCGCGAGTTCCCGCTCGCCAACCCGCTCAAGCGCCCCGGCACGCCGATGGAGATCGCCCAGGCCTGCATCTACCTGTCGGCGTCGAGCGGCAGCTTCATCACCGGCGAAGTGCTGACCGTCGACGGCGGCGGCAAGCTCTGGGGCGAGCTGTGGACCGCCGGTCGCCCGGACTACTATCGCCTGCCCTGAACGCTGCGTCTGAACCGCCGAGAACCGCGACTCGGTCACACCGGACGAGCCGCCGTGTGCGGTCCTCGTGCGCGGCGTGTCGTGGCGCCGCTTTGACTTGGACGGTCTTTGCTCAGGTCCGCGCCAACACCCAACGCGCGATCGCAGGGCCCAGCAGGACCGCGCCGAGCATGTTGGCGAGAAACATCACCACCAGCAGCAGGCCCATGTCGCGCTGGAACTGAAGGCCAGAGAACAGCCACGCGAAGACGCCGCCGGCAAGGCAAAGGCCGGTGAAGATCACTGCCTTGCCGGTCTGGCGCAGCGTCGCGATGTAGGCCTCGCGCAGGTTCTGGCGCGCATCGTCGAGCTGGTGACGCAGCACGTCGTAGACGTAGATGCCGTAGTCGACGCCGATGCCGACGGCGAGCGTCACCACCGGCAGCGTCGCCACCTTGAGCCCGATGCCGGCGACCGCCATCAGCGCGTTGGCGAAGATCGTGACCAGGAACAAGGGCAGGCCGATGATGACGACGCCGGCGAGCGAGCGGTACGACAGCATCAGCAGCACGCCGATCACCGCGTAGACACACAGCACCGTGCGCAGCTCGTTGGCTTCGATGACCTCGTTGGTCGCCGCCATCACGCCGACGTTGCCCGAAGCGAGCGCGAAGTGCACCGGGCAGGCCAGCGGCTGCTGCGCGACTTCGCCGCTGCGGCGCAGCGCCAGACGCTGCGCGCAGGCGGAAGCGTCGGCTTCGGGGTGCGCGGCGTAGAACTCATCGGCGTTGGCCTGGTTGAAGCGGTGCACGGCGGCGGTGATGCGCCGTATCGTCTCGGCACGGTGGTCGGCGGTGTATAGATAGACCGGCATCGCGCTGCAATCGACGTTGATGAGGCCGCTGCGCGTCTCGACCGGCTTGGTCGCGAGCACCAGCGAATCGCGATTGCGCGGCAGCACCTGCTGCTTGATGTGGCCTTCCCAGAAGCCGGCATAGACGCGGCGCGCGACGTCCGGCAGTGCACGCGACGAGCGCACGCCCTCGACATTGCGCAGATGCCAGGCGAAGCGGTCGATCTGTTCGAGCGCGTCGTATTCGATGCACGACCATGGATCGGCTTCGGCGATGACGGTCAATACGTCGGTGGCGATGTCGAAGTGCGCGGCGATCGCGCGCGAGTCGCGGTTGTAGACCGAGTCCGGCCGCAACTCGGGCACGCCGGTCTGCGCATCGCCGGTGATGCGCCCGGACTGCAGATGCCAGCTCAAGGCGAGCACTGCGGCCGCGAACGACAGCAGGCCCGCGGCGACCGGGCGCGTGGTCACCACCGCCATGCGCTGCCACAGGGCTTCGCCGGCCTTGGCGAGTCGCGCACGACGCGCGCGCAAGGCGTCGAGGTCACGCACGCGCAGCCGCGACAGCCAGATCGGCATCATCAGCTTGTTGGTGACGATCACCGCGAGCATGCCCAGGCAGGCATGGATCGACATCTCGCGGATCACGCCGATCGGCACCAGCGCGATCGTGAGAAATCCGGCGACGTTGGTGATCAGCGCGATGCTGCCGGGGATGAACAGGCGCCGGAAGGTTTGGCGCGAGGCTTCGAAGGGCGCGCGGCCGCGCGCGATCTCGTCGGTCCAGACGTTCACGTATTGCACGCCGTGCGAGGTCGAGATCGCCAGCACCAGAAACGGCACCATGATCGCAAAGGGATCGAGACCGAAGCCCAAGCTGCGCAACAGGCCCAGCTCCCAGACCACGGCGACGATGGCGCACAGCATCGGTAGCCAGGCCAGGCGCAGGTCGCGCAGATAGACCCACAGCGCGACGAAGGTGCCGAGCAGGGTCAGCACGAAGAACAGCGCAACCTGCGCACTGGCGGCGAAGACGTCGCCGACGACCTTGGCGAAGCCGATGATGTGCACTGACAAACCCGGGTGATACGCAGGGTTGTCGACGCGCTCGACCGTCAGCAGCCGCCCCGGCACCTCGACCACGCGCTTGCCGCCGACCTCGTCGCGGTCGTGCACCGCATAGTCGCGCCACCAGCGGCGCCAGCCCGGATCGCTGTAGCGCTCGGCGACGATGCTGCCGGCCGGCAGGTGCGCATAGTCGCGGCCGAGCCGCAGCACGTACTTGTCCGGGCTGGTGAGCTGGCCGCGCACCTGGTCTTCGAGATGCTCGGCGACGTGGACGAGGTCGGTGCCGGCATCGGTTTCCGGGTCGCGTTCGAGCACCTCGGCATGGACCAATGCCCCGCGCTGGTCGTTGGCGACCAGCCGGCCGATGACGCCGGCTTTGCCGACATGCTCGCGGATCAGCGCGAACATCTGCGGCGAGGGGGCGTAATCCGCAGGAATCACGTCCTCGGCGCGAAAGCCGCCGTTCTCGACCACTTCGAGAAAGCGCACGTTGCGGGTGAAGATCGACGACAGCGTGGTACGGTCGATGCCGCGCGTGAACTCGACTTCGGCAGTCGCGAGCTTGAGGCTGGCGAGAAAGCGCTCGTTGTAGATTTCGCCGTCGGCCGGGTCGTCCTGCAGCAGCGCGACCAGCACCGCGTTGGCGCCGCCGACGTCGCCGCGGTATTGCTCGAACACCTTCATGTAGGGATGATCGGACGGCACCGTCTTGGCGAAGCTCGCGTCCGGCTCAAGGCGCAGTGCCTGCGCCGCCATCAGCATCGTCATCAGCACCAGCAGCACGACGCTGATACGCCGCCCGCGCGGTGCAAACAGCGCCGGCTCGACGACGCGCACGAGGGTATCGGCGTTCAGGCGCATAAGAGGCTCCCGGAGTCGCTCACCCAGTGTCCCAAAACGCGGGGTCGTGCGGACTCGTCTGAGCGGAGCAAGTCGCACAAACGAGAACGGGCCCGCGAACGGGCCCGTCTCGGAACGTGCGGACGATTCCGGATCAATGCGCCGTGGCCGTGGCGGTCGCGTGCGCCCCGGCCGCCGGCCTCGCCGCCACCGCCGCGTAGTCGCGGCCGATGTACAGATACATCGCCGGCACCACGTACAGCGTGAACAGCGTGCCGATGGTCATGCCGGCGGCGATCACCAGGCCGATCGAGAAGCGTGCGCCCGCGCCGGGGCCTTCGGCCAGCAGCAGCGGGACCATCGCGATCACCAGCGCCGCCGTGGTCATCAGCACCGGGCGCAGGCGGATCGACGCCGCCTCCTCGATCGCTTCGCGCTTGCCCATGCCCCGTTCCTGCAGCTTGTTCGCGAACTCCACGATCAGAATGCCGTGCTTGGAGATCACGCCGATCAAGGTGACCAGGCCCACCTGCGTGTAGATGTTCAGCGTCATGCCGGGGAAATCGGTGAGCTGCATGCCGTTGGTGATGGCGAAGATGTTGAGCAGCAAGAGCGCGCCGCAAATCGACATCGGCACCGTCACCAGCATGATCAGCGGATCGCGGAACGATTCGAACTGCGCCGCCAGCACCAGATAGATCAGCACCAGCGCGAACACGAAGGTCGTCGCCAGCGCCGTACCCTCCTGCTTGAACTGGCGCGAGGCGCCGGCGTAGTCGGTCTGGAAGTTGGCCGGCGCCAGCTCCGCGAACAGATCCTCGAACACCTTGAGCGCCTCGCCCTGCGGGATGTCCGGGCGCGGTACGGCGATCAGGGTGTTGGAGTTGAGCTGCTGGAAATGCTCGATCGTGCGCGGCATCACCCGATCTTCCAGCGTGACCAGCGTCGACAGCGGAATCAGCTCGCCGTTTCGCGCCCGCGTATAGTAACCCTCGAGCTGCTGCGGATTGATGCGCTCGCCGCGCGTGACTTGCTGGATCACCTTGTACGAGCGGCTGTCGTAGGCGAAGCGGTTGACCTCGCCGCCGGCGAGCAGCGCCGCCAGATCCGCCGAGAGGCGCGCCATGTCCACACCGAGCATCGCCGCCTTGTCGCGATCGATGACGATGCGCGTCTCCGGACGGTCGATCAGCAGGCGCTGGCCGATGAAGAAGAACTTCTTGGTCGCCTCGGCGCGCTCGACGATCTGATCGCCGATGCGCGCGACCACCTCCGGCGAGGCCGTGGACTTGATCACGAACTCCACCGGATAGCCCTGGCCCGGCGTCGGCAGCGCCGGCGGCTGGATGCCGGTCCAGCGCATGCCGGGAAGCTGGTTCAGCTTCTGCTGCAGCTCGGCGAGGATCGTCGGCGTCGAGCGCTCGCGCTCGGTCCAGTTGCGCATCACCATGCCCATGAACGCGGTGTTGGTGGCGTTGCCGTTGGAGATGCTGAACGTGAAGATGTTGTCGACGTCGGGGTCGTCGAGCGTGATTTTCTGCGCCGCCTGGAACTGCTCTTCGAGGTACTCCGGCGAGGCGTAGCCGTCGACCTCGTTGATCGAGAACGCAAAACCGAAGTCTTCCCGCGGCGCCAGCTCGGCCGGGGTCGACACGTAGAGAAATCCACACGACAGGAGCACGATCAAGCCGAACACGCCGATGACGTGGCGCGTGTCGAGCGCGCCGTGCAGACGCCGCTTGTAGCCCTGGCGCCACAGCTCGAACTTGGCGTCGAGCCAGTCGGCGAGCTTGTTCGGCTCCGCGCCCTCGCCGTGCGTCGGCTTGAGCAGGCGCGCACACATCATCGGCGTCAGCGTTAGCGCAATCACGCCGGAGATCAGCACCGCGCCGGCGAGCGTGAACGCGAACTCGCTGAACAGCTTGCCGGTGATGCCGGACAGAAAGCCGATCGGCGCATAGACCGCGACCAGCGTGATGGTCATCGCGATCACCGGACCGACCAGCTCGCGCGCGCCCTTGATCGCCGCATCGAAGGGGCTCATGCCCTCCTCGATGTGACGGTGCACGTTTTCGAGCACGATGATCGCGTCGTCGACGACCATGCCGATCGCCAGCACCATCGCCAGCAGCGTCAACAGGTTGATCGAAAAATCCATCAGGTACATCAGGAACAGCGCGCCGATCAGCGACAGCGGCACCGTGACGGCGGGAATCAGCGCGCTGCGCACCGAGCCGAGGAACAGGAAGATCACGACGAGCACGATCAGCACCGCCTCGATCAGCGTCGTGCGCACCTCGGCGATCGCTTCGCGGATGTACTCGGTCGAGTCATAGCCGATCACGGCGTCGAGTCCCTCGGGCAGCGCCTGCTGGATGGCCGGGAAGACCTCGTGCACGCGCTCGATCACCTCCAGCACATTGGCCTCGGGACGCACGTAGATGGCGATGAACAGCGCCGGGTCGCCGTTCCAACCGGCGCCGCCGTCGTAGTTCTCGGCACCGAGCACGACGTCGGCGACATCGCCCAGGCGCACGATGTCGTCACCGTCGCTACGCAACACGAGTCGGCGAAACTCCTCGGGCGTACGCAGATCGGTCTGCGCCGACAGGCCGATGCGCACGTAGTTGCCCTTGGCCTCGCCCACCGCCGAGAGCACGTTCTGCTCGCGGATGCGCGCGTAGACCTCGCTCGCGGTGAGGTTGTGCGCGGCGAGCCGGTCGGGCTTGAGCCAGACGCGCATCGCATAGGTGCGTGCGCCCTGGATGTCGGCGCGCTCGACGCCGGGAATCGTCGACAGCTGCGGCTCCACCACGCGGATCAAATAGTCGGTCATCTGGCTCTTGTCGAGCACCTTGGAGTACACCGAGATGTACATCGCCGCGGTGCCGCCGCTTTCGCCGATCTCGACGACGGGATCCTCGGAGCCTTCCGGCAACTGCCGACGCAGCTTGTTGACCTTGGCCGAGATCTCGGTCAAGGCCTCGTTGGGGTCCTTGTCCAGCCGAAGATTCGCGGTGATCGTGGTGATGCCCTGGGCGGTGCTCGAGGTCATGAAGTCGATGCCGTCGGCGGTCGCGATCTCGCGCTCCAGCGGCGTCGTGATGAAACCCTCCATCAGCTCGGCCTCCGCGCCCGGATAGGCGACGCTGATGTTGATCTGCGCGTTCTGCAGCTCTGGATATTCGCGGATCGTCAGGTCGAAGCCGGCGCGCAGCCCGAGCAGCAGGATGACCAGGCTGACCACCGTGGCCAGCACCGGACGCTTGATGAAGATGTCGGTGAATTGCATGGCGGCGCCTTTTTACGTCTGCGGCGGTTGTGGCTCGAGCTGGGCCGCCGGTTCGAGATCGTTGTTGACGATCACCGGCGTGTGGTTGCGCAGCTTCATCAGGCCCGAGGTGGCGACGCGATCGCCCGGCTGCAGGCCTTGCAGCACCTCGACGAAGTCGCCACGGCTGTCGCCGATGCGCACGAAGCGCTGGATCACGCGGTCCTTCGGCGCCGAAGGATCCGCACCCGCCTGCGCCGGCTCGATCGGCTGCAACACGAACACCGAGGTGCCGTAGGAGCTGTACTCGATGGCGGTGCGCGGAACCGCCAGCAGCTCGCGCTCGCCGGGCAGTTGCAGCTCGACGCGGCCGAACCCGCCGGCGCGCAAAAGGCCATCGGCATTGGGCAGGCGCGCGCGCAGACCGAAATTGCGCGTCGCCGGATCGACGCGCGGCTCGACCGCCAGCACCTCGCCCTCGAAACGCCGGTCGGGATGCGCATCGACCCGCACGTCGACCTTGAAGCCGGCCTGCACGCGACTGATGTACTGCTCCGGCAGGCTGAAGTCGATGTCGATCGGATTGAGCGACTGCAGGGTGACGATCGGCGTGCCCGGCGCGACGTACTGACCGACGTTGACGCGGCGGATGCCGAGCATGCCGGCGAACGGCGCATGAATCTTTTTCTGGGCGACGCGACCGGCCTGCGCCTCGGCCGCGGCGCGCGCGGCGTTGGCCTCGGCGACGGCGGCGTCGTAGTCCGCCTTGGAGATCACCTCGAGTTCGTAGAGCCGCTCGCGGCGCTTGCGGTTGAGCTCGGCGAGCTCGGCCTGTGCGCGCAGGCGTTCGAGCTCGCCGCGCTGCTCGTCGCTGTCCAGCGACACCAAAAGCGCGCCCTTCTCGACCCGATCGCCGGACTCGAAGTGGATCGCCTCGACGATGCCGCCGACCTCGGTGGTGAGGTCGGCGCCGTTGACGGCGACCAGCGTGCCGATCGCGTCGAGCCGGTTGTCCCAGCGCATCCGCTTGACTTCGCTGGCGCTGATGGTGGCCGGCGGTATCGGCATGTTCTCCAGGTACTGCACCATCATCCGGTTGCCGAACCACTTCATGCCGAACACGGCACCGAAGACGACGCCGGCCAGGACGAGCATGATCAACATGCGCTTGGTGGTCATGGAATTTCTCGAATCGAAGAAGTGAACGAGTGGAGAATCAGGAGCGCGGCACTTCCAGCAGTGCATCGAGGGCGACGAGGTCTTCGGCGTCGAGCGTGCCCGCGCTCGCCTGCAGCAGCACGATGGTGGTCAGCAGGTCGTAGCGCGCCTGGTTGAGGTTGCGCTCGGCCTCGGCGACGCGACGGCGCGCGTCGAGCACATCGGCGATGGTGCGTGTGCCGGCGTCGTAGCCGGCCATCACGGCCTGCTCGGCGCTGCGCGCGGATTCCAGCCCCGCGGTCAAGGCATCGACGCTGATGCGCGCGACTTCGAAGTTGCGGAACTGCGTACGCACCTCGCGTCGGGCCTCAGCTAGTAGCCGTTCATGGATGAGTCGCGTCGCCTCCAAACGCGCCTCGGCCTCGCGCACGCGGCTGTGGTTGATCCCCCCGGCATAGATCGGGATCACGAGCTCGACGCCGACGCGCGCCTCGTCCTGCAACGAACCCAGCTCCGAGGCCGAGGCGTCAGCGCGCCCGGCGCTGGCCACCAGATCGGCCTGCGGCTGCGCCTCGGCCTTGCGGCTGCGGTGATCGGCTTTTGCGATCTCGACATCGAGTGCGGCGATCCGCAAGGTGGCGTTGTTGTCCTCGAGCAGCGCGAGCCAGTCGTCGATGCTCGTCGCCGGCAGCGGCGGCGGTGCGAGCGCCGGCGCAAGGCGCGGCAGCGGTGCATCGAACGGGCCGGTGAGCTCGGCGAGCGCATCGAGACGCCACTCCAGCTCGGCCTCGGCGCGGATCAGCTCGGCGCGCGCGAGGTCGTAGCGCGCCTGCGCCTCCTTCAGATCGGTACCCGGCACCAGCTCGACCTCGTAACGCTTGCGTACGTCATCGAGCGACCGGCGCACCGCCTCGACCTCGGCCTGCATCAGTCGCAACTGGTCCTGGGCGCGCATCGCCTCGAGGTAGCGCTGTGCCACACGCACGACGAAGTCGGTCTGCGCCTGCTGGAATCGCGCGTCGGCGAGCGCGTCGCGGGCATCCGCGCGTTGACGCCGCGCACTCCAGTCCAGGCGCAGCACCGGCTGGCGCGCTTCGAGCCGCGCCGACCACACCGGGTACTCGTCCCGCTCGGCGCCGAAGGCGAAGCGCGAATCGGAAGCGACGAAGCTGCCGCTGCCGCTGAGCGACAGCGACGGGCGCAGCCGGGCGCGCTCCTGCTCGCCAGCCTCGCGATCGGCACGCTGGGCGGCGAACGCGGCGGCATAGGCCGGGTCGCGCTCGGCCGCACGTTGCAGTGCATCGGAGAAAAGCAGCTCGGCCTGAACCGCCGGGCTCAGCGCGAGCAGCAGGCCGAGCGCGGCGAGCTGCCACCGGCCGCTCGCGGCGCGCTCAGTTCGCAGAACACAGGTCATGGAAAACCTCTTTGGAAATACGTTCGATCAGGCGTTCGGTCGCGCGCACATCGGCCGGATCGGCGAGCGGCTGCCAGCCCAGGCCATTGAGCAGCGTCTGCACGTGCCGGCACATCAGCGCGTAGGAATTGCAGACGGCGAAGTCCTCGAGCACGCCTTCGGCATGCACCAGGTTGTGGATGCCGTTGCACAGCGCCCACAGGCCGGTACACAGCTCCTCGGGCGCCATGCCGTTGAGCGCCAGATCGCCCGCGGCCACCGCGTCACGGACGATGCCGGTGACGATCTCGCCGATCGGCCGGCCGGCGTCCAGAAACGCCCTGCGGCGATCGGCCGAGGCGGCGCGCCAGACCACCTCGCACAGCGCGTACTGCGCGATGCGGAAATGCTCGGGGTACTTGCGCACGAAGATCATGTCGGCGACCGCGATCGCGAACATGCGATCGCGCGGCCGCGCATCCCACTGCGCGACGCGGCGGAACATGTCGGTGTGCGCCTGCGATTGCTGCGTGGTCAGCGCCAACAGCAGGTCTTCCTTGCTGGCGAAGTGCTGGTAGAGCGTACCGACGGCGTACTCGCACTTCTCGGCGAGCTTGCCGACCTGCAGGTTCAGCAGGCCATTGGCACTGATGAGTTCATAGGCGGCGTCCAGAAACTGGCGCTCGCGCTCGGCGAACTCCCGCTGCTTGCGCTCCTTGGTCCCCACGATCCGGCCCGAAATGCTGCTTTGCAACGAACAAGGCGCGGATTTTGAATCCGGTTCATGACTAGAGTCAAGCTCTTATTTATGAGCATGTTTGCGCCGACTTCAGCTCTATCTGATTGATTTTTATGAAGTGCTAGCGAACACGGGCGGCGCATGCCCCGCGCGCCGTGCGCGAGGGCGTGTCAGCCGATGCCGCTCGCGTCAGTCGGCCGGTGCCGGCCGCGATTCGACGACGCGGCGCTGGTCCGGCGACAGCAGGCCGGCGGCACCGAACAAGTCGTGCAGCGCGGCCGGGACCTGCGACTTGCTCAGGCCATCGAGCAGGCCGCCGCTGCCGCTACAGACTTCTTCGTTGTCGATCTCGTCGGAGAGCTCGGGCAGGGCCTCGTCGATCCACCGCGCGATCAGATTCGCCGCCTCGCCGTGGACCACCGAGCGCGCCAGCGGCGGCATGCGCACGCCGGGCCGATCGCTGGCCAGGCGAAAATAGAGGATGGACGCCGCGGCATCGCCGGGCACGATGTCGTATTGCAGCCCGCCCGAGCCGCGCCCGGCGGCCACCGGCTTCTTACAGATGCCGTAACGCTGGTCGACCCTGCGGTAGGCGTCGAGGAACAGCCCCGAGTTCGAGCCGCCACCGGCCGGGTGGTGGCAGTGCGCGCAGTTCACTTCGAGATAGGCGCGCACACGCGCGTGCACGTCGGCCGGCGAATCCGGCAGCGCGCCGCTGCTGCCGGGCACGTTCCACTTGGCCGCGCGCTCGATGCCGGTGTCCGGCAGTCCGACCAGCAGCCCTTTGCGCTTCATGTAGTCGAGCTGGTTCATCTCGCCGACGTCGGCGAAGACGTTCGTGCGGTTGAGGAAGCGCGGCTTGGGCCCGATCGGCGCCGCACCCGCCTCGCGGGTCTCGTCGGCATGGCAGGTCAGGCAGTTGAGCGCCGCCGGAATGCCATAGTTGGCGACGCGGCCGCGGTAGCGCACACGCGAGCCGTCGGCGTTCCTCACCTCGGTGTCGGCATCGACGTAGTCGTACTCCACCGCCTTATTGCCGCCGGCGACGGCCAGTTCGGCGTAGCGGCTGCCGTCATCCGCGGTCTTCCAGATATAGGGCAGGCCGACCCAGTTCACGCCGTCCTCGGTCTGACGCTTGATCAGCAGGCGCGTTTCGACCACATCCTCGCGGATCGGCGCGCCGGCTTGGTCCTGCACCGGGAACGAGAAGGTCTTGGCGATCACGGTACCGACCGGAAAATCCAGCGTCGCGGTCACGCCGTCGTGGTGATCCCGGTACACCGCCTGCTGGCCCTCGGGGATGAACAGGAAGCGGTACTTCTTCGCGTAGTCCGAGAACAGCGCACTGTTGAGTTCGAACGGCATGCCCTGGCCGCTCGGGCCGCTGCGCGGATCGGCCGGATCGGTGAACAGGCCGTAGTCGGCAAGGCGCGGGCAGTTGTAATGCAGCACCGCGTCCATGTTGACCGTGCCGGCGCGGCCCTTGGCGCAGGCCGCGGCCACGGCGGCCGGGTCGGGCCGCGCACCGGCGCTGTCCGGGTCCGGCTCGTAGGGCAGGTGCAGCACCGGCTCGGGATGCGTGGGCAGCGTGCAGCGGTGCGGGGCGAGATCGGTCGAGGCCGGGCGCAGCAGATCGACGATCAAGGTCGCCGGATCGCTGGAGGTGACGTTCGCGCGCAGAAACGGCGTGGTCAGCGCGCCGAGCAGCGAGCCGCCGCTGACGAAGCTGTTGTTCTCGGCGATGCAGATCCAGTTCTCCGGCTTTTTCAGGGCGCCGTCGTCGTCGAACTTCCACGCGTTCCACTTGCACTCGGGGTCCTGATCCTCGCGCGTGACGTTGGGCCGGCCGCGCTCGTCGGTGCGGCCGCCCTGCTCCTCGTGCGGATGATTCGGGTTGGGCTCGGTCAGCGGCACGCCGTCGGCGTCCTTGGGCACCGAAGTGCAGTCGTTCGGTTCATCCTCGGCGCCGTCCCAGACGATGTGCGCCGAACGGCCGAGATTCTTGATGCGCAGCAGCAGCGGCAGCAGGCTGGCCTCGCCGCGCTCGGCGTTGGGCTCCTGCGGATTGCCGCCGTTGTTGCGGAACACGTTGTCGTGGATGTAGAGACCTTCCGGGAAGAAGTCGTAGCGCAGATCCGGGTAGCTCGGCGAGGCGAGGCCGAAATTGACGATGGCGATGCCAGTGGTGTCGTTGTCGTAGATCTCGTTGTCGTGGATTTCGAGCTGATCGGTGGCGAGCACCAGCATGCCGGTGCCGCGCGGCACCAGGCCGACGATGTTGCCGACCGGGGCGAAGTTGTCGGTGTTGTTGTCGTACGACTTGTTGCGGCGCACGATGTTCTTGGCGCCGTACTGGCGCAGGTCCGGCAGATCGAACACGAGGAAACCGCCGGTGTTCTTGGTCGCGACGTTGTCCTCGAACACCGCGCGGAAGGTGTTCTCGAACTCGAAGCCGGCGACGTTGTAGGTCGCGTAACAGTTGCGCACCAGAACATCGCTGCTCTGGCCGACATAGATGCCGGCGTCGGAGGCGCCGTGCGCTTCGCAGTTCTCCATCAGCACGTGGCGGGTCTCCACCGGGTACAGGCCGTAGGCACCGTTCTCGGGACTGACCTCGTAGCCCTCGTCGGTTTCGTCGCGGCCTTCGCCGTCGCGCCAGCGCGCGCGCACGTCGCGCAGGGTGATGTACTCGGAGCGGAACACGCGGATGCCGTTGCCCGGCGTGTCCTCGACAGTGAAGCCTTCGAGCACCAGGCCATCGGCGTGCACCGCGTTGATGCCCTCGGCACTGTCGCTGTTCTTGAAGTTGAGGATGGTTTCGTTCATGCCTGCACCACGCACCGTGATGCCACGCTTGCCGTTGATGATCAGCCCGGTGGTCATCTCGAAGGTGCCGGCGCAGAATTCGATGGTGTCGCCTTCGCGCGCATCGAAGAACGCGGTGAGGATCTCCTCGCGCGCGTTCGCGCCCGGACAGATGCGGAAGGTCTTGGGCCCGCCACCGCCGCCGGGGGCGGTCACGTCCACCCCCGAACCGCCGCCGCAGGCGGCGAGCACACCCGCCGCCAGCAGCAGCGCGAGCGCCTTCGAAACCCGGTATGCCTTCATGCGCGTGCCCTCTTGCTGGGTGCCGGCACCGCGCCGGCCCTGAGCGTCCACGAAGGGCAAGCTAACAGCCGGCGCGACGCCGACCAATAGTAAAAATCACCGTCGCGCGACCCCGGCGCAGCCGCGCGCTATGATCCGCCCAGCCTCGTTCACACCTCGCGGGGAACCCATGCGCCAGCTGCGATTGATCGTGCTCCTCACCCCCCTGATCCTCGGTGCCTGCGGCGACTCAGCGGCGCCCGGCGGCAACGGCGGCGGAGGTGGCCCCGGTGGTTCGGGCAAGTACGACGTAACCATCACGCGCACCTCGCTGGGCATCCCGCACATCCGCGCCGGGGACTACGCGAGCCTGGGCTATGGCTACGGCTATGCCTTTGCCGAGGACAACCTGTGCGTGCTGCAGGAGGACCTGGTCACGATCCGCGGCGAGCGCGCACGCTACTTCGGCCGTGACGGCAGCTACACCATCATTCCCAATGGCGTGACCGCGAACAACGTCGACAGCGACTTCTTCTGGCGCTTCGCCGCGGACGAGACCCGCCTTGCACCGACGCGCGACAACACCCTGCCGGAGTTCAAGCAGGTCACTGCTGGCTTCGTCGACGGCTACAACCGCTACATCCGCGAGCTCAAGGCGGGGGCGCATCCGGGCCGCCATGCCGCCTGCGCCGACGCCGACTGGCTATTCGAGATCAGCGAGGACGACATGTACCGTCGCTATCTGCGTCTTGCGCTGATCGCCAGCTCGTCGGTGTTCATCAACGAGATCGCCAACGCGCGGCCGCTGCTGGCGCTGAGCAAGTCCGGCGAGCCGACGGCCGAGCAAAAGCGCGCCGCGCTCGAGGCCGATCCGGGCCCGCTGCGCTACTTTACCGAGCTGCGCGGCCGGCGCTTCGGCAGCAACATGTATGCCCTCGGCCCGGAGGCCACGCAGGACGGTAGCCGCATGCTGTTCGGCAACCCGCACTTCCCCTGGACCGGGCCGGAGCGCCTGTACGTCGCGCACGCGACGATTCCCGGCGAGCTCGACATCATGGGCAGCTCGCTCTACGGCGTGCCGGCCATCTTGATCGGTTTCAACGATCACTTCGCGTGGAGCCACACGGTCTCCACCGCCTACCGCTTCACCTTCTATGAGCTGACGCTCAACCCCCTCAATCCGCTGCAGTACATCTACGACGGCGAGATCCGCGACATCGAGCAGGTTCCGATCACCATCGAGGTGCTCGAAGCCGACGGCACGATCAGCCAGGAAAGCCGCACGCTGTACCGCTCGCATTTCGGGCCGATGCTGGTGCTCGAAGCCAGCGGTATCCCGGTGCTCGGCTGGACCCCGCTCAAGGCCTACACGCTGCGCGACGCCAACGCCGAGAACGACCGGCTGATCAACCAGTTCGCGCGCTGGAACCAGGCGCAGTCGCTCGACGAGTTCATCCGCCTGCACGGCGAGATCCTCGGCATCCCATGGGTCAACACCGTCGCCACCGGCCCCGGCGGCCAGGCCTATTACGGCGACGTCAGCGTCGTGCCCAACGTGCCGGACGGCAAGGTGACGCTGTGCCAGGCGGTTCCGCTGCATGCGGTGGTGCAGCAGCTGGTCCCCGGCCTGCCGGTGCTCGACGGCTCGCGCGCGGATTGCGAATGGGATACCGATCCGGACGCGCCGGCACCCGGCATCTTCGGCCCCGGCAATCTGCCCAAGCTCTTGCGCGCCGACTGGGTCGGCAACTTCAACGACTCGTATTGGCTGACCAATCCGGCCGAGCCGATCACCGGTTTCGCCCGCATCATCGGCGACGAGGAGACCGAGCGCACGCTGCGCACGCGCCTGGGCATCCGTCAGATCCAGCAGCGGCTCGACGGCAGTGACGGCCTGCCCGGGACTGGCTTCACCCTGCCGCTGCTACAGCAAGTCGTGCTGTCGTCGCGCATCTACTCCGCCGAGCTGGCGCAACAGACCGTGCTCGACGAGATCTGTCCGGATGCCAGCGGCGATGCCGTGAGCGCCTGCGCCGCGCTCGCCCGCTGGGACGCACGCGCCAACCTCGATTCCACCGGCGCGCACGTCTGGCGCGAATTCTGGTTCGTCCTCTCGGGCAATCGCGGCGGGACCGGCGGCAGCTACTGGGCAACGCCGTTTTCGGCGGACGATCCCGTCAACACGCCGCGCGATCTCGACGCCGATCAGGCCGCCGTACGCGACGCCTTCGAGGCCGGCGTCGCCGCGGTCGCCGCTTCGGGCTTTGCCTTCGATGCGCCGCTGCGCGAGATCCAGCATCCGCTGGCGATCGAGGACGACATCCCCATCTTCGGCGGTCAGTTCTTCGAGGGGGCGTTCACGATCGCCGACTCCGACCCGCTGGACGCGAATGGTTACGAGGTCGAATACGGCAACAGCTACATCCACACCGTGACCTGGGACGAGGATGGCGTGCACGCCGAGGGCTTCGTCACCTACTCGCAGTCCACCGATCCGGCCAGTCCACACTTCGCCGACTTCACCCGCGAGTACTCGGCCAAGCGCTGGCACAAGTTCCCGTTCACGCCGGAGGAGATCGCGGCCGACCGCATCCGCGAGTACCGCCTGAGCGAATAGGCCGGCCCGATTGAACACCGGACTCGGGTCAAGGCTTATGATCGCGCCATGCCGCACCGCCTCGCCGTCATCGTCCTGATGCTGAGCCTGCTGACGCAGGCGCTCGCAGCGGCGTGGGCGCTGGCGCCTGCGGCGACCGATGCAGCGGCGACGGCCACCGAGACCGTCATGCCCTGTCACGGCGCGACGGCCGACGCCGCAGCGCAGCCGTCCGCGGCGGCGTCCGTACCCGCGTCGATGGCGTGCTGTGACGACGGCGATTGCGGCCATTGCAGCGCCGGCTGCCTGTCGACGCCGGGGCTTTGGGCCAGCCTGCCCACGAACGCCGCGCCCGTGGCCGAAACGCTGCGCGCGCGGCGCGGCACCGCACCGCGACCGCACGCCGCGCCTCACGAATTGTTGCGCCCGCCGATCGACCTGACCTGCTGAAGCCCGCGCCCCGCCGGAATGCGCCGGTGCGGCCGTCGTTCCCTTCATCGGAGTCAGGCCCATGCCTGTGTCTTCCCCCCTGCCCGGCCTCGTTGCCGGCATCGCCCTGCTGATCGCCGCACCGGCAAGGGCGTCGATCGATCTTCAAACCGCCGTGCGCCTCGCGCTGGCACAACAGCCGCGGCTCGAGGCGCAGGCCGCCCGCGCACGGGCCGCCGACGCGCGCGGCATTGCGGCCGGCGCGTTGCCGGACCCGGAGTTCATCGCCGGGCTTGAGAACCTGTCGGTGGAACGACCCGACCCCTACGCCGCCGATGCCGAAGGCATGACGATGACGCAAATCGGCATCATGCAGGCATTCCCGAATGCCGCGAAGCGACGCCAGCTCGAGCGCAGCACGCGCCTCGATGCGGCGCGCATCGAGGCCGAGCAGGCCTTGCTGCAGCGTGCCGTCGTGCGCGACGTGTCCCTGGCCTGGATCGAGGTCTGGCGGGCACAGCAGGCGCTGACGATCGTCGAGCACCTGGCCCGCGAAACCGCGCGTGCCCTCGATGCCCGCCGCATCGCCCAGCGCAGCGGCCGCGACGACCAGGACGCGACGCTCGCCGCCGAGCTGGCGAACGGGCTGGTCGACGACCGTCGCCGCGCCCTCGCGCAGGCGCTGGCGACGGCGCGCGCAGGCCTTGCGCGCTGGACCGGCCGCACGGTCGATGCCGTCACCGGCGAGCTGCCGACGGCGATGCCGGCATCGCTGGAGGCGGCACTGGCGCGCGTGGGCGAACACCCGGAACTGCAGGCGCTCGAACGAGCCGCCGAGCGCAGCGGCGCCGACGTCGAGCTGGCGCGCGCCGCCTATCGCCCGGACTGGCGCCTGCAGGCCATGTACGGTTACCGCCGACCCTACGACGACATGTTCAGCGTGCAGGTCGGCATCGACCTGCCGCTGTTCACGGCGCGCCGGCAGGACCCGGCGCTGGCCGCGGCGCGTGCGGAGTACGACGCCGCAAAGGCCGATGCCGAAGACGCCCGGCGTGCCCTGCTCGCCGAGCTGCAGGCCGCCTGGGGCGAGCAGGCGCTGGTCGACCAGCGACTTTCGCACTTCGAGACACGACTGCTGCCGGTCGCGCGCCTGCGCGTGGACTCGGCGCTGGCGGCCTACGGCGGCGGTCGCGGCACGCTGGCCGCCGTCTTCGACGCCCGCGTGCAGGCGCTCGACATCGAGCTCAAAACCCTCGATCTCGCCGCCGAGCGCGCTCGTCTGCGCACGCAACTGCGCTACCTGACCGGAGACGACGCATGAAAACCTTTCCGATCCTCGCGGTGAGCCTGGTCGTCGTCTGCGCCGCCGGCGGCGCGTGGTGGGCGGCGCAGCGGCACGTGCACGAGCCGGTCGCAGAGATCGGCGACGACGGCGCGGTCTACTGGACCTGCGCGATGCACCCCGAGGTGCGCATGGACGCGCCCGGCAACTGCCCGATCTGCGGCATGCGGCTGGTGCAAAAGCGCGCGGCCGCGCGGGCCGCGGCAGCCCACGACACCCTGCCCACGGTCGAGGTCGCGGCGCAGATGGTGCAAAGACTCGGCATCCGCACCGCTCTCGTCGAACGCGGTCGCTTCTGGCAGCGCGTCGACACCGTCGGCCGCGTCGAGGTCGACGCCCGCCGCATCCGCACGCTGGAGAGCCGCGCCGTCGGCTGGATCGAGCAGCAGCGCGTGCACGCCGTCGGCGAGCGCGTGCGTGCCGGTGAGACGCTGGCCGGCGTCTTCGCGCCGGAGCTCTACGCCGCGCAACAGGAGCTGTTGCTGGCGCACCGCAGCGGCGACGAGGCCCTGCAGTCGGCCGCGCGCACGCGCCTGCAACTGCTGGGTGCCGATACCGCCCAGATCGACGCGATCCTGCGTCGCGGCGAGGCGCAGCGTGCGCTACCGCTGCTCGCGCCGGCCGACGGCATCGTGCTCGATCTCGACGTGCACGAAGGGCGCCAGATCGCACCGGGCATGCCGCTGGCGCGCATCGCCGACCTGTCGCAGGTGTGGATCATCGCCGAGATCCCGGAGGCGCAGCTCGGCCGCATCACCGAGGGGCGGCCGGCCGAGGTGCGCTTCGCGGCGCTGCCCGGCCAGGTCTTCCAAGGCCGCATCGATTACCTCTACCCCGGCGTGGACGCGGTCACGCGCACGGCGCGGGTGCGGATCGTGCTCGACAATCCGCAATGGCGACTGACGCCGGGAATGTATGCCGAAGTCACGCTGTTCGGCGGCGCGCGAGACGACGTCTTGATGGTTCCGAGCGAGGCCTTGATCCGCACCGGCACGCGCAGCGTGGTGATCCTTGCGCTCGACGACCGGCACTTTCGTCCGGTCGAGGTCGTCGCCGGCGACGAGCGCGACGGCCGCACCGTGATTCTCGACGGCCTCAAGGCGGGCCAGCGCATCGTCGTCTCCGGACAGTTTCTGATCGACGCCGAGGCGAGCCTGCGCGGCGCCTTCGGCCGCATGGCCCCCGCGCACGCGCAGGCGACTGGAGACGGTCCATGATCGCGCGGCTGATTCACTGGTCGATCGGCAACCGGCCGCTGGTGCTGCTGGTCACGCTGCTGGTCGCCGGCTGGGGCGTCTGGGCGGTGAAGACCACGCCGCTCGACGCGCTGCCGGATCTGTCGGACGTGCAGGTGATCGTGCGCACGACCTTTCCCGGCCAGGCGCCGCAGGTAGTCGAGGACCAGGTCACCTACCCGCTGACGACGCGCCTGCTCGCGGTGCCGCACGCGAAAACCGTGCGCGGCTACTCGATGTTCGGCGAATCGCTGGTCTATGTGTTGTTCGAGGATGGCACCGACCTGTACTGGGCACGCTCGCGCGTGCTCGAAGCGCTGTCGCAGGCGCAGGGCGATCTGCCCGCGGCGGCGAAAACCGCGCTCGGACCGGATGCGACCGGCGTCGGCTGGGTCTACGAGTACGCGCTGCTCGACCGCAGCGGCCAGCACGACCTGGGCGAGCTGCGCGCGATCCAGGACTGGTTCCTGCGCTACGAACTGCAGAGCCTCGCCGATGTCGCCGAGGTCGCCACCGTCGGCGGCTTTACCGCGCAGTTCCAGATCGTCGTCGACCCCGACCGCCTGCGTGCGTTCGGTATTGCGCTGGACCGCATCATCGCCGCCGTTGAGGCGGCGAATGGCGAGCGCGGCGGTTCGGTGATCGAGATGGCCGAAGCCGAGTACATGGTGCGCGCGCGCGGCTATCTGCGCACGCTCGACGACTTTCGCCTGATCCCGCTGGCGACCAGCGCCGATGGCACGCCGGTGCTGCTCGGCGAGGTCGCGACCATCCAGCGCGGGCCCGAGCTGCGCCGCGGCATCGCCGAGCTCGACGGCGAGGGCGAGGTCGTCGGCGGCATCGTCGTGATGCGCTACGGCGCCAACGCCGCGACGACGATCGAGGCGGTCAAGCGCAAGCTCGATGCGCTGCGCGCCGGACTGCCCGCGGGCGTGGAGATCGTCGAAACCTACGACCGCTCGGCGCTGATCGAACGCGCGGTCGACAACCTGCGCCACAAGCTGATCGAGGAGTTCATCGTCGTCGGCCTGGTCTGCGTCGCCTTCCTGCTGCACCTGCGCTCGGCGCTGGTGGCCATCGTCACCCTGCCGCTGGGCGTGCTCGTGGCCTTCATCGTCATGCGCCACCAGGGCATCAATGCCAACATCATGTCGCTGGGCGGCATCGCCATCGCGATCGGCGCGATGGTCGACGCCGCCGTGGTGATGGTCGAGAACGCGCACAAGAGGATCGAGCAGGCACCGCCCGACGCGCGGCGGCCGGCGCTGATCGCCGAGGCCGCCGCCGAGGTCGGGCCGGCGCTGTTCTTCTCGCTGCTGATCATCACCGTCTCGTTCCTGCCGGTGTTCACGCTGCAGGCGCAGGAAGGCCGCCTGTTCGCGCCGCTGGCGTACACCAAGACCTACGCGATGGCCGCCGCCGCCGGCCTGTCGGTGACCCTGGTGCCGGTGCTGATGACGCTGTTCATCCGCGGCCGCATCCGCTCCGAACGGGACAACCCGATCAACCGCATCCTGATCGCCGCCTACCGTCCGCTGGTGGACCGCGTGCTGCATCACCCCGGCGCGACGCTGCTGGTCGCCGCACTGCTGCTGGTCGCCAGTGCCTGGCCGCTGACGCGGCTCGGCACCGAGTTCATGCCGGCGCTCGACGAGGGCGATCTGCTGTACATGCCCACCGCACTGCCGGGACTGTCGGCGGGCAAGGCCGCCGAACTGCTACAGCAGACCGACCGCATCATCGCCGCCTTTCCCGAAGTCGATCGCGTGTTCGGCAAGATCGGTCGCGCCGAGACCGCCACCGACCCGGCGCCGCTGGAGATGATCGAGACCACGATCCGGCTCAAGCCGCGCACGCAGTGGCGCGCCGGCATGACCACCGAGAAGCTGATTGCCGAACTCGATGCCGCCTTGCAGATTCCCGGCATGGGCAATGTCTGGGTGCAGCCGATCCGCAACCGCATCGACATGCTCGCGACCGGGGTCAAATCGCCGCTCGGCATCAAAGTGTCCGGCCCCGATCTCGGCGAAATCGCGCGCATCAGCGCCCAGATCGAAGCCTTGTTGCGCGACCAGCCGGGCACCGCCTCGGTGTTCGCCGAGCGCGTCGACGGCGGCCGCTATGTCGAGATCGTGCCGGACCGGATCGCCGCCGCCCGCTACGGCCTGTCGATCGCCGAGATCCAGCGCATCGTCGCGTTCGGCATCGGCGGCGCCAACATCGGTGAGGTGGTCGACGGACTCGCGCGCTTTCCGATCAACCTGCGCTATCCGCGCGAGCTGCGCGATTCGATCACCGAGCTGCGCGAGCTACCGGTGTTCACCGCCGGCGGCGCCACGGTCACGCTCGGCAGCATCGCTGACATCGACATCGCCGATGGCCCGCCGATGATCAAGACCGAGAACACGCGCCCCAGCGGCACCGTCTACGTCGACATCCGCGGCCGCGACCTCGGCGCCTACGTCGCCGAGGCACGCGCGCTGGTGAACCGCCACATTGACCTACCGCCCGGCTACTCGATCACTTGGTCCGGCCAGTTCGAGTACCTCGAACGCGCGGCGCAGCGGCTGCAGCTCGTCGTGCCGCTGACGCTGGCGCTGATCTTCCTGCTGCTGTTTCTGAGCTTCGGCCGCGCGCGCGAGGCGCTGCTGATCATGGCCAGCCTGCCGCTGGCGCTGATCGGCGGGTTGTGGCTGGTCTACCTCCTCGGGCACTCGCTGTCGGTGGCCTCGGCAGTGGGTTTCATCGCGCTGGCCGGGGTCGCCGCCGAGTTCGGCGTGATCATGCTGCTCTACCTGCGCCAGGCCATCGAGCGGCACGCCCCGCGCGACGAGGCGCAGCTTTGCGCGGCGATCATCGACGGCGCGGTGCTGCGCGTGCGGCCCAAGGCGATGACCGTGGCGACCATCCTCGTCGGCCTGCTGCCGCTGTTCTGGGGCGCCGGCAGCGGATCGGAAGTCATGCAGCGCATCGCCGCGCCGATGCTCGGCGGCATGATCAGCGCGCCGCTGCTGTCGATGCTGGTGCTGCCGGCGGCGTATCTGCTGCTCGGCCGCCGGCAGCTCCGCGACGCCAAGTCCGGGCAATAATGGCGCGGTGAGCGCCATCGCAGTCCCGTCGCCGGCTTTGCGCATCCTGACCCTCAACATCCAGGTCGGGATGCCGACCCGCAACTACGGGCACTACGTGACCGGCGCCTGGCGCCACGTGCTGCCGTCGCGCAGCGCACGCCGGAACCTCGACCGCATCGCCGAGCTGATCGCCGACTTCGACGTCGTCGCGTTGCAGGAGGCCGATGCCGGGAGCCTGCGCACCGCGCAAATCAACCAGATCGAGTATCTCGCGCGGCGCGCCGGGTTCACGCATTGGCACGCCGCGATCAACCGCAACCTCGGCCCGTTTGCGCAGCACGCACTGGGCTTCCTGTCGCGCCGCGCGTTGCAGGACCTGCGCCATCACGCGCTGCCCGGGCGCATTCCCGGCCGCGGCGTGCTCGAAGCGCACCTGCACGAGCCCGGCCACGCGCCGCTGCATCTTCTGGTCGCGCACCTGGCGTTGGGCCGCGCGACACGCGAACGTCAGCTCGACTTCGTCGCCAGCCTGGTCGACCCCAAGGCCGACACCTTGCTGATGGGCGACTTCAACTGCGAGCCGGGCGAGCTCGACGCCCACCCGCATCTGCAGCGCATCGGCTTGCGCACGATCAACCAGGCGCCGACCTACCCGAGCTGGCGGCCGGTGCGCAGCATCGACCACGTGCTGGCGACCGCGAGCGCGAAGGTGGCACCCGGCCAGGTACTCGACCTGCAAGTCTCCGACCACCTGCCGGTGGCGACGGAGATCCGCCTGCGCCCGGCATGAGCATCGACACCGGCATCGTCGCAGCGCTGCTGCAAGCACATGGGCAGCGCATCGTGTTGGGGCTGTGGCTGCTCGTCGCGATCGGCGCCGCCGGACACGCGCTGCTGAACCGCCGCGATCCGCGCGCCGCCTGGGGCTGGATCGCGGTGTGCTGGCTGTTTCCGTTCGCCGGCCCGGCGCTGTACTTCCTGTTCGGCATCGACCGCATCCGCACGCGGGCGCGCCGCATGGGCATCGAATCGCGCGTCGGGGAACGCGTCGGCGCCGATCCGGATGCGCCCATGCGCCGGCGCGACGACGACGGCCGCCATGCGATCCCGAGGTGGCTCGAAGAGGTCGCACGCACCGCCGATCGCCTCACCGGCCTGCCGCTGCTGGACGGCAACCGCCTGCGCCTGCTGCACAACGGCGACGAGGCCTATCCGCGCATGCTCGAGGCGATCGCACGCGCGCGGCACTCGATCGCGCTGGCCACCTACATCTTCGACAACGACGCGCTCGGCCGGCGCTTCGTCGACGCGCTGGCCGCCGCGCAGGCGCGCGGCGTCGACGTGCGCGTGCTGATCGACGGTTTCGGCCAGCACTATTCGCTGGTGCCGATCACGCGCCGGCTGCGCCGCGCCGGCATCCGCACCGCCGTGTTCAACCGCTTGCGCCTGCTGCCGCCGTCGCTGCACCTGAACCTGCGCAACCACCGCAAGCTGCTGCTGATCGACGGCGAGACCGGCTTCACCGGCGGCATGAACATCGGCCGCCGCCATCTGCTGCGCGAACCCGGCGTGCGCCGCCCGGCCGCCGACCTGCACTTCGAACTGCAGGGACCAGTGCTCGGCCAGCTCGCCGAGGTCTTTGCCGAAGACTGGCGCCTGTCGGCGAACGAGGCCTGGCCGGCACCGATGCTGCGCGCGAGGCCGGTCGAGGGCGGCGCCGCCTGCCGCGTCATCACCGACGGCCCCAACGAGGACTACGACCATTTGGCGATGGTGCTGCAGGCAGCGATCTCCGCCGCGCATCACGAGGTCATGGTGATGACGCCGTACTTCCTGCCGCCGACGGCGATGGTCGCCGAGCTGCAAGCGGCGGCGCTGCGCGGCGTGCGCGTCGACGTGATCCTGCCGGCGCAGAACAACCTGCCGTTCGTGCAATGGGCCTCGCGGCACATGCTCGAAGACCTGTTGAACTACGGCGTGCACGTGTTCGAACAGCCCCCGCCGTTCAACCACAGCAAGCTGTTCGCCGTCGACGGCGTCTACGCGCAGATCGGCAGCGCCAATCTCGACCCGCGCAGCCTCAAGCTCAACTTCGAACTCGCCGTCGAGGTCTACGACCGCGCCTTCGCCCAATCCCTGGCCGCGCACTTCACCGCGGTGCGCGCACGCTCGCGCGAAATCACGCTCGACGAGATCCAGAACCGCCCGCTGCCGGTGCGCCTGCGCGATGCGCTGTGCTGGCTGTTCTCGCCGTATCTGTGACGGCGCTCAAGCGCCGGCGATGCGCACGAGCGTGCGGCCCTGCACGACGCCCTTGATCAGGTCCTCGCACGCCGCCGGCAGTTCATCGAGCGTGACTTCGCGCGTGATGAGCCGATCGAGGATGCGCGGCTTCCACTCGCCGGCGAGCTTGCGCCAGAGGTCTTCGCGCCAGGCGCGCGGCACCTCGACCGAGTGGATGCCGAGCAGCGAGACGCCGCGCAGGATGAAGGGCATCACCGTGGTGTGCAGCTCATGCGACTGCGCAAGGCCAATGCTGCCGATGTTGCCCCAGGGCCGAACGGTGCGCGTGAGCCAGGCGAGGGTCTCGCCGCCGAGATTGTCCACCGCCCCGCCCCATAAGCCGTTCTCCAGCGGCTTGGTCCCCAGCGCCAACGACTGGCGCGAGACGATCTCGTCGGCGCCGAGCGCCTCGAGGTAGTCGTCGGCGACGCCGGCCTTGCCGGTGATCGCGTGCACGGTGAAGCCGGCGCGCTTGAACAGATCGATCGCGATCGAGCCGACGCCGCCGGTGGGTCCGGTGACGGCGATCGGCCCCATCTCGGGCGTCTGATGATTCTCCAGCATGCGCTTGAGTGCCATCGCCGCGGTAAAGCCGGCGGTGCCGATCGCCATCGCCTCACGCAGCGACAAGCCCTGCGGCAGCGGCACCAGGATCTCGGCCGGCAGGCGTGCGAACTCGGCGTAGCCACCATCGCGCACCTCGCCGATGTTGCAGCCGGTGACCAGCACTTGGTCGCCGGGCTTGAACTGCGCGTGCTCGCTGTGCTCGACGACGCCGGCGAGATCGATGCCCGGCACCTTGGGATAGGTCTTGAGGATTCGCCCCTTGCCGGTGACCGCGAGCGCGTCCTTGTAGTTGATACCGCTGAAGGCGACGCGGATCACCACCTCGCCGGCGCCGAGGTCGTCCAGAGCGATGGTTTCGATGCGCGCGGCGGTGGTCTTGTCGTGTTGATACACGCGCAGGGCCTTGAAGCGGGACATGGGCTCTCCTGTTCGGGTGGGTTTCGCTTTCGCACGCGGCGGCGCCACAATGCGGATCCGCAGTTTCGCGCATTCGTTTCGGTCCGTCATGGCGCAATACACCAAGAACCCGCCGCTGCTGGAAGCGGCGCTGGCCGCCGATCCCTTGATCCAGCTCGACCGCTGGCTCGGCGATGCCCAGGCCGCCGGCATGATCGAGCCGACGGCGATGACCCTGGCGACGGTCGACGCGCAGGGCCGGCCTTCGGCGCGCATGGTGCTGTTCAAGGGCGTGCACAACGGCGCGCTGACCTTCTACACCAACCACGAAAGCCGCAAGGGCCGTGAGCTGGCAGCCAATCCCAGGGTTGCGTTGGTGTTCTGGTGGGACAGGCTCGAACGCCAGGTGCGCGTCGAGGGCATGGCGCAGCGGCTGCCGGTCGAGGTCGCGCGGCGCTACTTCTACACACGGCCGCGCGAGTCGCAGATCGGCGCGCTGATCTCGCGACAGAGCGCGATCGTCGCCGACCGCGCAACGCTCGATCGGCGTTACGACGAGACCGTCGCACGCCTTGCCGGCGCCGATGTGCCCTATCCGGAGCACTGGGGCGGTTACGGCGTGACGCCGCAGTGCGTCGAGTTCTGGCAGGGCCGCAGCGGCCGTCTGCACGACCGTTTGTGCTACCAAAGAGCCGGCGACGGCTGGCGCATCGACCGCCTGGAGCCGTGATGCACACTGCGAGCGCCGCGCTGCTGCTGATCGCCGCGTCTGCGGCGCAGGCGCACGACGCGACGCCTGCCGAGATCGACACTGCGATGCGCGCGGCCGCCGTCGAGGCCAAGGCCTACGCCGACGAGCTTTCGATCGTCGCTGGCCTACAGCGCGCGCAGGCGGCGAGCGCGCGCGATGCACTCGCCGCCGAGGCGCGGATGCTGCAACTGCTGATCCGGCTGCGCGAGGTGCGCACACCGCATCCGCAGACGCGCGCGGCCGTGACCGGCTTGCGTGACTACGTGTCACGCACGCTCACCGATCCGGTCGACCCCGAACAGCGCGGCATGAGGCGCCCCGCATACCCGATCGCCGGCGCCGCGCGCGCGCTGCTGCGCCGCTGGGATCGGCCGGCGCATAAGAGCGCGCCGGCGCCCAGCCCCGCGCCGGGCGTCCTCGTCCTCACCGAGGATGAGTTCGGTGAGAACCGCGTGCCGCTCGGTTATCCGGTGCCGACCGTGCGCGACGACCCGCAGCCGGGCGACGGCTTTCGCAGCTATGCTGCGCTGCAGACGCGGCTGGCGATGCTGGCCGCAGGCAATCCCGACCTGCGCTCGAACCTCGTCGGCCGCAGCCGCGAGCAGCGCGACATCGTCGCGTGGACGCTTGGCGATGCCGACGACACGACGCCGACCGGCACGCCGGAGTCGGCGGCGCTGATCAACGGCACCATCCACGCGCGCGAATGGGCCAGCCCCGAGGTCGTCGTCGGCCTGATCGAACGCTTCGCCGAACGTGCCGACGACGGCGGCTTGTATCGCTACCTGCTCGACCACGTGAATCTGGTCGTCGTGCCGGTGCTCAACGTCGATGGCTTCGTGCACACGCAGCGCACGCCGTCCGTGACCCTCGAAAGCGAAGCCGGCGATCCGATCCCTGCCGGCCAGCCACCGGAGTACGCGCACTACCCGCGCGACGGTCGCCTGCGGCGCAAGAATCTGCGCGATGTGGACGCCGATGCCTGCCCGATGCCGGCATCCGGCTGCATGAACGGCGTCGACCTGAACCGCAACGCGGACTCGCCGTTCTTCGCCTCCGGCATCAACAACAGCGGCGACCCGCTGTCGATCGTCTATCACGGCCCTGCACCGGCATCCGAGCCGGAGACGCTGGCCTTGTACGCGGCCGCCGATCTCGCGCCGCGCGAGCGGCTGCGCTTGTACGTCGACGTGCACTCCTTCGGCCGCGTGTTCTTCGGCGTCAACACCGGTGCCGCACGTCGCGACGCGATCACTGCGGCGCTGGTGCCGCGCATGAGCGGTGCGACCGGCCGCGGCAGCAACCGCTATCCCTACGACGCCACGCCGCCCGGTGTCGGCATCGGCAGTACCGACGAGGTCTTCGGCTATGGCCTTCAGATTCCGGCGTATACGCTCGAGATCGAACCGACGACACGCGAGGGCGGCACCACTTATGGCGGCTTCGGCTATCACCACGACGGCTTCATCCTGCCGCAAAGCGAGATCGCGCGCGTGCGCCGCGAGCTCGCCGATGCATTGACGCTGGGCCTGTATCGCATGGCCGGACCGCCGACGCTGATCGAAGCCGAGATCCGCGAACTCGACGGCGCTCGCCTCGTCTACTCGGCACGCTGGCAGGTGCAAAGCCATGGCCGTGTGCTGCAAACCGAGGTCGCCGAAGCGCTGGTCGCCGACACGGCCTATCGGCTTCGGCTGGTCTTCGACAAGCCGATGCGCGTGCGCGATGCGCAGAACCGGGTCGTTGCCTATGCCGGTCAGACCGCGCCGCTGGCGCCTTCGGTCGCGATCGAGGGCTTGTCTGCCGACGGCGCGAGCTTTCGCGAAGACCTGGGCACCGACGCACAGAACTGGCTCACGACACGCTATGCCGACGACGCCTACGCGCTCGACTTCACGCTGCCGGCGAGCCTGCCGCTGCGCGGCGCGCGGCGTCTGAACCTGCGCGTCGACGCGCAGGACTTGTCGGGTCAGGCGCTCGATGCGAATCCGGCGACGCTCGTCGACTGGGACGCCGGCTGGTCCGGCTACGAAGACGACGAGGGCCGCGACGACACCGACCGCGGCGGTGCCGACCGCAGCCAGCGCATCATCGACGATGGCTCACCGACGCCCGGCGACGGTGGTGGTAGTGGCGGCGGCGCTTTCGGTGCGCTGGGCCTGCTCGCCGCACTGATCGCGCTGCGTCGCCGCGGCACATCCACCGTTTGACCCATCCGGAGACTTCCCATGTTCGATTTCAGTGGCCAGCACGTCTTCGTCGCCGGCGGCACCAGCGGCATCAATCTGGGCATCGCCCATGCGTTCGCGAAAGCCGGTGCCCGCGTCGGTGTGCTGTCGCGCAAAAAGGACAAGGTCGACAACGCCGTTCGGGAACTCAAAGGTCACGGCGGCGAGGTCGCCGGTTTTGCCGCCGACGTGCGCGACTACGCCGCCGTCGAAGCCGCGCTCAAGGCGGCACACGACCAGTTCGGCGCCATCGACGTGCTGATCTCCGGTGCCGCGGGCAACTTCCCGGCGCCGGCCTTGGGCATTTCCTCGAACGGATTCCGCTCGGTTGTCGAGATCGACCTCGTCGGCAGCTTCCACGTACTGCGCGCGGCGTTCGCGCTGCTCAAAAAGCCGGGCGCGAGCATCATCAACATCTCCGCACCGCAGGCCTACAACGCGATGGCATTCCAGATGCACGTCTGCGCCGCCAAAGCCGGTGTCGACATGCTCACGCGCGTCGGTGCGATCGAATGGGGTCCGGCCGGCGTGCGCGTGAACTCGGTCGTGCCAGGCCCGATCGCCGACACCGAGGGCATGAAGCGGCTGGCGCCGACGCCGGAGGCGGTCCAGCTCGTCACCGAGTCGGTCCCGCTCCGGCGCTTCGGCACCAAGGACGACATCGCGAACTGCTGCCTGTGGCTCGCCAGTCCGTATGCGTCGTACGTGAACGGCGCAGTGATTCCGGTGGACGGCGGCTGGTCGCTGGGCGGCACCAGCGTGTCCAGCGCCGGCATGGCGAAGCTCATGGGCGGATGAGGCGGCGCACATGCAATCCGTCGTTCTCGTGGTGCTCGGCATCGCCGGCATGGCCTTCGGCTGGTTCGTCTACTCGCGCTTCATCGCCGAGCGCATCTACCGGCTCGACCCGAACTTCGTCACGCCCGCACACGCGTTCAACGACGGCAAGGATTACGTGCCGACGCATCGCGTCGTGCTCTGGGGTCATCACTTCACCTCGGTGGCCGGCGCCGCGCCCATCGTCGGCCCGGCGATCGCGGTCTACTGGGGCTGGGCGCCGGCGCTGGCCTGGGTCGTGCTCGGCACGATCTTCTTCGCCGGCGTGCACGACTTCGGCGCACTGTGGGCGAGCAACCGCCACCAGGGCAAGTCGATCGGCGCCTTGTCCGAAAGCGTGATCGGCAAGCGCAGCCGCGCGCTGTACATGATCGTCGTATTCCTCTTGCTGCTGATGGTCAACGCCGTGTTCGGCGTGGTCATCGCCAATGCTTTCGTCAATACGCCGGGCGCGGTGTTCCCGGCGTGGGCGGCGATCGCGGTGGCGCTGGTCGTCGGCCAGCTCGTGCACCGGCGCATGAATCTCGTCGTGCTCGGCGTCGTCGGCGTCGCCGTGCTGTACTGGACGATGTGGGCCGGCAGCGCGATGCCGCTGGCGCTGCCCACGGAGATGTTCGGCCTCACCCCACAGGCGAACTGGATTCTGATCCTGTTCGTCTATGCGGCGATTGCGTCGATGCTGCCGGTGTGGATGCTGTTGCAGCCGCGCGACTTCATCAACGGCATGCAGCTCGTCGTCGGCCTGGCGCTGCTCTACGGCGCGGTGATTCTGGTGATGCCGGACCTCTCGGCACCGGCGTTCAACAACCGCGTCGGCGAATCGGCGCCGTCGATCATCCCGCTGCTGTTCGTCACCATCGCCTGCGGCGCGATTTCGGGCTTTCACGGCATCGTCGCCTCCGGCACCAGCGCCAAGCAGCTCGACAAGGAGACCGACGCACGCTTCGTCGGCTATCTCGGCGCGATCGGCGAGGGTTCGCTCGCGCTGATCACCATCGTCGCCGTCTCCGGCGTCGCGCTCGCGCCGACGCCCGAAGCCTGGCACGCGATCTACGACGAGTTCGGCAGCGCCGGCGCCGGCGCGTTCATTTCCGGCGGCGCCCGCCTGATCGAACAGGGCTGGGGCATTCCGGGGCTCGTGGCGCAGACGATCCTGGCGACGATGGTGGTGCTGTTCGCCGGCACGACGATGGACTCCGGCGTGCGCCTGCAGCGCTACATCATCCAAGAGTGGGGCGAGATCTATCGGCTGCCGTGGCTGAGGAACGGCGTCGCCGCTACGCTGATCGCGGTCGCCTCTTGCCTGCTGCTCGCCTTTGGCGCCGGCGGTGCGAGCGGCAGCGGCGGCATGATGCTCTGGCCGCTGTTCGGTTCCACCAACCAGATCCTCGCCGGCATGACGCTGCTGGTGATCACGGTGATGCTGCTCAAGCTCGGCCGGGCGGTGCGCTACACGCTGCTGCCGATGATCTTCGTCATCGCGATGTCGTTCGCCGCCGCCTGCGTCACGCTCGTGCAGTTCTGGCGCGAGGGCAACTGGTTGCTGGTCACGCTCGATTTCGTCGTGCTCGCAACCAGCGTGCTGGTGATGCTGGAGGCGGCGTCGGCGGTGCAGCGGTTCCGGCGTCAGGAGTCGAATCTCGCCGTTCGCATCGAGTAGCCCCGCGCGGCGGCACTCGGGGCGAACGGACTAAGCGCCGCCCTTGACCGTCGCGACGATCTGCTCGCGCAGCCAGCGGTTCGCCGGGTCGTTGTCGACGCTGGCGTGCCAGTACAGATAGGCGTCCATCGACGGCATGTCCATCGGGAACGGCAGGATCTGGTTGCCGAACTGGCGGTTGGCGAGCTGCGCGTAGCGCTCCGGCATGGTCAGCAACAGATCGCTGCTGGCGACCACGCCGCAGGCGGCGAAGTAGTGCTGGCAGCGCAATCGGATGCGGCGCTTGAGGCCCTGGCGGCTGAGTTCGACGTCTTCGAGTCCCGGGCCGCTGCGGCGTGAACTGACCAGCACGTGCTGCGCACGCAGGTAGGCGGCGAGATCGAGCGTCTTCTTCCGTATCGCCGGATGATGCTTGCGCGCGACGACGACGAGGCGGTCCACCGACACGCGCTGGTGGCGGATCTCGGCCGACATCGGCAGCAGCACGTCGAGCACCGCATCGAGGCTGCCGGCGGCGAGTTCGGACTCGAAGCCGCGACGGTCGGCGCGGATCGCGCTGATGTCGACCGACGGCGCCTCGTGCTCGACGCGCGCGAGCAGCCTCGGCAACACCAGCGCTTCGAGCACGTCGCGCACGGCGACGTTGAAGTGGCGCTGCGTCGTCGCCGGGTCGAAGCGCTGCGCTTCGTTGAGCGTGACTTCGAGGCTGTGCAGGGCGCGGCGCACCGGCTGCATCAGGCTGCGCGCCAGCGGCGTCGGCACCATGCGCCGACCTTCGCGCACGAACAGCGGATCGCCGAACAGTTCGCGCAATCGCCCGAGCGCGTGGCTGATCGCCGGCTGGGTCAGGTGCAGCTTCTCACCGGCCTTGGTGATGCCGCCCTCCGAGAAGATGGCGTCGAGCACGACGAGCAGATTCAGGTCGATCCGATGCAGATGCACAGTCTTGATCCTGCGGAATTCACAATATTCATTGGAATGATTGCACGGGCGCGCCTAGTCTGCGGGTTCGACTGCCGGAGGAAGCCATGAACGCGCTGCATGACAAGGTCGCCGTGATCACCGGCGCCGCCAGCGGCTTCGGCCGCGAACTGGCACTGCTGTGCGCAGGTGAAGGCATGCGCCTGGTGCTCGCCGACATCGACATGGCCGGTCTCGAAGCGACGCAGGCGCGGCTTCCGGCCGGCATCGAGGTATTGCGCCAACGCGTCGACGTGGCCAGCGCCGAGACGGTTGCCGCGCTCGCCGACGCGACTTACGCGCGCTTCGGCGCCGCGCATCTGCTGTTCAACAACGCCGGCGTCGCCGTCGCCGGGCCGACGTGGACCACCACGCGCGCCGACTGGCAGTGGGTGCTCGGCGTCAACCTGATGGGCGTGGTCCACGGCATCCAGAGTTTCGTGCCGCGCATGCTCGCACAGGGTGACGAGTGCCACGTGGTCAACACCGCCTCCGTCGCCGGCCTGCTGTCGGTGCCAGGGTCCAGTGTCTACTGCGTGTCCAAGCACGGGGTGGTCACGCTCAGCGAATGCCTGCATCACGAGCTGCGCGTGGCCAACGCGAAGATCGGCGTCTCCGTGCTGTGCCCCGCCTTCGTGCCGACCGGCATCGCCGATGCGGCGCGCCATCGCCCGGCACACCTCGCCGATACCAATCCGCTGGCCGCGCCGTTCGAGGCGCGCGTGCGCAAGGCGGTGCAGTCCGGAAAACTCTCGGCCGCCGACATCGCGCGCGCGACGATACAGGCGGTCAAGGCCGACCGCTTCTACATCCTGACCCATCCGAACATCAAGCCTTCGATCGAGGCGCGCATGCGCGACATCCTCGACGAGCGTGCGCCCACCAATCCGATGCCCTGAACGAGCCCGACATGAAAGCCCTGCTGTGCAAATCCTTCGGCCCGCCGGAGAACCTCGTCGTCGAGGAGACGCCGGATCTGACGCCCGGCGACGACGACGCGATCGTGCGCGTGCACGCCGCCGGCGTGAATTTTCCGGACGTGCTGATCATCCAGAACAAGTACCAGTTCAAGCCGGAGCTGCCGTTCTCGCCCGGCGGCGAATGTGCGGGCGTGGTCGAGTCGGTGGGTGCCAGGGTCCGGAACGTCAAGCCGGGCGACAAGGTCATCGCCTTCACCGGCTGGGGCGCGTTCGCACAGCAGGTGCGCGCCGATTCGCGCGCGCTGATCCCGATGCCGCCAGAGATGGACTTCGTCACCGGCGCATCCTTCGTGATGACCTACGCCACCTCGTATCACGCGCTCAAGGACCGCGCCGCGCTCAAGAGTGGCGAGACCCTGCTGGTGCTCGGCGCGTCCGGCGGCGTTGGCCTTGCGGCGATCCAGATCGGCAAGGCGCTCGGCGCCAGGGTCATCGCCGCGGCGTCGACCGCCGAGAAGCTCGCCGTCTGCAAGGACCACGGCGCCGACGAGCTGATCAACTACAACAGCGAAGACCTCAAGGCGCGCCTCAAAGAACTGACCGGCGGCAAGGGCGTGGACGTGGTCTACGACCCGGTCGGCGGCGACTACAGCGAGCCGGCGCTGCGCAGCATGGCCTGGCGCGGGCGCTTGCTCGTCATCGGCTTCGCCAACGGCGAGATTCCGAAGATTCCGCTGAACCTGCCGCTGCTCAAGGGTTGCAGCATCGTCGGCGTGTTCTGGGGCGACTACGCCAAGCGCGAACCGATGAACAACCTGATGGATCTGCGCACGCTGCTCGGCTGGCTCAAGGACGGCAAGCTCAAACCGCACATCGCCGGCACTTATCCGCTCGCGCGCGGCGCCGAGGCCATCCGCCAGCTCATGGACCGCAAGGTCTCCGGCAAGCTGGTCATCACGCCGCAGGAGTGAGCGTATGTCGACGATTCCGGTCCAGGCGCGCCACCGCTTCGAAGAGGCTGCGCTCGCGCGCTATCTGCGCGAACACGTCGAGGGATTCTCCGGCGAACTCGTCGTCGAGCAGTTCAAGGGCGGCCAGTCCAACCCGACCTACAAGCTCACGGCCGGCGGCAAAAGCTACGTGTTGCGGCGCAAGCCGCCCGGCAAGCTGCTGGCGTCGGCGCATGCGGTCGATCGGGAGTATCGCGTGATCCGCGCACTCGCGAACACCGAAGTGCCGGTGGCGAGGACCTACTGCCTGTGCGAGGACGAGTCGGTGATCGGCACCGCGTTTTACGTGATGGAGCACGTCGAGGGCCGCATCCTCTGGGACCCGGCCCTGCCGGGCGATGCGTACACGCCGGCCGTGCGGCGCGCGATGTTCGAGGAGATGAACCGCGTGATCGCCGCGCTGCATCGGGTCGACTACGCCGCCATCGGCCTTGCCGACTACGGCAAGCCCGGCAACTACTTCGCGCGCCAGATCGGCCGCTGGACCAAGCAGTACCGCGCCTCGGAAACCGAGCGCATCGACGCGATGGACCGGCTGATCGCCTGGCTGCCGGAGCACATCCCACCCGGCGACGAAACCACCATCGTCCACGGCGACTACCGCCTCGACAACGTGATCTTCCACCCGAGCGAGCCGCGCATCCTCGCAGTGCTGGACTGGGAGCTGTCGACGCTGGGCCATCCGCTCGCCGACTTCGCCTATCACTGCATGACCTGGCACATCCCGGCCGGCGTGTTCCGCGGCCTGGGCGGCGTCGAGCTCGCCGAGCTGGGCATCCCGGCGGAGTCCGAGTACGTGCGGATGTACTGCCAGCGCACCGGCCGCGACGGCATAGACCCGAACCACTGGGACTTCTACATGGCCTACAACCTGTTCCGCCTCGCCGCGATCCTGCAAGGCATCGCCGGCCGCGTGAAAGACGGCACCGCCGCGAGCGCACAGGCCGCGCAGATGGGCGCGGCGGCACGCCCGCTGGCCGAGCTGGCCTGGGCGCAGGTCGAGAAGATTCTCGGGCGCCGGTAGTCAACACCCTGTCCCGTGCGCCGGAGTGGGCGACCAAACGGAGAGTTCAAATGAGCTTCGAATACTCGGCCAAAACCCTCGATCTGATGGAGCGCCTGAATGCCTTCATGGACGAGCACATCTATCCCAACGAGCAGCGCTTCTTCGCCGAGGTGGCCGAGGGTGACCGCTGGCAGCCGACGCGGCTCATCGAGGCGCTCAAGGTCAAGGCCAAGGCCGCCGGGCTGTGGAATCTGTTCCTACCCGAATCCGAGTACGGCGCCGGCCTGAGCAACCTCGAGTACGCGCCGCTGTGCGAGATCATGGGGCGCGTGATCTGGGCACCGGAGGTGTTCAACTGCTCGGCGCCGGACACCGGCAACATGGAAGTGCTGGTGCGTTACGGCACGCCCGAGCAGCAGGAGCGCTGGCTCAAGCCGCTGCTCGCGGGCGAGATCCGCTCGGCTTTCGCGATGACCGAGCCCGAGGTGGCCTCGTCCGATGCCACCAACATCGCCTGCCGCATCGAGCGCGACGGCGACGAGTACGTGATCAACGGCCGCAAGTGGTGGACCTCCGGCGCCAACGATCCGCGCTGCAAGATCTTCATCGTCATGGGCAAGACCGACCCGGACAATCCGAACCGGCACCGCCAGCAGTCGATGATTCTGGTGCCGCGCGACACCCAGGGCGTGAAGATCGTCCGCCATCTGCCGGTGTTCGGCTACGACGACGCGCCGCACGGCCACGCCGAGATCGTCTTCGACAACGTGCGTGTGCCGGCGTCGAACATCCTGCTCGGCGAAGGGCGCGGCTTCGAGATCGCGCAGGGCCGCCTCGGCCCCGGCCGCATCCATCACTGCATGCGGCTGATTGGTCTGGCCGAACGCGCGCTCGAAAAGATGTGCAAGCGCTCGCTGCAGCGTGTGGCCTTCGGCAAGCCGGTCGCGGCGCAGACGGTGACGCTGGAGCGCATCGCCGAGTCGCGCATCCTGATCGACTCGGCGCGCCTGCTGACGCTCAAGGCGGCGTACATGATGGACACCGTCGGCAACAAGGTCGCGGCCAAGGAGATCGCGATGATCAAGGTCGCGGCGCCGAACATGGCCTGCCAGGTCATCGACTGGGCGATCCAGGCCCACGGCGGCGGCGGCGTGACCGACGACTTCGGCCTCGCCTACGCCTATGCGCAGGCACGCACGCTGCGCCTGGCCGACGGCCCGGACGAGGTGCACCGCAATGCGATCGGCAAGATGGAACTGGCCAAGTACGTCGGCAAGGACGCCATCAAGGCCTACGTCGGCGCCAGCGGCGTGTCGCGCGCGTAGTTCGGGCCACGCCCATCGCCGGCCCGCGCCCCCCACACTCACGGAGAAGCGGATGTCCACCAATCGCCAGTTCAAGCTCAAGCAACGCCCCGTCGGCATGGTCAAGCGCGAGGACTTCGAGTTCGTCTGCGGACCGGTCCCGGAACCGGGCGACGGCGAGTTTCTGGTCCGCAACGCCTATATCTCGCTCGATCCGGCGATGCGCGGCTGGATGAACGAAGGCAAGTCTTACGTGCCGCCGGTCGGTATCGGCGAGGTGATGCGCGCCGGCGCGGTCGGCAAGATCGTGAGGTCGAATCATCCGAAGTTCGCCGTCGGCGAGCACGTCGTCGGCCTGTTCGGCGTGCAGGACTACGCCGTGTCCAACGGCAAGGGCGTGACCAAGATCGACCCGAAGCTCGCGCCGCTGCCGGTGTACCTGGGCACGCTCGGCATGCCGGGCATGACCGCCTACTTCGGCCTGCTGGAAGTCGGCAAGCCCAAGGCCGGCGACACCGTCGTCGTCTCCGGTGCGGCCGGCGCGGTCGGTCAGGTCGTCGGCCAGATCGCGAAGATCAAGGGTTGTCGCGTCGTCGGCATCGCCGGTGGCGCGGAGAAGTGCCGCTACGTCGTCGACGAGCTCGGCTTCGACGCCTGCATCGACTACAAGAACGAGGACGTCAGAAAGGCGCTCAAGCAGCATTGCCCGCAGGGCGTGAACGTCTACTTCGACAACGTCGGCGGCGACATCCTCGACACCGTGCTCACCCAGCTCGCGATGCGCGCGCGCATCGTCATCTGCGGCGCGATCTCGCAGTACAACAACACCGCGCCGGTGAAAGGCCCGAGCAACTACCTGTCGCTGCTGGTCAACCGCGCGAGCATGACCGGCATGGTCGTGTTCGACTGGGCCGACCGCTACGGCGAGGCCGTGCGCGAGATGGGCGGCTGGCTCGCCGCCGGCCGGCTCAAGACGCGCGAGGATATCGCCGAGGGGCTGGAGAACTTTCCCGAAACCCTGCTGCGCCTGTTCAAGGGCGATAACATCGGCAAGCTGGTGCTCAAGGTATAGCCCGCGTCCGCAAAACTCGCGAGTGTCGCGCTCGATCGCGGCGCCGCCACAACGAGAGGAGAAGCACGCATGTCGCAGACCGGCGAGCGTCCGGTGACGGTGCCTTCCGCACCATCACTGGCGTACCCGTGGTTCGTCGTCGCGATCCTGATGATCGCCTATGTGTTCTCGTTCGTGGACCGGCAGATCCTCAATCTGCTGGTCGGGCCGATCCGCGCTGACCTGGGCATCAGTGACACGCAAATGAGCCTGCTGATGGGCTTCTCGTTCGCGATCTTCTACACGATCCTGGGCATTCCACTGGCGCGCATCGCCGATGCCAAGAGCCGGCGCGGCCTGATCGTCGCCGGCCTCGTCGTCTGGAGCGCGATGACCGCGTTCTGCGGGCTTGCAAAGCACTACTGGCAGCTATTGCTGTTTCGCATCGGCGTCGGCGTCGGCGAGGCGGCGCTGTCGCCAGCGGCGTACTCGATGATCGCCGACTACTTTCCGCCCGAGCGCCGCTCGACGGCGATGAGCGTGTACTCGATGGGCATCTTCCTCGGTTCCGGCCTTGCGTTTCTCGTCGGCGGCCTGGTGGTGCAGTACAGCGTCGCGCGGGGCACGGTGCTGTTGCCGCTGCTCGGCGAG
This sequence comes from Sinimarinibacterium thermocellulolyticum, assembly GCF_040327995.1. NCBI lineage: Bacteria > Pseudomonadati > Pseudomonadota > Gammaproteobacteria > Nevskiales > Nevskiaceae > Sinimarinibacterium > Sinimarinibacterium thermocellulolyticum. Next base: position 113,202 of record NZ_JBEPIJ010000007.1, on the reverse strand, counting down.
ATCCGGCCATGGCAGACCGTGTTCCTGATTCTGGGCATCGCCGGCATTTTGTTCAGCTTCGCCTTCCTGCTGGTGCGCGAGCCCAAGCGTCAAGGCGTGATCGACGGCCAGAACAGCCTGCCGTTTTCCGAGGTCGTCGCCTACCTGTGGGCCAACCGCCGTGCGGTGCTCAGCCACAACGTCGGCTTCGCGATGCTGGCGCTGTGCTCTTACGGCACCACCGCGTGGATCCCGACCTACTTCGTTCGCTCTCATGGCTGGACCGCGTCTGAGATCGGGATCGTCTTCGGTCTTGAGGTCGTGGTCTTCGCAAGCGCCGGCATCATCATCGGCGGCCGCATCGCCGACCGCTGGATCAAGCAGGGCCACCGTGACGCGGCGCTGCGCGTCGGTGTGCTCGCCGGCGTCATCACCATGATCGGCGGCGCCGGCTACCTGCTCGCGCCCAACGGCCCCTTCGCCGCGGTCGCCCTGGTGGTGCCGGTGTTCGGACTGGCGATGCCCTTTGGCGCCGCCCCGGCGGCGCTGCAGGAGGTCGTGCCCAACCGCATGCGCGGCCAGACCACCGCGGTCTACCTGTTCATGACCAACATGATCGGCCTGGGCATCGGCCCGACCGCGATCGCGCTCATCACCGACTACGTCTTCGCCGACGACGGCATGCTGCGCTGGTCGATGCTGATCGTCGCCTGCGTTTCGCTGCTGACCGCGATGGCGATTCTCGCCGCCGGCATGAAGCCGTATCGCGAGATGTACGCGCGGCTGGCCGCGCGCTGAAACGGCATCGGTGCGCCGGATCGGCAGCGGAGCAAATCGAGCACGGAGATCCGGCGCCGTGCGCCCGCTGGCGGCGCCGCCAGCGGGCAAAGGGTGCGTCCGCCGCCTCGTCAGTCGCGTCGAGACCGCGCGATATCCGCTCGCCTCAGAGCATCAGCAGCTTCACCGCGATATAGCCGATCAGCGCGATCTGGATCAGGAAGAACGTCGCGCGCAGCAGAATCTGGATGAACGAGGTGCCGCTGATGTGCATCACGCTCTGGGCCACGCGTGCGTAGAGCACGTAGGCAGCGACGCCGTCGGCGATCGCGATCTGGTCCATCAACGCGGCCACGGCGACCACGCCGACGAACAAGGGCAGGTTCTCGATACAGTTGAGGTGCGCGTTCTTGGCGCGCTGCAAGAACGGCGGATCCACCGGCGCCTTGTTGCGCTCCCAACTGTCGATGGGCTTGGCGCCCAGCAGCGCCTGCGGGATGCGCGGCCCCGCGTAGATCAGCAACAGCACGATCATCCACAGGATGTAGAGCAGTACTGCGTCGAATGCCGTCATCGCAAGTTCCTCGGTGCACGTGGATATCGGCCCTGACGCGACGAGCCGTCGCGGCTTGCCGAGACGCCGGGCCCAGCGGGTCCATCGCCTATCACTATAACCACCTCGCCGTGGCCCGCCAACACCCGCACCGGAAGCAGGGTCCGATCTCGGCCAGCCTCGGGCGCGCCGCAGCGCTCGAAACGTCGGCGGACGCTCAGCGCACGATGCGATAGCAGGGCACGTAGTCGCTGCCCGGCAGCTTCATGCGGTGGCTGGCGGCGAATGCACCGAGCAGAGCGTCGAGGCGCGCCATGATGCCCGCATCGCCGCGGATCTCGAACGGTCCGTGTTCTTCTACGGCCTTGATGCCGTCCGCCTTGACGTTGCCGGCGACGATGCCGGAGAAGGCGCGGCGCAGTTGCGCGGCGAGCCGATGCGGCGGCTGGTCGCGGTGCAGGTCGAGCCCGGCCATGTTCTCGTGCGTGGGGACGAACGGGCGCTGGAACGCCTCGTCGATCTTCAGCAGCCAGTTGAAGGCGTAGGCGTCGTTGCGCCGACGGCGGAACTCGGCGACTCGTTGCACACCCTCGGACATCTGACGCGCGACCTCGGCCGGATCGTCGACGACGATGCGATAGCGTTCGCGCGCCTCATCGCCCAGCGTCGCGGCGACGAAGTCGTCGATCTGTGCGAAGTAGTCGCGCGCCGATGCCGGGCCGGTAAAGACCAGCGGATACGGCATGTGCCGATTCTCCGGGTGCAGCAGGATGCCGAGCAGATAGAGGATCTCCTCGGCGGTGCCGACGCCGCCGGGAAACACCACGATGCCGTGCGCCATGCGCACGAAGGCTTCGAGGCGTTTCTCGATGTCGGGCAGGATCACCAGCGCGTTGACGATCGGATTCGGCGCCTCGGCGGCGATGATTCCGGGCTCGCTGATGCCGAGGTATTGGCCATCGGCAATGCGCTGTTTGGCATGGCCGATGGTCGCGCCTTTCATCGGCCCTTTCATCGCCCCCGGTCCGCAGCCGGTACCGATGTCCAAGCCGCGCAAACCCATCTCGTAGCCGACGAGCTTGCTGTAGTCGTACTCCTCGCGCGAGATCGAGTGCCCGCCCCAGCAAATGATCAGTCGCGGTCGCGTCGTCGCGCGCAGCACGCCGGCGTTGCGCAGGATGTGGAACACCGCGTCCGTCGTGCCCGCGGACGTCGTCAGATCGAAGGACGGGTTGTCCATCACGCGCTCGCTGACGTAGAGGATGTCACGCAGCACGGCGAACAGGTGCTCGCGGATGCCCTGGATGATGCGACCGTCGACGAAGGCCTGGGCCGGCGCGTTCTTCAGTTCGAGCTGCAGGCCGCGCTCCTGCGGCACGATGCGGATGTCGAAGTCCGGATAGCGCGCGAGCAGCGCACGGCCGTCGTCGATGTCGCTGCCGGTGCTCAGCACCGCGAGCGAACACTGCCGGAACAGGGCGCGCAGGTCGCCGCGGCTGGCATCGAGCAGGCGCGCCACCTCGGCGCGCGACAGCAACGCCAGATGACGGCTCGGTGAAACCGTGGCGTCGACGACGGCTAAGGACATGGGCATCGGGGCTCGCGGAAGCGGGCCCCGAGTGTAGCGGCTCGACGCACGCCGTTCGCGGCCTATGCCGCCATCTGTGCGCCGAACAGTGCGAGGTGATGGTCGGCGTCGCCGAACAGCATCGTGATCATCGTCAGCCGCTTGAAGTAGTGGCTGACCGGAAGCTCGTCGGTGACGCCGATGCCGCCGTGCAGCTGCACCGCCTGTTGCCCGACGAAGCGCGCGCTCTGGCTCACCAGCACCTTGGCAGCCGACACCGCGCGCCGACGCTCGGCGACATCGGCATCGAGCTTGGCGGCGGCGAGATACACCATCGAGCGGGCCTGCTCGGCGTGCAGATACATGTCGACAGCGCGGTGCTGCAAGGCCTGGAAGCTGCCGATCGGCACGCCGAACTGCTTGCGCGTCTTGAGGTAGTGGACGGTCTGCTCGATCAACGCCCCCATGTTGCCGACCGCCTCGGCGCAGAGCGCGACGTTGGCGGCATCGACGGCCTTCTCGATGACCGGCAGCGCGGCGTGCTCGGCACCGATCAACGCCTTGGCATCGACGCGGACCTGGTCGAAATGCAGATCGGCGGCGCGCTGGCCATCGTGGGTGGGGTAAGCCCGCCGGCGCAGGCCCGGGGCGCCGGCGTCGACCAGGAACAGCGACAGGCCCCTGGCGTCCCCCACCTCACCCTCGGTACGCGCGGCGACGATGATCTGATCGGCGATGTCGCCGTGCAGCACCGCGGTCTTGTCGCCGCTGAGCAGCCAGCCGTCGCCATCCCGCCGGGCGCGCATCGCGATGCGCGTCGGCGCGTAGCGCTGCCGCGGCTCGTCGAGCGCCACGGCCAGCAGAAGTTCGCCGCTGCCGACGCCCGGTAGCAGCGCCGCCTTCTGCGCCTCGTTGCCGGCGTCGGCGATCACGCCGGCGCCGAGCACGACGGTGGCGAGATAAGGCTCGACCACCAGCGCGCGCCCTAGGGCTTGCATGACCAACAGTGTGTCGAAGGCATTGCCTCCGAAGCCGCCGTGATCCTCGGGCAGCGCGATCGCCAGCGCGCCGAGTTCGGCGAGCCGCTGCCACTGCGCCCGGCTCCAGCCTTCGGCAGAGCGCATGATCGCGCGGCGCGTGTCGAAGTCGTAAGCCTCGCGCAGATAGCGCTCGAGGCTGTCGCGGAACTGGCGCTGCTCGTCGGTGAAATCGAAGTCCATGTCCCCGCCCTCAGAAGCCCAGGATCATCTTGGAGATGATGTTTTTCTGGATCTCGTTGCTGCCGCCGTAGATCGTGGTCTTGCGCATGTTGAAGTACTGACCGGTCAGCGGTGGTGCATAGGCGGGGCCAATGATCGGTCCGTCGTAGCCGGCGTCGAGCGCGGCGTGTTGGAAGGCCAGCGCGTCGTGGCCCAGCGCGAGCATCATCAGCTCCGAGAGGGTCTGCTGGATCTCCGAGCCGCGGATCTTGAGCAGCGAGGCCTCGGGTCCCGGCGCCTTGTGTTCCATCTCGGCGGCGATCACGCGCAGATTGGTCACTTCCAGCGCCATCAGCTCGATCTCGATCTGCGCGATGCGGTCGCGAAAGCGCGGATCGTCGATCAGACGGCCGCCATCGGCGGCCGGCTGCTGCGCGGCGATCTCTTTGAGCTGCTTGAGCCAGCGCTTGGAGCGGCCGATCTCGGCGATGCCTGTGCGCTCGTGGCCGAGCAGGAACTTGGCGTAGGTCCAGCCCTTGTTCTCCTCGCCGACGCGGTTGGCGACCGGCACCTCGACGTTGTCGAACCAGACCTCGTTCACCTCGTGCTCGCCGTCGAGCAGGATGATCGGGCGCACGGTGATGCCGGGCGATTTCATGTCGATCAGCAAGAAAGAAATGCCTTCCTGCTTACGCGCCTGATGATCGGTGCGCACCAGGCAGAAGATCCAGTCGGCGTGCTGGCCGAGCGTGGTCCAGGTCTTCTGGCCGTTGACGACGTAGACGTCGCCGCGGCGCTCGGCGCGGGTCTTGAGCGAAGCCAGATCCGAGCCGGCCCCCGGTTCGGAATACCCCTGGCACCACCAGTGCTCGCCGGAAAGGATGCGCGGCAGGAAGTACGCCTTCTGCGCCTGCGAGCCGAAAGCCATGATGACCGGCCCGACCATGCGCAAGCCGAACGGCAGCGTCGGCGGCGCGCCGGCGTCGGCCAGCTCCTCCTCGAAGATATGGCGCTGCACCGCGTTCCAACCGGTGCCGCCGTACTCCACGGGCCAGTTCGGTGCGACCCAGCCTTTGCGGTAGAGGATCTCGTGCCAGCCGAGATAATCCGCTTTGGTCAGGCGCTTGCCGCCGAGCACCTTGGCGCGCAGTTCGGGTGAGAGTTCGGCATCGACGAAGGCGCGCACCTCGGCGCGAAACGCCTGCTCCTCGGGCGTGAAGTTCAGATCCATGGGCCGCCGTGGACATGTCGGTGGAGGGCGCAGCTTAGTCAGCGCCACCGCACCGGCACAACTGAAACAAGTGCATGGGGATGTATAAGAACTCCGCATGTCGCGGCGCGCGTCACCATGCGTGCGACGAATCCTCGTGCATCGACGGATTTCATTTGCCCCGTCGGTGCGGCCTGCCTACCGTGCGTCGCTGGGCCATGATCGAGGAGACCCGATGAGCGTCTTGAGCTACGAAACCCGCGGCGAGATCGCCGTGATCCGCATGCACAGCCCGCCGGTCAACGGCCTGGGGCTCGACCTGCGCAAGGGCATCGCCGAGGGCTTGGCGAAGGCCGCGGCCGACGCCGCGATCAAGGCGGTGGTCCTGACCGGGACCGACAAGGCTTTCTCCGGCGGCGCTGACATCCGCGAGTTCGGCTCGCCGAAGATGACGGCCAGCCCGAGCCTGCACGAGATCATCGACACGCTCGACACGAGCAGCAAGCCGGTGGTCGCGGCGATCGCCGGCATGGCGCTCGGCGGCGGCCTCGAACTGGCGCTGGGCTGTCATTGCCGCGTCGCGCGCGGCGATGCGCAGATCGCGCTGCCGGAGGTCAAGCTCGGCCTTTTGCCCGGCGGCGGTGGCACCCAGCGCCTGCCGCGCGTGGTCGGCGTGCAGACCGCGCTCGACATGATCGTCTCCGGCGCGATGCTGCCGGCGGCGAAACTCGCGCAGACCAAGCTGTTCGACGCCGTCGTGGATGGCGATGTCGTCGAGGCGGCGATCGAGCTGGCGCGCCGCATGGACAAGCCGCGGCGCGTGCGCGACCTTGGCGTCGAGCTGCCGGACGCGGCGGCCTTTTTCGCCGAGGCGCGCGAGAAGGTAAAGAAGGCGGCTGGCCCCTTGCCGGCGCCGATCAAGTGTCTCGAATGCGTCGAGGCCGCGGCGACGCTGCCCTTCGACGAGGGCATGAAAGTGGAACAGGCTGGCTTCATGTTCTTGTTGAACGGCCCGGAATCGCGGGCCCTGCGTCACGCCTTCTTCGGCGAGCGCGCGTGCATGAAGATCCCCGACGTCCCCGAGGACACGCCGCTGCGGCCGATCGAGCGCGCCGCGGTGATCGGCGCCGGCACCATGGGCGGCGGCATCGCGATGAGCTTCGCCAACGCCGGCATCCCGGTGCACCTGCTCGAAATCGATCGGCAAGCCCTGGACAAGGGATTGGCCGTCATCCGTCGCAACTATGAGCAGCAAGTGCGCAAGAACAAGCTCACCGCCGAGCAGATGGAACGGCGCATGGCGCTGATCTCCCCGACGCTCAGCTACGCCGATCTGGCGCAGGACGACCTCGTCATCGAGGCGGTGTTCGAGGACATGCAGGTCAAGCAAAAAGTCTTCGAACGGCTCGATGCGGTGATGAAGCCCGGCGCGATCCTCGCGAGCAACACCTCGACGCTGGACCTCAACCGGATCGCCTCGTTCACGAAGCGACCGGCCGACGTCGTCGGCCTGCATTTCTTCTCGCCGGCGAACGTGATGCGCCTGCTCGAAGTCGTGCGCGGCGAGAAGACCGCGAAAGACGTGCTGGCCACGGTGATGAAGCTCGCCAAGACCCTGCAGAAGCTGCCGGTGGTCGCCGGCGTCTGCGACGGCTTCATCGGCAACCGCATGATCGGCAAGTACGCCGGCGAGGCCCTGCGCCTACTCGACGAGGGCGCGCTGCCGCAACAGGTGGACGGCGCGCTCGAACGCTGGGGCATGGCGATGGGGCCGTTCCGCATGAACGATCTGGCCGGCAACGACGTGAGCTGGCTGATCCGCAAGCGGCACTACGCCGAAGACCCCAAGCGGCGCCGCGAAGCCGTCGCCGACCGCCTGTGCGAGCTCGGGCGCTACGGCCAGAAGACCGGCAAGGGCTGGTACCGCTACGAGCCGGGCGACCGCACCGCGCACCCGGACCCACAGGTCGAACAGATCATCGACGAGCAGCGCAAAGCCGCCGGCATCACGCCGCGACAGATCAGCGACGAGGAGATCGTCGAGCGCCTGATCTTCGCACTGGTCAACGAGGGCGCGCGCATCCTCGAGGAAGGCATCGCCTTGCGCGCCTCGGACATCGACATGATCTACCTCAACGGCTACGGCTTCCCACGGCACCGCGGTGGGCCGATGTTCCATGCCGACACGATCGGGCTGGCCAAGGTCGCGCAGCGCATGCGTGAATTTGCGCAGCGTCCCGGCGCCGATGCCTCGTTCTGGCAGCCGGCGCCGTTGTTGGAAAAGCTCGCCGCGCAGAACAAGACCTTCAACTGACCATCCTCGTGCAAGGGCCGGGCGCATGCGCCCGGCCTCGTCCGCGCCGCGGCGGATTTCAGGCGACGCGGGCGCGCGCCGCCGCCATCACGGTCGGCTCCGTGCGCTCGGCGTCGTAGTCCCCGGCGATGTAGGCCTTGCTGAAATCGTCGGTGGCGATGACGTCGTAGCGCACCGTGTCGTAGGCCTCGGCTTGCTCGACTTCCTGCGGCGTCATGAGGCCGCGGGCCAGCGCGTCGCGCAGGCGTTCGGCCACCGTATCGCCGGCGAGCTCGCCCTGGTTCGCGAGCTTGAAGAACTTCGCATACGCCGCCTCGCAGTCCTGGGCCACGTGCCAGGCGTGCTCCATGCGGCCGATCGGATCGTCCTTGCCGCCGCTCACGAAGACCAGCCACGACAGGCGCTCGCGCAGCTCGCTGGGCTCGAGGATCAGATCGGCGACCCTGGCATTGACGCGGTCGGACACCGGAGCGAAGCGGTTGCCGAGCGGGAACACGACCAGGCGCATCACCGCACGCGCCCAGGCCACCGGGAAGTTGCGGATGAAGCCGTCGAAGGCCTGGGCGATCTCGTAGAGCGCGTGGTCCAGCGCCCAGCGCGCGTGCGCCCATTCGGCCTCGCCGCGCGGCCCTTCGAGGTAGTACTTGGCGACGCAGGAGGCGATGTAGAGCTGGCTCAGGACGTCGCCGAGGCGCGCCGACAAGCGCTCCATGAACTTGAGCTTGCCGCCGAGCACGCCCATGGTCAGGTCGGCCGAGAACGCCAGCGCCGCCGAGAAGCGCTCCAGGTGCCGAAAATACGGCGCGATCTGTCCCGTCACCGGCGCGCGCGCCAGACGCGCGCCGCTGACGCCGAGCGTGAAAGCGCGCACGGCGCGGTTGATCGAAAAGCCGATGTGGCCGAACAAGAGCTTGTCGAAGGCGACCAGATCGTTGTCGCGCGCCGCCTCCATCTCCGGGAACACGTATTCGTGGCAGCGGATCGCGCCCTGGCCGAAGATCATCAGATTGCGCGTGAGGATGTTGGCGCCTTCCACGGTGATCGCCACCGGCGTCGCCTTGTATGCGGTGGCCATGAAGTTGCGCGGCCCTTGCTGGATCGCGCGGCCGGCCATCACGTCCATGCCGTCGTTGATGATCCTTCGCATCATCTCGGTCATGTGGTACTTGGCGATCGCGGTGACCACCGAGGGCGCGCAGTGGTCCACCGCCGAAGCGGTCATCACGCGCATCGCCTCCAGGGTATAGGCGAGTCCGCCGATGCGGCCGGTGGCCTCCTGCACGCCTTCGAACTTGCCGATCGGCACCTTGAACTGGCGACGGAAACGTCCGTAGACGCCGGTCATGCGATAAGCGGTCTGCCCCGCCGCCGTCGCCAGCGCCGGCAGCGAGATGCCGCGGCCGGCCGACAGGCACTCGACCAACATGCGCCAGCCTTTGCCCGCCATCGCCGGCCCGCCGATGATCCAGTCGACGGGAATGAACACGTCCCTGCCATGGATGGTGCCGTTCATGAAGGCCGCGCCCGGATAGTGACGCCGGCCGATCTCGACGCCGGGGTGCCGGGCCGGAATCAGCGCACAGGTGATGCCGTAGTCGCGCCGCGACGCATCGCCGAGCAGCCCGTTTGGATCGCGCAGCTTGAAGGCAAGGCCAATGACCGTGGCCACCGGCGCCAGCGTGATGTAGCGCTTGGAGAAATTGAGCCGGATGCCGAGCACCTTCTTACCCTCGTGCTCGCCGTAGCAGACCACGCCCAGATCCGGCATCGCCGTGGCATCCGAACCGACCTCGGGGCCGGTCAGACCGAAGCAGGGGATCTCGCTACCGTCGACCAGGCCCGGCAGCCACTGCTTCTTCTGCGCCTCGGTGCCGTAGTGCATCAAAAGCTCGCCGGGGCCCAGCGAGTTCGGCACCATGACGGTCACCGCCAGCGTGATCGACTTGGTGGCGAGCTTGGTGACCACCGCCGACTGCGCATTCGCGGAAAAGCCCAGGCCCCCGTATTCCTTTTTGATGAGCATCGCGAGGAATTTCTTCTCGCGGATGTAGGCCCAGACCTCGGGCGGCAGGTCGCGGGCCTCGAACTCCACCTTCCAGTCGTCGCAGAGCTTGCACAGCGCCTCGCACTCGTTGTCGAGGAAGGACTGCTCCTCGGCGGTGAGTGCGGTGTACTTGAAGTCCAGCAGCTTGCGCCAGTCGGGGCGGCCGCGGAACATCTCGGCCTCCCACCAGGTGTCGCCGGCTTCGAGCGCCTCGCGCTCGGTCGACGACATCTCCGGCAGCACCTTCTTGAAGGCTGCGAAGATCGGCGCGGTGAGCACGGCGCGGCGCAAGGGCCGCAGGTTCAGCAGCAACGCGAGGGCGACATAGAGCGCACCGGCGACCGCAAAAGCGGCCGTGCCGATCAGGTCCAGGGCCGCGAGCGCGAGCAGCAAACCGCCGAGCGCGGCGGTCCAGACCCACAGCGGCGCACCGACGTAGGCCAGTGCCCAGGCGGCGCCGAGTGCGAGCAGCAGAATGACGAGAGCGGTCATGACGACTTCTCCGTGTTGAGTTCATCGGATCGGTGCGAGGCGGTGCCCGTGCCGGCACCGTCGATCGCGACCGGGCGTTCCGCCGCGGCCAGATCGTCCACGCCGGTGCGCGGAATCAGTGTCTTGATCATCAGCTTCAGATACTCGTTGAACGCCGCGCCGCTGGGCATCAGCGCCGGGGTGTCGCGGCGGATCTGCAGGTTGCCCATGAAGGTGGCGTAGGCAAAGCGCGCCCAGTGCTGGGCGCGCGCCGCATCGAAGCCGAGCGCCTCGTAGCACGTCACCAGATACTGCATGCGCCGCTCCGACACCCGCTGCACGAACTCGCGCACCAGCGGGTTGTCCTCGGCCGCAGCGATCGCCAAATACAACCGGCCCGAGCGGTAGCCGGCATTGGCTTCCTTGAACACCTTGACGATGCGCGCATACGGGTCGGGCTCGTCGCCGACCCGCGCCAGCACGTCCTCGGTCTCACGCTTCTCCCACAGCTCCAGCGCGGCGCGCAGCAAGGCTTCGCGGTTGACGAAATGCCAGTAGAAGCTGCCCTTAGTGACGCCGAGCCGGCGCGCCAGAGGCTCGACCGCGACCGCGTCGAGGCCGCCGGCGGCCATGGCGTCCAGGGCCGCACGCGCCCAGTCCTCGGCGGTCAGGCTCGGTTTGGCATCGCTTCGGTCGATCGCGGCTTTCATCGGCACATACGCGAACGTACGGTGGGCGCATCCAACCATACGCGAGCGTATGGACGCAAGGCCGCGCGAGCCCGGCCCGTCTGTCGTAGCGGCCAACACGACATCGGTCAGACGCCGGGCGCGGGCCGGCCGCCCGCAAGACCCTCAGCGCGTCGTGTAGTGGCGGATGAAGGCGAGCCGGTCCGCTTCTTCGTCGATCAGCTTGCCGATGGGCTTGCCGGCGCCGTGACCGGCCTTGACGTCGATGCGGATCAAGATCGGCCCGCCGGCATCGCAGTCGGTGCCGACCGCGCCGCAGTGCCGTGCGCGGTAGGCCTGGTGCGCAGCCTGCAGGGTCGCTGCGTACTTGTACGAATGTCCCGGCACGACACGGTCGTCGTGATCGGCCGTGGTGATCAGCACCGCCGGATACTTCACGTCGGTGCGCACGGTGTGCAGCGGCGAGTAGCGCGAAAGGTATGCAAAGCCCTCTTTCGTGTCCGCAGTACCGTAGTCGCCGGCCCAGGCCCAGCCGATGGTGAAGCGGTGATAGCGCAGCATGTCCATGACGCCCACCGCCGGCAGCGCTGCCGCGAACAACTCGGGGCGCTGGTTGAGCACGGCGCCGACCAAAAGCCCGCCGTTGGAGCGGCCGCTGATCGCCAGATGCTCCGGCGCAGTCCAGCCCTCGCGCACGAGATATTCGGCAGCGGCGATGAAGTCGTCGAAGACGTTCTGCTTGCGCTCTTTGGTTCCGGCCTCGTGCCAGGCACGGCCGTACTCGCCGCCGCCGCGCAGATTGGCCTGGGCGTAAATGCCGCCCTGCTCCATCCACACGAGATTGGGCACCGAGAACGTCGGTGTCAGGGCGATGTTGAAACCGCCATAGCCGTAGAGCAGGGCCGGCGTCGCCGCATCGCGCTTGAGCCCCTTGCGATAACTGATGAACATCGGAATGCGGGTACCGTCTTTCGACGGATAGAACACCTGCTCGGTGACGTAGTCGTTGGGATCGAACTTGAGCGTCAGCGGCTGATGCACGCCACCGCGCCGCTTGCCGAGATCGTAGCGATAGTTCGTCGCCGGCCGGTTGAACGAGGTAAAGGCATAGAACAGCTCATCGTCGCCCGGCGCGCCGCTGATCTGCACGCCGCCGAACGACAGATCCGGCACGCTGCCCAGACCGGGCAAGGCGATCTCGCCGGCCGGCTCGCCGTCGAGGCCGTAGCGCACCAGCCTGGATGTGGCATCGCGCAGATACAGCGCCACGATGCCGTCGCCGGCGAACAGCGCGTGCTGCAGCGTGTCGGCCTGCTGCGGCACGACCTCGCGCCAGCGATCGGGCAGCGGTGCGTCGAGATCCGCGGCGAGGATGCGTCCGCGCTCGGCGCCCGCATTGCTGCGGAAGTACAAACGGCTGCCGACGCTGCCGATCAGCGTGTAGTCGGACTCGAACGTGTCGACCAGTCGCAGCACGGGTCCGTCGAGTGCCGGCCGCTGCGGATCACCCAGGTCGCGCACGTGGATGCGGTATTCATCGGCCGAGCCGCGCCAGATGCTGATGACCAGATAGCGCCCGTCGTCGGTGACCTGGGCGAGGTAACCCCACTTGGGCTCGTCGGCCACGGCGTAGACGCGCACATCCGCGGTCTGCGGCGTGCCGACACGGTGGTAGTACAGCGCCTGATCCGCCAGATCGTCGAAGGTTCCGGCGTCGGCCCCGGCCGGCGGCTCCGGATAGCGCGAGTAGAAAAAGCCGCGGCCGTCGCGCGTCCAGGCGATCGACGAAAACTTGATGCGGCGCAGGACCTCGGGCTGGTCCTTGCCGTCGGCGACGCTGCGCACGCGAAACTCGTTCCAGTCGGAGCCCGCCGCCGCCGTGCCGTAGGCGAGCCAGCGGCCGTCGGGCGAGACCGCGTACTGGGTCAGCGCCACCGTGCCGTCGGCGGCCAGCCGGTTCGGATCGAGCAGCACGCGCGCTGCGGCCTTCGCATCGTCCTGCACCACCAGCACCGGCTGGTTCTGCAAGCCGTCGTTGCGCAGATAGAAATAGCGACCCGCGACCTTCTCGACGAGACCGTAACGCTCGTAGTTCCACAGCGCCTGCAAGCGCGCATGCAGGCGCTCGCGCTCCGGCAGCGCGGCCAGATGCGGCAACGCCAGCGCATTCTGCGCCTCGACCCAGGCGCGCGTGCGCGCCGAGTCCACGTCTTCGAGCCAGCGGTAAGGGTCCGCGACCTTCGTGCCGAAGTAGTCGTCGACGACCTCGCCGCGTGGTGTCTCGGGGTAGTCGATCGCCGTGATGGTGGCAGCGTTCAATGTCGACAGGCTGGCAAACGCGAGGGTGAGGGCGGGCTTCACGCGGACGGCTCCGAGCGCGCACGATCCATGCGCCGCCATACACGTTAAACTCTAGATTGGTGTAACAGCAAAATTCCGGGGACTGCAGGAGATCGAGACGATGAAACCCGCGACGCGCTTGCTCGTACTGGCCTTGTCGCTGTCGACATGGCCGGCGCTCGGTGCCGAACGCCCACCGAACTATGTCAGTGCACTCGGAAGCTACGTGCTGCCGGATTCCGTACGCAACGACGAGAACGGTCCGGGAGCGGCCCTGTCGTACGGGATCCAGCTCGGCGCGGGGCTGAGCGCGGAATTGAGCCTGTTCGCCCATACCCTCGATCGCGAGCTCGACTCGGCCAGCGACGACGGCTTCTTCGGCGGCGGCATCGATCTGCGCTACCTGCTCGGCAGCGCGCGCCTCGGTGGCTTCATCATCGGCGGCATCGGTGGCTTGTATGAGGACTACGTCGAGGAGTCCGAGTCATCGCCATACGCGAATCTCGGCATCGGCATGCTCGTCGGCATCACCGATCGTCTCCAGGTGCGCGGCGAGATCCGGCAATACGCGGTCTTCAACGACGTCAACTACCCCGGCGAGGACCGCCAGTTCGACACGCGCCTTGGCCTCGGCGTGCAGTACGCGCTGGCGCGCATGACCACCACCGCCGGCGATGTCCCCCAGCCCCCACCCTGTCCCGATGCGCCGCCCGGCGTCATGGTGGATGCCCGCGGCTGCCCGCTTCCGCCACCGTCGGACAGCGATGGGGACGGCGTGGTCGACGGCATCGATCAGTGTCCGGACACACCGGCGGGCAGCGTCGTCGACGCCAGTGGCTGCCCGGCCGACGAAGACGGCGATGGCGTGCTCAACGCCCAGGATGACTGCCCGCGCACGCCTCCCGGCTTCGAGGTCGATGCGCGCGGCTGCGTGCGCGAACGACAAACCGTCGTTGTGCTGGATAGCGTGTCCTTCGAGTTCGACTCGGCCGAACTCACCGATCAAGCGCGCCGCACGCTGGATCGCGTCGTCGCCGGCCTCAAAGGCCAGCCGGGCATGCGCGTGGAGATCGCCGGACATACCGATGCGCTCGGCACCGAGGCCTATAACGACCGGCTCTCGCTCGCGCGCGCGATGGCGGTCCGCAACTTCTTGGTCGCACTCGGCATTGCGCCGTCGCGGCTCGAGGTACGCGGCTACGGCGAGTCGCGCCCCATCGCCGACAACGATACCGACGAAGGTCGCGCTCGGAACCGACGCGTCGAATTCAGCGTGCTGAACCGCTGAGCGCGTGGCGCGCCATCGAGCCCCGGGCACCTGCCCGGGGCTTTTTCACGTCTGCGTGCGTCGGCAAACCCAGAACACCTGGCTGTTGAGCAAACCGCCGAGCCGCGGCAACGGGGCATACAACACGCGCTCGATGACGAAACCCTCGTCCGGCAAGCGCGCCGCAAGGGCGCGATGATCGAAGCCGACGTGCGTTTCGATGTAACCGTCGCGACTGGGGCGGACGATATGACGCGCGCGTCCGAAGCTCGCCCTGAGCACATTACCGAAGCTGGCATTGACGAAACGCTGGCCGAGCGCCGCACGCACGGCGTTCTTGGCCAACGCGGTGGCGCCGGTCTCGATTGGGACCGACAGCATCAGCAAGCCGTGCGGTCGCAACAGCAGGCGAAAATCGGCGAACGCCTGAGCGAGCAGCGGCGCATCGAGATGCTCCATCACCTCCATGCAGGCGAGTTTATCGACGGTCACCCCGCGCAGCGCCTCGCGTCGTGCGTACAGCTCCGGTGCGATACCGGCGCGCGACCAGAGTACCTGCGCCTGCGCACGCATCTCGGCGACCGGCTCGAACGCAAGGTAACGCGCCTGCGGCTGGCGTTCGGCCAGCAATGCGATCAGGTAGCCGTCGCCGGTACCGTAGTCCAGCACCGCCTCCCCGGCTCGAGGCGACAACAGCCTTGCCGCGACCTCGAAGCGACGACGGTGGCTGAAGCGCTTGACCCATGCGGGATTGTCGACGGTCTGTTGATCGTAGGCTTTCACGTGCGGCTCCGGCAGGAAAGGATGGTCGCGAGCCGCGCACGAGCGCGGCGCCGCGGTCCGGCGCCCGTCGGTGCGCGTCATCACCGGCGCGAAGGCCCAAGCCTAACGCAGGCACTGCCGTCTTGGAGACGACGCGTCGCTGCGAATCCGCTTGCACGAACGGAACCGATCGCATCCGGATGGTTCATGGCGCGCACGATCGCCGAGCGGAGCGACTTTTGTATCAGACCACACGGTGCTAGGGTTGGCCAACGCCCCTTACGCAAGCGCTCCATGTCCGTCGCACGCGAATTCAATCCCAACATCCACGGACTGCGCGGACTGGCCGCGTTCATGGTGTTCTGGTGCCATGTGTACGCGGGCGCCCTCGAAGCCGGCTTTTATCCAGAACACTGGCATCCGCTGCTCGCCTGGCTGCTGCACGCCGGGCGCTATGGCGTCGACGTGTTCTTCATGATCAGCGGCTATCTGATCACCGAAAGCCTCACGCGCAAGGGGCAGGTGCGACGCTTTCTGGCCGACCGCGCGATCCGTATCTACCCGGCCTTCCTCGCCGTGCTGCTGCCATTGATCGCGATGGGCATGCTGACGCGCGCCAAGCTGTTTGCCGACACCGATCCCTTGATCTGGCCACTGCAGGTGCTCGCCAATCTGCTGTTCCTGCCCGGGGTCTTCGACATGCCGCCGATCCTTGGCGTGGCGTGGTCGCTCTCGTTCGAAGCCGCGTTCTACCTGACTGCGGCGCTGGCGTTCGCACTCAAGCGCAGCGGCCGGCAAGAACTGGCGGTCGCGGTCTGCGCCGGCGCCGGTCTGCTGCTGTTCCCGCAGTATCCGGGCGTCATCTTCTTCTACGCCGGCGCACTGATCTATCTGTATCGGGACGCATTACTGCTGGGCCTTGCGCGCGTGCACGTTCCGTTCACCGCGCTGATTGCATTGCTGGCCGTCTGGCATCTCGTCATCGTGCACTACCATCGCGCCGAAGCCGACCTGAGCGTGGGCTTTGCGGCAATGCTGCTGCTGAGCTTCGTGCTCGGTCTACTGTTCTTCAACGGCGTCGTCGCCGGCGCGGGACCGTTTGGCATCTTCCTGCGCAGCGGCGCGCTCCAATTCCTCGGCACGATCAGTTACAGCTTCTATTTGTGGCATACGCCGGTCATGTTTTTCACCAAGCGCATCGTCCTCCACTACGTCGCGCCCGAACAGGGGGACGCGATGGCCACCTTGTCGTTTGCGCTGCTGAGCCTGCCGCCCGCATTGCTGGTGTCGTGGATCAGCTACCGGCTGTTCGAGGCGGCCGCTGGACGGATCTTGCACCGGCGTCTCAACCAGCAGCGCACCGCCGCCAGCGTCGCTTCGTGAGTTTTCCCAACACCTTCATCGTCGGCGCCGCCAAAGCCGGCACGACCTCGCTGCACCACTATCTGGGCCAGCATCCGCAAGTCTTCATGTCGGCCTGGAAGGAACCGCATCACTTCGCCGACATCACGATCGATCCGAACAAGTCGCACATGATGCGGCGCTACGCCGACGAGCGCGCATATCAGGCCCTGTTCGCCAAGGCGGGGGACCGGCCGGTGGTCGGCGAGGCCAGTCCATCGTATCTGTGGGATCCGCAGGCTGCGGCGCGCATCCGCGCGCGGGTACCGCATGCACGAATCATCGTGCTGCTGCGAGATCCGGTGCAGCGGGCGTTCTCGCACTATTGGATGGACGTGCGCGAAGGCTTACAGACGCAGGCCCCGCTGAAGGCCTTTCGCGACGACTACGCGCTCCCCGGTAAGCGCTGGGGCGGCAAGGGACATCTGTACGTCGAGTTGGGTTTCTACGCGCGCCAGCTCGCGCGTTTTTACGAGGCGTTTCCGGCCCCTCAGATCCGCGTCTACCTGTTCGATGAGTTGCGGTCGCGACCGCAAGCGGTGCTCGTCGATCTCGCCACCTTCCTCGGCATCGACCCGGCACCGATGAGCGCGATCGACACCAGCGAGCCGCTCAATCCCTACGCGCGGCCTCGCAACGCCCTGGCCGGCGGCCTGATGCGTCAGGCCTGGTTGCGGCAGGCGGCACAGCACATGATCCCCGCTCGTCTGCGTCGCAGTGTGCGCGATCACCTGCTGCTGCGGCGCGACGCCAAACCGCCGGCCGACCGCGAGGCGATCGCCTGGCTCAGCGCGCTCTATGCGCCCGAACTCGACGCGCTCGAACGCCTGCTTGGTCGCGCGCTACCGGCGCTGCGCACCAGCTTGGTCGGTTGAGGGCAAGTAAGGCGAAAGCGCCTGGAGCAGCTCGGCCGTGTGTCGGCGCTGACATTCCTCGTTGAGGTGGTACACGCTGTCGAAGAAGCAGCTTCGCGGATACTGCGAGCGGTTGGGCAACTCGATGAAACCCGCACCGTTGCGCTCGTAGATCGCACGCACCCGCTCGATCATGCGTGGATCGATGACCACGTCGTCGGCCACCTGTACCAGCCCGCCGACGACCACGACCCCCCGTGCACGCAGGCTGGCGATGAAGTGTTCCAGCACCTGGGTGTAGAAGTATCGCTCCGGCGTGAAGTCTTCGAGCGGCGGCAGCTTCCACGCCGTCGCCGCGATCAGCGCCTCGAACACGCGGCCCTGTTCGGCAGTGTGCCCCGTCTCGTCCCCCCACGCGTTCAGATTGCCGGCGCCAAAGACACGCGTGGCGCCAGCCTGTCGCCGCAAGCCTGTCTTGGCCAGGACGTTCTCGGCGATGGCCGAAGCCAGATACGGCAGGTCGAAGTGAAACAGAGCGTGTAGCTGCCGCACCATCGGCATGCGTCGCAGCGTCGCACGGTCGTATGCAAACAGATAAGCGGCATCGCGCTGCGTGACGACGAAATCGCGGTCCCAAAGGTATTGCTCGTAAGCGAGCGGGATATAGACCACATCGCCCGCATGCAGCAGCGGCGTGAACTTCTCCGCCATCAGATCGATGCCGACGTCGGCAAGGAATCCGGCATTCACGCAAGGTACGCCGGTCTGCCGCTCGGCGAGTTCGCAGCTAAGGCCAAACCGCACATTGCTCCCGCCGAAAAACACCAGCTTCGGCGACGGCAAGGCCGCCGCACGCGCCGTCTTGATCGAGAAATAGTCGGCAATGGTGCCGACCGACAAGGGCTTGTGCAGAACCCAGCCAAACAGCAGCGCATACAAAGCCACCGATGCCAGCATCGCCATCGCGATCGCGAGCGCGTGACGCGGGCCGGCGGCAGTGGTGGTGATCGTCAGCGCCATGACTCAAAACTGAAAGTACAGGAACTGTGCCGGCACCCCGGCAAAGAGCGCGCCCTGGATCGCGAACGCAAAGGTCGGCACCAGCAGCACCACGCGCTGCCGCGCCGAGAGCCGATGCAGATTGCGGCAGAAAAAGGCGAGCCACGCCGACAACAGCAACAGCGCCACGAACTCGGTCAGCCCAAGGACCGTGCCTTTGGCCAGATTGGGCATGTGCCGCAGCGGCTCGACCCAGCCCTGGAGGAACGGCAGCAACGCGAGCAGCTGATCCGGCAGCGCGGCGCCGTTGAGACCGAGCATGCCTTTCCAAATGTCCGTCGCGCTGCCAACGGTGTGCGCCCTGAACAGTACGAGGCCGAAACACCAAGTCAGGAAGGTCAGCATGCGCGCGACACCGTCGTCCCACCAGCGCCCCAGTTCGATGCCGTTGGCCTCGCGCCAACGCGTCCACTGATTGTTGACGATCAGCACGACGCCGTGCAGCAGTCCGAAGACAAAGAATGTCCAGCCCGCGCCATCGCCGTGCCAGAGCCCGCACAAGATCATCGTGATCAGCAGATTGACCTGCTGGCGCCTCGCACCGAGCCGGTTGCCACCGAGCGGGATGTAAACGTAATCGCGCATGAAGCGCATCAAGGTCATGTGCCAGCGCCGCCACAGCTCGGCCATGCTGCGGGATTGGTAGGGCGAGTCGAAGTTGTGCGGCAACTGGATGCCGAACAGGCGGGCGATGCCGATCGACATGTCCGCATATCCAGAGAAGTCGAAGTACAGCTGGAAGGTATAACCGAGCGCCGCCGCCCAGGCCTCGAACAGCGTCAGCGACTCGCCGGCGGCGGAGGCGGCGAAAGCCGGGTCGATGTAACGACCCAGCGGATCGGCGATCGCCACCTTCTTGAACAGGCCGAGGAAGAAAATCGGCAGGCCGGCGTTGAAGTTGGCCAGGCTCGGGCGGAACACACGGTCGTCCGCAAACTGCGGCAGCATCTCACGATGGTGGACGATCGGCCCGATGATCAGCTGCGGGAAGAAGGTCACGAACAGGCAATAGTTCATAAAACTGCCTTCGCGCTCGCACGTCCGGTAGGCGTCGACGAGGTAGGCGATCTGCTGGAAGGTGTAGAACGACAGCCCCAACGGCATGATCACGTGGTGCCAGTTCCAGCCGAGGTCCAACCAGCGATCGACCAGACCGTAAGCCGGATTGGCGTACTTGAAGAACAGCAGCAGCGCGAGATTCGCACTGATGCCGGCGACCAGCCAGACCTTGCGCCGCGTTCCGACCGCGACCCGGCGCGCCAGAAAGAAATTGCCAAAGATCGACGCGGCGAGCACCCCGATCTGCCAGGGCGACCACCACGCGTAGTAGAACAGCGAGGCCAGCACCAGCCAGGCCACCGCCAAGCGCGGCAACTGGCGCCAGCCGAGCAGAAAGAACCCGGCCAGGGTCGCGGGCAGGAATATGCAGATGAACTCGAAGGAGTTGAACAGCATCGCTCAACGCCAGGGCCTGGGATGGACCTGCCGCGCTAGCTGCCGTCGCCCTGTGCATGCCACTGCGGCAGCGCTCGCCCGAGGAGCGCCTCGATGCGTTCCACCTCGCCGGCGAGCTGCCGTCGCAGAAAGTGCAGATCTTCCGCCGTGGGCTCGCCGCCGGATTCGCGCACGCCGAAGAATAGTTGCTGTAGTCCCAGCCTGCGCGCCCAGGCGATGGGGCCGAACCAGCGTGCGCGGCGCAACGGCCCGCGGATCATGAAGCCCAGGCGCGCCAGGCGCGGATGGCGCGGCGCGCCGGTCGCATTGACACGCTCGGCCCGCAACTCGGGGGGTGGCGGGCGCGGCGTCAGACCGGTGATCTCGCAGATCCGCCGCGCAAAGGCCTCGCTGTCGGCAGCCAGATCGTCGAGCAACAGCACATGCACGCGCTGGGCGCCGAGCTGTGCGCGCAAACGCTGGACATGGCTGGCGTAGCGGCTGGCATCGAGAATCTGCGGATGCTCGATCACCGCTTGCTGCAGCGGCGCGTTGGTGGCGCCGTAAGCGCGCATGTGCTGATAGGCCGAGTAGCTGCGTTTGACCGGGTCGCGCAGCGTGCAGACGACGTGCGCCTGCGGCACCAGCGCGGCAATCCTGGCCCCAACCTGTGCCTGGTGAAAGTAGGTCGGCGCCACCTCGGCCATCAGCGGCCGGTCGAGGTCGTTGCCAAAGTGCGACAGATACCACGCCACCCCTCGCTCGAAATGCCGATCGAAGAAGAACGTCTCCTTGGTCGCGGTCGGCAGGCACACGTCGCCGCGCAGCGCAAGGTAGCGGTGGATCCAGGTCGTGCCGGTGCGTTCCGGTCCGACGAAGAACACACCGGGTAGACGATCCACGTTGCCCCCTCCCGTGAAGGACAGTTGCACTGGTGCATGGTTTCTGGCGCCAGCCCCCGTTCAGGGGCCGACACTCCGCCTCCACGGCGATCTTATCCGTTTCGCCAAAACACTGCGCTGCGTGTCGTCGAGCAGACGCCGCCAGGCCAGCCAGGCGAAGGCGGCGATCCACAGGGTCGCGTACGGCGCGCGCACGCCGAGCGGCAGCGGCGTCAAGAGCGGCGCGAAACTGGCCAGCAACAAGGCAAACCCGGGGGCGGCAGCGATCAAGCTCGGGCGCGCCGGCGGCAGCAGCCGCTGCGTCGCCCAGATCAGGAAGCTGAAGTCGACCACGATCTTGGCCAGCCACACGAGTGCGGCGCCGATCAAGCCGCCATGCTGGATCGCCAGATACAGGCCCGGCAGGTAGACCGGCATCTCCACTGCGAACAGCTTGGGCACCCAGTCCGGCCGGCCGGCTGCTTGTACCAGGGCGAGCGTGACGATACTGAAGCTGTTGATGAACACGCCGATGGCGAACAACTGCAACAGCGGCGCGGCGATGTCGCGATACTGCGCGCCGAGCCATAGTGCGAGGATCTCGCCGGCGAAGGCGGTCAATAGAAAGGCCGCCGGCCCGACGACCACGACCACCGCCTTCATCGCCGTCAGGAACACGCGTCGCGCGCGCGCCGGATCATCGACCAGATGGATGCTCAGTGCCGGAAACAGCACACCGACGATGGCCGTGACCACGACCCAGAGCTTGGTCACCATCTGGTAAGGCACGATGTAAAAGCCCACCATGGCGACCGAGACCAGGGCGCCGATCAGGAAGTGATCGGTGTAAGTCAGCAAAGGGCCGAGCGTGTTGCCGGCCGTGATCCAGCCGCCGAACACGAACAGCGCGCGAAACTCGGGCGCCGACCAGCTCCAGCGTGAGGTCAGATCCGGCACCAGCCGTAAACTCAGGCGCAACAGCGTCAGAGTACCGACCAGCTTGCCGGCGGCCAGCATACCGATCAGCCAGACCATGTCCTGCGTGAATGGCAACATCGCCAGCGGACCGAGAAACAGGTAGAGGCCGCTGGACAGTCGCACCAGGTTGACCAGGTCGAAACGCTGGAAGGCCTCGAGCACACCGCGCAGCACCGTACCGACGATCACGAAAGGAATTGCCAGCGCCAGCACGCGCAGCACACCACGCGCCTCGGCCTGCAGCGCCGCCGGGATCGTCATGACGTGATCGACCAGCCAAGGGGCCGCGAGCCAGACGACGGTCGCGGTCGAGGCGGCGAGCAGCAACACCGAATTGAGCGCCGTGGCCACCAGCGCCGGGATGCTCGCCTGACGACGTTCGGCGATGCGCGTGCTCACGACTTTGGTCAGTGCGCGGCCGAAACCCAAATCGAAGATGTTGAAATAGCCGATGAATACCCAGGCCAGGGACAGCAGACCGAAGCGCGCCTCGCCCAGATCTCGGATCAGCACCGGGATCGCGAACACCGCCACCGCGAGCGGCAGCAGCACGCCGAGCAGGTTCCAGCCGACGTTGCGCGCGAGCAGTCCGCCGCGCGTGAGTGCGCGGGCCTGCGGCGGATTCGCCGCGGCGCGCGTCGGTGACTCAGCCACTGCTAAGGCCCTAGTACACGGTCACTTGCGCCAGTAAACACCGCTCCAGTCGATCTTGTGGATCGGCGATGTGATCCCGTTCGCGGCCCTGAATTCATCCACCGCCTTTCGGCAACCCGGCAAGGCGTAATCGTCGATGATGCAAAAGCCGCCTTCCGAGAGCTTGGGATACAGTGGCCGCAAAGCATCCATCGTCGATTCGTACATGTCGCCGTCCAGCCGCATCACGGCGAGGCGCTCGATCGGCGCCGTCGGCAAGGTGTCCTTGAACCAACCTTTGAGAAAAACCACGCGCTCGTCGAGCAGTCCGTAGCGCTCGAAGTTGGCGCGCACCTGCGCCTCACTGACGGCGAGGTGTTCGAGCGTGTGGTGTCGATCGCCCGCATCCTCCGGGTACTTGTCGGGATCGGGCGGCGGCAATCCCTGAAAGGAGTCCGCGACGAAGACCCGTCGCGTGGTGTCGCCGTAGGCACGCAGGCATCCCTTCATGAAGATCGTCGCGCCGCCGCGCCAAACGCCGGTCTCGATCACGTCGCCCGGGACTGCATCGGCGATCACGCGTTCGAGGCAGTACTGCAAGTTGTCGAGCCGCTTCATCCCGATCATGGTGTCGGCATAGCGCGGCCACACCCGCCCCTCCTCGCGCCGACTGCGGTCCACGATACGGTAGGCCTGCAGACCGGCGACACGCAGACCGCGCGACAGCGCCGCCACGGCCAGGCGAAACGGTAGCCGGCGCAGGTGATTGTTCATTTCGATCGGATGACCGATGTCCTCCCAGAGGCTGAACGACAGCGTCTTTTTGAGTAGGTCGAGGTAAAGCCCGCGAACGTCGCTGTCCATACTCCCTGGCGTCTCATGCATGATCCCGAATCGGCATTGTGACGACGCCCCCAGCGGAAATCCACCGAGCGTCACGGCGCCGCGCGAACAGGAATACCATGGCGCCGACAGCCGGGGGCGGACGCGCACCGGCTCGGGGGAAAACCATGCTGTTTAGTTCATGGGCGTTCATCGCCGGCTTCCTGCCGGTCGTTGTGCTGCTGTACCGCCTGCTGCCGACGACGCGATCGGTGCAGTGGCTGGTCTTGGCCTCGCTGTTCTATTACGGCTGGTGGAATCCGGTTTACCTGCTGCTGATCCTCACGTCGACCGCCGCCAACCACGCGCTCGGACACTGGATCGCGCGATCGTCCGGACGGCCGCGGCGACTGCTCACCGCCGCCGGCGTGGTCGCGAACCTCGCGGCGCTCGGTTACTTCAAGTATCTCGACTTCTTCATCGGCGCGATCAACCAGCTCAGCGGCAGCGCCTTGGCGCTCCAGAACGTCACGCTGCCCTTGGCGATCTCGTTCTTCACGTTCCAGCAGATTGCCTATCTGGTCGACGTGCATCGGGGCGGGTTACGGGTGAAGTCGCCATGGGAATACGCGCTGTTCGTGTCGTTTTTTCCGCAGTTGATTGCCGGGCCGATCGTGCACTACCGCGAGATGATCCCGCAGTTCCAGCGACTGGGACGCTCCGGGGTCAACACCGCCAACATCGCCATCGGCTGCGCGGTGTTCGCCGTAGGCCTGTTCAAAAAAACGGTGATCGCCGACGGTCTGGGGGCCTCCGCCGACGCGGTGTTCGACTACGCCGATGCCGGCCATCGCCCGTCCTTCATCGAATCCTGGTGCGGGGCACTGGCCTATACCTTCCAGCTTTACTTCGACTTTTCGGGTTATGCCGACATGGCGATCGGCGCAGCGCGCATGTTCGGCATCGTCTTGCCGGCAAACTTCGCATCGCCGTACAAGGCGGTGAACATCATCGACTTCTGGCGGCGTTGGCACATGACGCTGTCGCGCTTTTTGCGCGACTACCTCTACATCGCGCTCGGCGGCAATCGCCATGGTCGCGTACGGCGCTATGTCAATCTGCTCGTGACCATGCTGCTGGGCGGGCTGTGGCATGGCGCCGGCTGGAACTTCGTGCTCTGGGGTGGATGGCACGGCCTGATGCTCATCATCAACCACGCTTGGCAAGCCATGCGTGGCTCCCAGCGACAGACCGCGAGTCCTGCGGCACACAGGATCTGCGCCTGGTTGCTAACCTTCCTCGGCGTCATCGCCGGCTGGGTATTGTTCCGCGCCGAAACCTTCGGCGGGGCGATACGCATGTTCGAGGCGATGACCTTGGCCGACGGCATCGCCCTGCCGGCACGCTGGCTGGCGCGGCTCGGCGCGCTGGCCACACCCTTGCAGGAGGCAGGCGTGATCGGCACCGGGCTCTCGTCTCACGGTCTGATCGCGGACTGGCACGAGCTCATGGTGCTGCTCGCGGCGGCCATCGTCCTGTGCCTGGCCGCCCCCAATACCCAGCAGCTCTTCGCGCGCCATGCGATCGTTCTCGAATCGCCACCGCCCCGAGGCTTGGTGCACTTCGCACTGACGCCAGGCTGGGGCGTCGCCATCGGCGCCGTCGCCTTCGCGGCGCTGCTCTACCTCACCACCCGCGGCCATGTCGAATTCATCTACCGCTTCTTCTGACGCCCGATGCTTTTTGCTCGCGGCCGCACTCACGTTACTGGGGCTGACGGCGGCCGCCGAGCTGTGGCTACGCTGCGCGGCAGTCCATCGCGACGCCGTCGTTGCCGCGATCGTCGGCGCGCACGAGGGCCGGGGCAGCGGCGTCATCCTCGGACATTCGCACACCTTTGCCCTGGGCGCACGGCTTAAGGGGTACGACAACCTATCCATACCGGGGGCGAACATCCCGACCATGCGGGCGCTCGCCGCCATACGCATCCGCGGCGCACCTTTGCGAC
Organism: Sinimarinibacterium thermocellulolyticum; assembly: GCF_040327995.1. Lineage (NCBI taxonomy): Bacteria > Pseudomonadati > Pseudomonadota > Gammaproteobacteria > Nevskiales > Nevskiaceae > Sinimarinibacterium > Sinimarinibacterium thermocellulolyticum. The sequence goes on along the minus strand of NZ_JBEPIJ010000007.1, from coordinate 87,960 downwards.
ATGCCATCGTCGCGGCCGGTCCGGAACTCTTGTCGGTGGCCAGCCTCGCACGTGGCGATAGCGGCCTCGGCGACATCCTCGCGCTCGGCCCTTTGTATTTGTTGCAGGCGCCGCTCGCGCGGCGACTGGTGCCGAGCCTGCTGCGCCCGACGGCCGGCGCCGAGGCCGAGATGCGGGCGCTGGGCGTCGGCGACCGCTGGAACGAGGTGGCACCGGAACGCCGGGCAATCTGGACCGGCGCTCGCGTCGATCAGCAGCGTCCGGGGACGGGTGCCGAGCGGGACGCCCACTTGCAGATCTACGCCGCGATGCTGGCCGATCTGCGCGCGGCCGGCGTCCAAATCTGCCTGGTGCGTACACCGGTCACGCCGGCCTATCTCCAAGCCATTGCCACCGATCCGGCCTTCGTCGCCGCCGAGCAGGCGCTGCGCGGACTGGCCGTCCAGGCCGGCGCGCACTGGATCGACTTTCGTGAGATGCAGCCACCGCTGGCGCTGTCGGCGTTTCTCAATCAGGATCACGTCAATGCCGTTGGTGCCGCGCGCTTCGCGCCGTGGCTGCGACGACGTTGCGAGGACTCAGCTCGATGAAACCCCTGATCGACGCTCCGCCCGTCAAGGCCGTAACGCCCGACATGCCGCTGCTGGCGCTGGTCGCCGGCGTCTGGTGGCTGCTCGGCATCGTCGACTCGGCACTCCCACAACTGCAGATGGCGTTGTTCGGCGGCACGGTGCCGATCCGGGGCGCGCTGCTCGACATGCTGTTTCTCGGCTTGCTCGGCCTTCTGGCACTGCGGCGCGGCAGCCTGCCGCCGGCCCCGAGGGCGCTGGGCGCTGCGACGGCGGCCTTCGGCGCCTATCTGTTCGTCGAGCTGCTGTTCCTGCACGCGCGCCGCGATACCGCGATTCTGGGGCTGGTCACCGATTACTACCGCTACTACTTTTTCCTTTTGCTGCTGCCATTTGCGTACTACGCGCAGTCTGTGATCGATGCGCGCCAGCTGCTGCGGGCCTTGTTGTTCGCTTTCGTGCCACTGGCATGGCTGGGCCTTGCGCAACACTTTGGCGGCGACCCTCTGCTGCCGACCAGCTCGGCCGATGGCCGCTTCCAGGTGTTTGCGTGGGCCTTTCAGGGCGAGGTTCGTGCGTTCTCGCTGTTCAACTCGGGTTGGAGCTTCGGCCACTACGCCGTGCTGGCCGCGACCTGTGCCGCCTTCCTCGCCGCCGAGCCGCAGGCCCGGGCACACACGCGCTGGCTCTGCCAAGTGCTCATCGTCGTCGCGCTGGTCTGCGTCTACGCCTCGCATACACGTACCGTATTCCTCGTGGCCGTTGCAGCCGCAGCGGCGACGCTACTGCTCGTACGCGCCCGCCGCCGCGGGACGCTCGACGCCGCCAGCATCTCGATGCCGCTGGCCTTCGCCGCCGTCGGCTACTTCGTCGCCCACGGTGCGCAGGGCATCGTCCAGTGGCTCGGCCTGGGTGACGCGCGCTTGTTCGCCACCGGTTCCATCGAAGCCCGCTGGGACGCCTGGGCGGAGTACGGGGCGCGTTGGCTACAGGGCTCCTGGGCGGAGCTGTGGTTCGGCCTTGGCATCGGGCAACACGACAGTGGCATGCTCTACAGCGAGAGCACGGTTCTGATCGACAACATGCTGATCGCGATCGGTGCGCAGCTCGGATTGGTCGGCGTCGTCCTGTGGCTGGTGATGATGTGGCAGATCTGGCGCATGGTGTTGCGTCGCGCCCAAGAACAGGACAGCGCACTGCATTGGGGCATCGCGGCGATGTGGGCCGCCTGGCCCTTGTCGCTGACCTTCAGCGCCTCCAGCCTCTACTATGGCCTGCTGGCCGTCGGCACAGTACTGACGCGCGCAGCATCCCGCGCCGATTCAGTCGTCTACAACGATGCCGAGCTCGCGCAGGCTGTGCATCACGGCGTCGGCGATCAGGCGGTGACCGGCCACGCCTGGGTGCGTGTCGTTCGGCAAAAATAGATCGCGCACGCCGGCTTTCACCGCCGCATCGAAGACACGATCGACGCGGACCAGTTGCAAGCCACCCGCGGCGGCCAGCAGCGCGGGTACCTCGGGATAATCGGGCGGCAGGGCCGGTAGATGCGCGCGATAGGTGCTGAGCTTGTCGGGCACGACGAGCACCAGCAGCACCGTTTTCCCCGAGGCCTGCACCGCATCCTGGATCTCGCGCAGCGCACAACGCTGACGCGCAAGCTGGTCCGGTGTCATGTCGAGTTTGCGCAGATCGTCGGCGAACACCAAGAGCTCGCGGTCGCGACGGCTGGAGAACAGACCGGCGCGGTCGAGTGCGAAGCGCCGAACCGGTTGCCAGGCCGAAGGCAACAGTTGTGTCAGCACGCGCCGCTTCAGGTGATGAGCGCCGAGCGAGAAATCGACGCCTCGGGCGCTGGGCCGTGGGGGCGGCAGCGGCAGCGGCTGGCGTCCAAGCGGACGCAGCGGCAAGGGATCGAACACCGGCGTCGCCGCACCGTCACAGCCGCTGCCGTTTCCGTATCCAGCGGTGATGCGCTCCAGACCGACGATCGCCCGCTCGGCGAACTGCACGATCAGCACGCGCGGCGGCGCCTGGCGATACACCGCGTGTTGCAGCACATCATCCAGCGTCCAGTCGTGGCGGTGCAGCGCGGCGACGCGCCAGCCGGTCCGTGCCGCGAGGTAGTTGGGCCAGTAGCTGCCGGGGTCGGTTTGCTCGCCGCTACGGTGCAGCGACATGGAATCGCCGAAAATCAGCACGTCGACCGGCGCATCGTAGCGATGCGCGTGATACAGCGGTGGATCGAAGCGCGCCTGGGGTTCGGTCCAGCCGAAGTCGTCCTCCGAATAACCCCCGAGCCGTGTCAGGTCACCGACGTACGGCGGCACGGTCGCCCCGTACCAGGCGATACCGATCGCAAATGCCGCGAACACGGCGACGAGCGCGAGCAGTTTCGGCAGCAGACGGGGCATGTCAAAACTGGAAGTACAGAAACGGGCTGATGTTCGACAGGTTCAACAAGGCCAGTGCCGCGAGCGCAGCGAGCGCGAGCGTCCACGGCCAAGTCGGGCGCCAAGACAGGCGTTTAACCGCAGCCGGCGCATCGGCGCGCAACACGGGCCGGTAATGCGCGAAGATCTGGTAGACATTCGGGGCGAACGTCGCGATCGCACCCAGCGCGATGATCCACAGCAGCGGCGCATAAGTCAGCATTAGCGTGGCATTGGCGAATCCCACGCCCATCGCCTCCAGCAGCCCCACCAGCGGCTGCAGGGCCGTGCGCCAATGCAAAGGCAGAGTGGCGCCGTTCGCGCCCGCCATCGCCGCGAGCATGCGCAGCGCAGTGTCGACCGAATCGGCGCGGAACAGCACCCAGCCGGCGACCACCCCGACGAAGGTCAGCAGCCAGGCAAACACCGGCCACACCGCAAGGTCGCGATCCCAGCCGGCGCGCCGGCGCAGCGCGGTCCAGGCGTGATTGACGATCAGCATCAGACCATGCCACGCGCCCCAGAGCACGAAGGTCCAGCCGGCACCGTGCCAGATGCCGCCGAGCAGCATGGTCAGGAATAGGTTGAGATAGCGCCGCGCCGCACCGCGACGATTGCCGCCGAGCGCGATGTAGAGGTAGTCGCGCAAAAAGCGCGACAGCGTCATGTGCCAGCGCCGCCAGAAGTCGACGATGCTCCGCGCCTTGTACGGCGAGTTGAAATTGATCGGTAGGCGGATACCGAACAGGCGCGCCAGGCCCACCGCCATGTCCGAGTAGGCCGAAAAATCGAAGTACAACTGCATCGTGTAGCACAGCGCCCCGGTCCAACCGAGGAAGAAGTCCAAGGTTTCGCCGCGCGCGGCGGCCGCGAAGATCGCATCGGCGTGTACGGCGATGCCGTCGGCCAGCACGATCTTCTTGAACAAGCCGACGCAGAAGATCGACAAGCCCACGAGCAGATTCAGGGTGCGCGGCGCCATGCGCTCGCGACGCGCGAACTGCGGCAGCATCTCGCCGTGGTGCACGATCGGCCCGGCGATGAGCTGCGGGAAGAACACCACGAACAGCGTGTAGCGCCCGAATGAGTATTCGCGCGTCAGTCCGCGATACGAATCCACGAGGTAGGCGATCTGCTGGAAGGTGAAGAACGAGATCGCCAGCGGCAGGACGATCGGCGCCGGGTTGAGGGTGGTGCCGGCGATGGCATCGACCGTGCCGAGCAGAAAGTTCGTGTACTTGAAGTACCCCAGCGCACCGAGGTTCGCAGCGACCCCGATCGCGAGCAGCATGCGCGTGCCGCGGCCCCGTCGCGACAAGCGCCGGCCGAGCGCGTAATTGCCACCGACCGAGGCCAGCAGCAACGGTAGGTAGACCGGATTCCACCAGCCATAGAAGAACAATGACGCCGCCACCAGCCACCATAGCGCGGAACTCGCACCGAACCAGCGCGCGGCGCTCCAGTAGCCGAGCAGCGCTACTGGCACAAACAGAAAAATGAACTCGTAGGAGTTGAAGAGCACCGGTCGGCGATCAGATCGGGTTCGGCGGCGCGCGCAAGCTCGCACCCTTCGCGTTTTCGTTCGCCGTCTCCCCGGCGAGCCCGTATTCTATGCTGCATCCACGCGGCCGACGCCGCCCACCATGCCGAATCGCAGCTACGTCCTCGTTCTCAACTGGAACGGTTGGGCCGACACCCTGACCTGCCTCGAAAGCCTGCTGCACAGCCGTGGCTTCGATGCGCGCATCGTGGTCTGGGACAACGGCTCGACCGACGACTCGGTCGAGCGCATCACGGCCTGGGCGCGAGGCGAGCTCGACGTGCTGCCGTCGATACCGCGCACGCTGCACGACCGCGTGCGGCCACCCACACCCAAGCCGCTCGCGTTCGCCACGCGCGAGCCGCAAGAAGCCGATGCGGGCGAGCCGCTCGTGCTGATTCGCGGCGATCGCAATCTCGGTTACGCCGGCGGCAACAATGCGGCGATGCGCTGGGCCCTGGCGCGGCCCGACTGCGGCTGGCTGTGGATACTCAACAACGACATCGTCGTCGATGCACAGGCCGGCGCCGAGCTACTCGCCGCAGTGCGCAACGACCCCTATGACCGACCTGCAGGCTCCTTCATCTTTCACCTCGACGAGCCCGAGCGCCTGCAGGCCTGCGGCGGTCAACGTCTGGGTCGCGGTCCGCTGCTCGCGCCGCGCTACGTCGACCGGATCGAGTCGGTCGACTACCTCACCGGCGCCTCGCTGTTCATGTCGCGGCGTCGCGCACAGCAACTCGGCCTTTTCAACGAGGATTACTTTCTGAACGCCGAAGATCTGGAGTACACCTACGCTTACGGCCGCCGCTTCGCTCGCGCGCATCCCGGCGTGCCGCCGTTCCTGGTCGCCGGTCGGGTCTGGCATCGCGAATCGAGCAGTCAAGCGCGCAACCGATACCTGCACACGTACTACTACACACGCAATCTGCTGTACGCCGCGCGCCGGATCGGTCCGATCCACGGCGTCGCCACTTTGGCGGCCGCCCTCGCGCGGGTCGGTCTTGCACTCTTGCGGGGCGAACCGCAGGCGGCACGCGGCATCGCACGCGGTATCCGCGACTATCGCGCCGGTGTCGTCGGCGCCTGGCAGCAACGCCCATGAACGCGGCCCCGGACACCGGACCGCGGCAAAGACCGCCGGTTACGCCCGAGGGCCCGGTGCTGTCCGTGGCCGTGCCGTACAAGGACTTCGACGTACTGCCACTCGCGCACCGCCTGGTGGCCATGGCCGCGGACTGTGCCGGGCGCGTGGAGATCCTGTTCGCCGACGACGGCTCCGAAGATCGCGACATCGGACGGCGGCTGCTCGCCCTGTTCGCCGGCGCGCCGGTCGCGTGCCGGCTGCTGAGCTTCGCTGCGAACATCGGCCGCAGCGCCATCCGCAACCGCCTCGCCCAGGCCGCCCGTGGTCTGTACGTGCTCTATCTCGACGCCGACATGCTGCCCGATCGGGCCGACTTTCTCGCGCGCTACCTGCGGCACGTCGAGAGCGGCGCGCTCGACGTCGTCTGCGGCGGCCGCAGCTATCTCCAAGTCCGTGACTGGCCTGCCGCGCAGGCGCTGTACCGGTACTTTAGCCTTCGCACCGAATGCGTCGGTCCGCAGGTGCGCAATACCCGCCCCCTGTGGTACCTGCTCACCAACAATCTCTGCGTCCAACGCCGCCTGCTGCTGCAGCATCCTTTCCACGAATCTTTCCGCGGCTGGGGCTTCGAAGATGCGGACTGGGCGCTCAAGCTCGGCGACGTGCGTGTGCTGCACATCGACAACCCCGCGACCCATACCGGACTGCTCGACGAACGCGAGCTCCTCAGCAAGTACGACAGCTCGCTGGACAATTTCCGGCTGATCTGCCGATCGAGCCCCGAGTTCCGCCGTTTCGCCCTTTATCGCGCCAGCCGGATGCTCGCCTTCGTGCCCCTGCCCGCCGCCCTGATGCGCATGTTGGCGCGGCAGCTGGTGCTAACCCGCGCCCTCCCGATGTGGTTGCGCTATCTCGGCGTCCACGGCTACCGCGCCGCCTCCTATGCCGGCGTTCTGCGCCAAGACGCGCTGCGGCGCCTTGCGCGCCCCCGCGCCGCGCCGCATGCTTGACGCGCCTCGACCTGAAACCGGCATCTTTGCAACCCTCCCGCATGAACCGTCAGCAACTCGGTCTTCTCGTCGCCCAGCGACTGCGCGCCGACGCGTCCGAACTGACCCGCCAATGGCACGCCAGCGGCACCATCCGTCATGTGACGGTGGATGGCTTGCTACCGGAAACGACCGCGCGCGCGATCTACGACGCCTTCCCCTCGTTCGATCGCATGGTGCGCAACGTCAGTCTGCGCGAGAGCAAGTCCATCGCGGTGCAGATGGACCGCTACGACCCACTGACCGAGGAAGCCCTATACGCCTTCCAGCAGCCCGAAGTCGTCGAGCTCGTCGGCCGCATCACCGGCCTGCCGGGCCTCGAACCCGACCCCAATCTCTACGTCGGCGGCTTGTCGGCAATGCGCAAACACGACTTTCTCAACCTGCACATCGACAACTCGCACGACAAAAACCGCGCGCGCTGGCGCGTGCTGAATCTGCTCTATTACGTCACACCCGACTGGTCTGCCGAGGACGGCGGCAGCCTCGAACTGTGGCCGCAGGGGCGCCGCGGCGCCCCGGTCGTGATTCCGAGCCGGTTCAACCGTCTGGTGATCATGGAAACCCACCAAGGATCATGGCACTCGGTGAGCCCGATCCGGCGCGACGGCACGCGCACCTGCGTGTCCAACTACTACTTCTCGGCGACGCCGGCGCGCGACAGCGACCGGTTCCACGTCACCTTCTTCCGCGGTCGACCCGAGCAGCCGCTGCGCGATCTGATCCTGCTGGCCGATGGCTATGCCCGTATGGCCATTCGCAAGGTGTTCCGCCTCGGCATCCGCGAGAACCCGCACGTCTACAAGCGCTGACCGGGCAGCATTTGCGGCCTGCGGAAGTAGTGCTTCTGCCCACTCAAGCGCAGGCGCACCGGAGCGGGAAGGCGCTGTTGGCGTCGCCCAAGATGAAAAGCGGCGAGCTTGCACGCCGAACGCAGCAGCGCCTCGGGAATCCGCCACGGCGCGCGTCGCAACAGATACGCAAGCTCGGAACGCGCGAAACGCCAGCCCTCGCCGCCGCCTCCGCCGAACTCGCGCAGCAGCCAGTCCTGCTCGGAGTAGAACGCGCCGATATCGAAATAGCGGCGCACGTCGCCGACGAGGTTGTACGCATGCGAATGGATCACGGCGGCCTCGGCGACATAGGCCAGCGACCAGCCCCCTTGCAGCATGCGCCCGCCCACGTACATGTCCTCGCTGACGATCGCCCGCGCCGGGAAATTGCCCACCGCCAACAAGGCCGATCGGCGGTACGCCGCGTAGGAGTCGGACAGGAACGGGGCGCGGATTCCCCAGCGCGGGGCTTCGGCGGGTGTCACCACCCGCGACTGCGGCGGGTAGCTGAACAGTCGGTGGTGTCGCTCGATGGGCCCCGCCTGCGGCCGCGGCAGTTGCCGTCCGTAGGCGGCACCGAGCCGCTGCCATTCGAACACTGCGAGCAGCCGGGCCAGCGAATCGTCGCCGTGCAGGATCGCATCCTGCGTCATGTAGACGAGGATGGGCTCATCGACGAGTAGCGCCGCTTGTGCGCGCGTGCCGCCGTGATCGAAATCCGCCCGCGACACGGTGACCACCTGCGCCCCGTGCGCCAGCGCAATCGCCGGCGTGGCGTCGGTCGACTCGGAGTCGACGATCAGCACGCGCGTCGGCTGGAGCGTCTGACGCTGCAGTGCCTGCCACCACTGCAGCCAGGCGTCACCGGCGTTGAGCGTGGGTACGACGACCGCGAAAGACGGGGGCGACATGAGCGGCGCTTGTGGCATCTCGGAGAGCTTCGATTATGATCGCAGGCTCGCGCATCCCGCATCCGCCATGCCCGCCGCTTTTGCCACCCCGCCCGAGTTCCACTACGCGACGTCGCAGGTGGGCTGGAGCACGTACGCACCGTCCTTGCGGGCACTGATCCGGGAACACCGACTGCGCAAGCTCATCGAGATCGGCGGCGGCGCCAACCCCAGCTTTGGGTCCGACGAGGTCCGCGCGCTGGACCTCGACTACACCCTGCTCGACATCTCACAGGCGGAACTCGACAAGGCTCCGCCCGGTTACCGCACGCTGTGCGCGGACATCGCCTCGCCGACACTGCAGATCGACGCCGACTACGACTTCGCGTTCAGTCACATGCTCGCCGAGCACGTGCGCGACGCCGAATGCTTTCATCGCAACGTCTGGCGCCTGCTGCGCCCGGGCGGTTACGCACTGCATTTCTTCCCGACCCTATGGGCACCGCCCTTCGTGGTCAACTGGATGCTGCCCGAGCGCCTCGCCGATGGTCTGCTGCGGCGCCTCGCACCCGGCCGCGACCGTTACCGTCAGGCCAAGTTCCCAGCGTATTACCACTGGTGCCGGGGACCGACACGTTCGCAGATCGCACGCTTCGAACGCATCGGCTTCACGGTGGAACGCTACGATGGCTATTTCGGACACGAACGCTACTATCAGCGTTTCCCCCTGGTCCGCCGGCTGCATCGGGCTGGCAGCAAACTGCTGTCGCGGCATCCGTTGCCGAGTTTGACGAGTTTTGCACTCGTCGTACTCAGAAAAATCTGACTCAGGAAGTTATCTTTTCTTACATCGCGCGCGACACGCCGCACCGCGACGATCATCGGTACCGCACCACGCGGCGTCATCATGCGGACTTGCAGCGGGATCAAACTTGTGGCGCCCCCGGCGGATCGTTATGATCCGACATCCTACGGGCAGCGTCTGCGAGGGGAGCATCGTGAGCACTCAGTCCAGCCGGCGGCTCGGCCGCGTATCGATCGGCATCGTGTTGATCAGCGTATTCGCCGCACCCGTATTCGCCTCGCCGCCAGCCCAGGCCACTTGCGATGACATTATCGACAAGGCCGCGGCCGTCTCCACGATGGTCGCCGCCGCCAAGGCCAGCAGCGATACTCTGGACGGCATCGTCAACTGTGCGGCCAACCGCTTGTCACGCGACGAGTTCCGTGAAGCGATCGCCGAGGCCGCCGCCCAGTTGTCCGACGAACGCCAGGCCATGCTGGTGATCGAGCTCGGCTCACAGATCCTGCTCGGCGACGTCAACACCGAACTTGGGGTCGATTTCCGCTTGATCGAGCCGACACCGACGCCGACACCGACACCGACATCGACGCCCACCCCGACGCCGACGCCCACCCCGACGCCGACGCCCACCCCGACGCCGACGCCCACCCCGACGCCGACGCCCACCCCGACGCCGACGCCCACGCCGACACCCACGCCGACGCCGACACCCACGCCGACGCCGACACCCACGCCTACGCCGACACCCACGCCTACGCCGACACCCACGCCGACGCCCACGCCGACGCCCACGCCAACACCGACGCCCACGCCGACGCCGACGCCCACACCGACGCCGACGCCGACGCCCACACCGACGCCGACGCCGACGCCCACACCGACGCCGACGCCGACGCCAACACCGACGCCCACGCCCACGCCCACGCCGACGCCCACGGATCCGCCGGCGAGTCCCGCGTAATCCGTTTTCGGTCGTTGGTCGTATGCGTTTGTCCAACTCGGCGATTCAGAATCGAGAACAGGGATTTCGATGATGCGTTCTACACCATGGTTGATCGCAGCAGTCGCATTCACAGGCATGCCCGCGATGGCACAGCAACCCACGGGCATCGCGCTGGGCTCGGGCTGGTCGATCGAGCCCTCGCTGGCGACGGCGCTGGAGTACGACGACAATTTCTACCGGCAAGCCGATGCCGAGCGCACCGCCACCGGCACCTTGATCACTCCGCAGCTCGATCTGGTGTACCTGACGCGCAAGAATCAGCTGCGATTGAGCCAGCGCGGCGAGTTCGCGACCTACAATACCGGCAACTTCGACGACTATGCCCATTACGACATCGGGTTGGACGCTCGGATCAACGAAGGCGGCCAACATCGGTTCAAACTGTCGGCCTTGCGCGACGAGGGCAGCGATCCATTCGGCACCGAGCGCAGCGAATTGACGCCGGCGACGCAGCGTGACGTCGATGAGTTCGTCCTGACTGCCGCCGATATCGCCTACACCTACGGTGCGCCGAGTGCGCGGCTCAATCTGACGCTGTTCGCCGGGGGGACGAGCAAGGAGTACCAGAACAACCGCGACCTCACCCGGATTCTCGACCGCGATCGCGTCGGCGGTGGTAGCGAGCTGCGCGTGCGCATCAGCCCGCGCACCGGATTGTTGTTCGACGTCTCGCATTACGAAGTCCAGTTCGACACGGTGGTCGCGGGCAGCACGCGCGATGGCAGCGAGCAGCGCGCGCGCGTCGGCCTGCAGTGGCAGGCCACGGCCACGACCACCGGTCGGGTACGTGTGGGCGCCCTGCGGCGCGAAATGGACGCCGCCGATCGCGATGACTTCAGTGGCGCTGACTGGGAAGCGGCGATCAGTTGGCAACCGACGAGCTACGCAGAGGTGGTGTTCGAAAGCGGACGCGGGATTCAGGAAGCCTACTTCGAGGAGTCGGACTTCATCGACGTCGAGCACATCGGATTGCGCTGGTATCAGCAATGGTCCGCCCAGTGGTACAGCCAGCTCGGCGTGCGCGGGACTCGCTACACTTTCGAAGGCTTCGACCGCGAGGATGATGTCATCCAGACCGACGCGCTGTTGGGCCTGCAGCTCACCCGGCAGTTCGGCATCGAGGCCGGCTTGCTGATGCAGGATCGCGATTCAAATCAAGATCAGTTTGACTTCGACCGATTGATATCGCACCTTCGCCTCCGACTGCGTCTCTGAGGCGATTCACCGTCTTGTTCATGAGTCATAAAGCAGGGGCGTTTGCGCTCCGCGGATCCGTTTGCATGGCTGCATGCCGTCTCGGCGTCCTCCTCGTGTGCGCGCTGTCGATCACGGCCTGTGCGCTGTTCGAGGAACCACCGCCGCCCCAGCCGCGCTCTCCGGTGCCGGTGGCACAGCCGCCCGCGCCATCCGCGTACGGCCACAGCGCGCAAGCGCCGGCGACGAGTCTGCCCGCACAGCGGCAGCAGCCCTCCACACCGCCGCTGGGGGTGAATCAACCGCCTACGCAGCCGATTGCCGGTGCCGCGGCGGATCGCGGCGGTTACCGTCTCGGGGTCGGCGACGTCATCCGTATCTCCGTGCACGGAGAGCCCGACCTGACCGTCGACGTGCGCATCGGCGAGTCGGGCATCGTCAACTACCCGTTCCTCGGCGACATCCGCGTCATCGGCATGACCGTCAGCCAGCTCGAGCGCACCATCGACCGCGGACTGCGCGGAGACTATCTGGTCAACCCCGACGTCCGCGTCCTGGTCACGGCCTATCGCTACTTTTACGTCAATGGCGAAGTGCGCACGCCCGGCGGCTACCCCTACGTGCCAGGCCTGACCGTCCGCCAGGCCGTGACACTGGCCGGCGGCCTGACCGAACGGGCATCGTCACGGCGCATCACCGTTTATCGCGAGACCAATCCTTCGGTCCCGGTCGAGGCGACGCTGGACACGGTCGTCGAACCCGGCGACATCGTCGTAGTCGATCAGGGACTTTTCTGAGAATGCGTCGTGACTGATCTGTCCGGTGTGCGCAGTGTCGGCGCGGCGGCCATGTCCCGCCCCCCCATCGACGGCGGCGCGCCCTCGCCGCTGCGCATCCTCTGGCTGTCCGCGTGGCAGATTCTCGGCCTGGCCGTCATCGGCGCCGGCTTAGGCGCCGCTTACAGCCTGTGGGTCGAGCCCGAGTATGAAGCGACCACGACGCTGCTGATCGAGCCCAAAGAGGCCAACGTCGTCGAAATCGACAAGGTCTACGACAGTTCCAGCGTACTGCGCGAGTACCAGCGTACCCAGTACGAGCTGCTGCGCTCGCGCGAGCTCGCCGCCGCCATCGTCGAGTCCCTGCGGCTCGAAGCACACCCCGCTTACGCCGAGGAGGTCGCCCGCATGCGTAGCGGCGAGACCTCGTTCAAGGCGCGCATCGCGGCCTTCGTCGAGAAGCATGCGCCGGAGCTCTATACCGCGCTGAATCTGGAAACCCATCTGGCGCGCCGAGAATCGTTGCTGGACCGGGTCATCGAGCAACTGTCGGTGCGACCGGTACCCAACACGTATCTGGTCGACGTCAGCTTCCGCTCGCCGGATCCGCAGCTCGCGGCCGATGTGGCCAACGAGGTCGTCACGCGCTTCGTCGAGCGCGAACGCGCGGCGCGCGCCGGTATCACCCAGGAGGCGGCCGGATGGCTCACCGAACGCTTGGAGGATTCGCGCAAGGCGCTGCAGGCATCCGAAGCGCGTCTGCAGCAGTTCCTCGAGCAGCAGAATCTGGTGAACGTCGGCGGCGCGCGCGGCCTGGTCGAGGACGAGCTCACCGAACAGACCCGGCGTCTGCGTGAGGCGCGGCTGCGGCGCGAACAGCTCGCGAATGTCTACAACAAGATCCGCGCAGCCGGCCGCGCCGTCGAGCTGTTGCAGGAGATCCCGCTGATTCAGGAAGACCCCCTCGTTCGCGACACCAAGGCCGCGTACCTGGCAGCCAAGGAGGCGCTGGAACAGCTCGGACCGCGCTACGGCGTCAAGCACCCGACGCGGGTGACAGCACAGGCACGCTTCGATGCGGCCCGCAATGCCTACTTCACGCAGCTGCGCATCCGCGCCGATGGGCTGCGCTCCGAGTACGAATTGGCCGACCGCACCGTCGCCGACCTGCAGGCGATCGTCGACCGTTCGACCGAACGCATCCAGAATCTGGACCGCAAGGATTACGAACTGCGCGTCCTCGAACGCGAGGTACAGGCCAATCGAGAGCTGTACGAGACCTTCCTGCGGCGCTACAAGGAAACCGAGGCGACCACCGACTTGCAGCCCGGCAACGTCCGGGTGATCGATCGCGCGCTCGTGCCGAACGAGCCGGTCTGGCCGAAGCCGCTGCTGTTGATCGTGGCCTGTGGCGTGCTCGGCCTGTTCACGGGTTGCGGGCTGGTCCTGCTGCGCGAGACCTTGGATGACAGTGTCAAGACCACCGAGGAACTGGAGAGCCTCACGGGCACCCCGATCCTGTGCTCTCTGCCGAAGCTCAGCGGCAGCAAGTCGGCGGCGGAGAAGCTGGTACGGATGGAGCTCGACGATCCCAAGTCCACCTATGCGGAAGGCATCCGCACCCTGCGCACCAGTGTCCTTCTGTCCGACGGCGACGCACGGCCGACGCGGCGGATCATGGTCTGTTCGTCCCTGCCCGAGGAGGGCAAGACCTCGATTTCCAGCAATCTCGCCATCGTCCTCGCCGAACGCGAAAAGGTTCTGCTGATCGATACCGACCTGCGCAAGCCGCGGTTGGCCACGCTGTTCGGCCTGCCAGCCAGCCCCGGCCTGTGGCAGGTGTTGTCGGGCGACGCGCCGCTGGACGCCTGCATCCAGAGCTTCCCCGAGGGTCATCTGCATGTCATGACCGCCGGCAGCGAGATTCGTAACCCACAGGTCATGCTCGCTTCCGAACGCTTCCGCGCGCTGCTCGATACGCTGAGCGCGCGTTACGAGCGCATCGTCTTCGACACGCCGCCCGTGCAGCTGGTCAGCGACGCGTTGCTGTTCGCACGCATGATGGACGCCGTCATCCTGGTCGCGCGCGCCAATGGCACCGCACGCAAGATCGTGGCCTCGGCGGCGCGACATCTGCGCGGCGCCGAGGCGCCGCTGCTCGGCGCGGTGCTCAACCAGGTCGACATCCGCCGTGCCCGCAGCTCCGAGGGCGGCTATTACTATCGCTACGGCTACTACGGCTGAGTCGGCGCCGCCGACCGTCAGCGGCCGCGGCTGGATTTCGCGCCTGCTGCTCACGGCCGTGACCGCTGGCGCTGCGTTGCTCGCGGTCGCGTACCGGCCCGTCTCGAGCGAGCCGCCGCTGCTGCGCCAGCCCACCTGGCCGTATCACTGGGCCGGGGCCGCACAGCGCCTGGCCGCCGAAGCAGACTTCTCTGCGGCCTTCGACGAGGCGCTGGCGATGGCGGCCCACTACGGTCCTTCCGAGCGCAAGCTGCGCCTGCATTTAGCCCTGCTCGGCCTGCGGCACTGGGACGCGCTCAGTGAGCGCGCGCGCGCCCTGACGCAGGCGCACGTCGATGCGAGTCTGCGCGTGCAGTCTGGCGCCCTGCTGCGCGCCGCATTCGCGATGCGTCGGGAGACACTGGTCTGCGCGCGAGTCGGCGATGATCCCGAGCTGCTCACGGTATGCGAGCGCTACGCCGGGTTACGCCGCCTTTGCGACCGTCCGCGGCCCAGTATCGATCTGACCGTCTGGTGCCTGGAGCGCTACGCACAGCCGCGGCATCCGCCAAGGGCAGCTCGCTGATGAGCGCACCCCATCAGCCGGAGCGCATCCGCGCGCCATGGCCAGACCGGGCGCTGACCGTATGCGGAGTGCTGCTGTTGCTGGCGATGCCCTTGCCCGCCGGAAGCAACCGCGACTGGGCGCTGGCCGGGTTCGCAGTGGCTTGGGCCGGTCTCGCCGCTCTGGTCGCGTTCCGCGTCCTGGCGCTACCGCGGCCGCGGCGCCTGGATCGCACCCAGATCGGTGCCGTCGTGGTCTGGTGCCTGTGGTTGCTGTGGATCGCCCTGCAGGCGGCGCCTCTGCCTGTGCCCCTGCTGGAAGCGCTCGCCCCCGCGTCGCTGAGCGCGTATCGAGAGGCGAGCGCCTGGGTCGGAATGTCCGCGCTACCCCGCATCTCCGTGG
This sequence comes from Sinimarinibacterium thermocellulolyticum, assembly GCF_040327995.1. Lineage (NCBI taxonomy): Bacteria > Pseudomonadati > Pseudomonadota > Gammaproteobacteria > Nevskiales > Nevskiaceae > Sinimarinibacterium > Sinimarinibacterium thermocellulolyticum. The sequence continues at coordinate 72,592 of NZ_JBEPIJ010000007.1, read as the reverse complement.
ATGTCGACCAGACCCACGCGCACCTGCGCGAAAGCGCAATGTACTTTTGCCTGTTTTTGTGGGTGCTGCTGTGCGTGCGTGATCGCCGCAACCGCATCTGGCTGGTGTACGGTCTGATCCTCGCCGCGGTCCTGCAAGCGCTGTGGGGGACGACGATGACCTTGAGCGGCGCGGAGATCGGCCCGTTCGGGCGCAAAACCGACTACCTGGGCTCGGCCACGGGCAGCTTCATCAACCGCAATCATTTCGCCGGTTATCTGCAGATCGGCGGCGCACTCGCCGTCGGGCTGCTGCTGGCGCGCGTCGCCACGGCCGAGCGCGTGCGGGGCTGGCGCGAAGCCTTGCGCGCGCTGATCAATCTCGTGCTCGGCCATGCGCCTTTGCTGCGCATCGCGCTGCTGCTGATCGTCGTCGGCCTGGTGGCATCGCGCTCGCGCATGGGCAACATCGCGTTCTTCACCGCGATCACCCTCGGCGGCGTGCTGTTCATTCTGCGCAACCGCGGCAATCCGTTACGCAGTCTGTTGTTCCTCGCTCTGGTGCTCGCCCTGGACCTGGTCATCGTCGGTGGCTACCTCGGCCTCGATGAGCTGATGCAGCGCATGCAGCCGACGCAACTGATGGCCGACCAGCGCTTGGCCAGCTTTCCGGATCTGGTGCGCATGGCCGAGCACTACCTGCCGCTGGGCGCTGGCCTCGGCAGCTTTGCCGTCGCCTATCCGCAGTTCCGCTCGCCAGCCGTGTTCGCGAACAACACCCACGCACACAACGACCCCCTGCAATTCCTCATCGAAACCGGCATTCCCGGCGTCGTCCTTCTGGGCCTGCTGCTGACGCTCGCGCTGGGGCGGGCGCTACAGGTCATGCGCCGGCGACGCGACCCGCAGACGTTGGGAATGGCCCTCGGCGCCGCCCTGGCCGTACTCAGTCTCGGACTGCACGGCCTGACCGACTTCAACTTGCAGATTCCGGCCAATGCCGCGAGCATCGTCGCGCTGCTGGGCCTGATGCTCGGGCTGTCGGCACGACCTCGCCGCCGGCGCGAGGACTCAGCCGAGCAGCCGCTCGCGTGAGTCGCCGAGCCGTTCGATCGCGTACCGATAGCCGCGCTCGACGACCTCGTCCATGCGCTTCCAGTCGAACATGCCGATCTTGCTCACCGGCATGCGCAGATAAACGTCGGCGCGGGCGGCGCGCTGAGCGGTGCCGCTTTCGCTGGTCAGCGTCGCGGTGCGGAACATGATCGAGAACAGCCGCGGCCGCTCCTCGCCCTTGATCTGCAGCAAGCCTTCCGGATCCGGGCCCTCGATGCCGGGCGCGGCGATGCCGCCCTCGGTACTGACGTCGGACGCGATGATCGGTCCGCGCTCCAACTGTTGCATGACGTCGGTCGGTAGGCTGTTGACCACCGCGCCATCGCACAACAACTCCTCGCGCCAGACCACCGGCGGCGCCACGCCGGGCACGGCCATGCTGGTGGCGACCCAAAGGTGCAAGGGGCCGCGGTCATGGACGACCGCGGCACCGCGCGTCAGATTGGTCGACACGCAGAAAAACGGCATGCGCAGCGCTTCGATCCGGCGCTCGTCGAAAATCTCGTGCAGACGCCGCACGAACTTGCGTCCGCGGATCAGCGCGACCGTCGGGAACAGGTAGTCATTGAGGTGGTTCTGGCGCACGAAGGTGTCGAGCGCGATGTGCGCCATCTCGTGATGGTCGTAGCCGCAGGCGATCAGCGCGGCGAAGAAGGCCCCCATGCTCGATCCGCCGACCAGATCCACCGGAATGTCCAGTTCCCGCAGCGCGCGTACGAGACCGATGTGGGCGAAGCCGCGTGCGCCGCCGCCGCCGAGCACCAGGCCGATGCCGCGTCCGGTGAGCTGGCGCGCAAGACTGGCGTAGTCGTCGTCGTGATCGCGGCGCAGGTAGTAATGACTGTTCGCACCGACGCGCTCGCGCCAACGCAGGACCTCGACCGGCTCGGCACCGCCGGGACGCAACATCACCAGATCGACCGGGGCGCGCGCGCCGCAGCGTAGCAGCTCGTCGACCATCGCGGTGGCGATCGGCGGCGTCTGGGTGTCGACGACGAACAGGATGCGATCGGCCTGGCGCATGCAGCGCCGCGCCCACGGGTCGGCGTCACCGCCGGCGACGTAGATCAGATGGGTTTCTTCGGCTTCGATGCGATTCAGGTGCTCGACCAGCCGGCGGTTGTGTTCGCCACCGTCGATGCGTGTCTGCGCGGCGCCGGTGCCGAGCGCGGCGTCGACGGCGGCGGCGTCGATCAGCACCGGCCGGCAGGCCGCCGCCACCGACAAAGCCTGCGCGAACCGGCGCGCCACCGATGTGACGTCGATCGCCGGCGTCGCCGGCACCACGGCGAAGCAGCGCGTCTGCCGCTGGCGTTCGCGATGATGCGCGCGCTGATTGCGGCGCAGCCGGTGGATGATGACCCGCGTCATCTCGATCAACGCCTGCGGATGACGGGTCAGCACCTCGTACAGGTGGTCCGCCGGAATCCGCACCAGCAGGCTGTCGCGCACCGCGTGCACCGCCGCGACCGCGGGTTCGCCCGACAGCGCGCTGATCTCGCCGACCGGCTCAAGGCGCGTGATCGCACCGGCGACGCTGCCATCCGGCAACACCGCCGACAGCCGTCCGGCGGCGACGATGTACACGCTGGTGGATGCCATGCCGGGCTCGATCAGGGTGCGTCCGCTGGTCAGTTCGACCAGCTCGGCGCGCTCGGCCAAGGCGTCCAGCGCAACCGGGTCGAGCCGGACGAACAGCGGGCATTCGGCGAGGACGGCGCGCGGATTCATGCTCACCGCCCGAGTGTAGCGCGCAGACGGCTGCGGTAATGCGCGCGCCGGCGCATCATGCGCAGGTGTATCGCATCTTGCCCCTGCTCGCCCTGATCCTGGCCGCACCCGCGGCGGCGCTGGAGCGCATCGAAGTGCAGATCACTCGCATCGACGGCTCCGGCTGGCAGTTGCGCGATGTGCGCGGACACTGGCAGGCGCACGGGCGGCTCGGCGTGGCCGGACGACTCGAAAGCGGGCTGCCCGCCCGCTCGTTCGTCGAACTGTCCTGCGCCAAGCTGCAGGCACGCGGACTCGCCTGTGATGCGCTCAGACTGCGCGCGCGCAACCCGGCATTCGGTTCGCTGGATGCACGCGGCGCCGCGCAGCTCGATGCATCCGGTGGCTGGCGGCTGCAGCTCCGGCGTGCGGACGTGACCCTGCAGCACAACAGCGCCGATGGCCGTCTGGCCGCCGAGAACCTGCGGCTGGGCTTGACCGGCGAGGCCCGACACGACGGCAAGCATCTACAGCTCTGGCTGCAGGCGGCGACCGCCGGCGGCCTTGCCTATATCGAGCCCTACTTCGTCGACTTCGGCGCGCAGCCGCTGCACGTCGATGTCGAGCTGCGGCAGGACGGCGGGGCCCTGCGAATCGAGCACCTCGCTGCGCGTCAGACCGGGGTGGGCTCGATCGCGGTCCGCGGCGCGCTTGATCCCGCGGCCTGGGGGCGGCGGCACGAGTTGTTCATCAACGCCGCCATCGACGATGCCGCCAGCGCCGCCACGCTGTACGCCCAGCCGGCGCTGACGGCGACCCCGCTGCAGGGCCTCGCGCTCGCCGGCGCGCTCGAGCTGACGGCACATCTGCGCAACGCGCAGCCGCTGACGGTCGAGGCGCGGCTGCGCGCGCTTGAACTGCGCATTCCGCGCTTGGGCGTCTCGCTCGACGGCCTGCACGGCAAACTGGCCTGGGCGACGGCGACGCAAGCCACCTCGCAACTGCGCTGGAGCGGCGGCCAGCTCGGCCGCCTGCCGCTCGGTCCGGCACAACTGCAGTGGCGTGCCGCCGGCGCGGCCTTGGCGCTGAGCGCGCCGACGCGCATTCCGCTGCTCGATGGCAGCGTCGACATCGATCGGCTCGCCGTCTCCGGTATCGGCGGCGCGGCGCTCAAGGCCGAGTTCGCCGCACGTCTGCAACCCATCGATCTGCGCGAACTGTGCCGCGCCTTTGGCTGGCCGGCGTTCTCGGGCACGCTCTCCGGCCACATCCCCGGTCTGCGCCTGCACGACCGTCGCATCGAACTCGACGGCGCGCTGACGGCGGATGCCTTCGGTGGCGAGATCCGCATCGGCGCGCTCGGCGTGACCGATCCTTTCGGCGTGCTGCCGCGCGTGAGCGCCGACATCCAGCTGCGCCGGCTCGATCTCGCCGCGCTCACCGGCGCCTTCGATTTCGGTCGCATCACCGGCCGCCTCGACGGCGACATCACGGGCCTGCGCCTGATCGGCTGGGCACCGGTGGCGATGGACGCGCATCTGTACTCGACCCCGGGCGACCGCAGCCCAAGACGCATCTCGCAGCGCGCGATCGACGACATCGCTGCCGTCGGCGGTGGACCCACCGGCCTTTTGTCACGCGGCGTGATGCGTTTCTTCGACGACTTCGCCTACCGGCGCATCGGCTGGCGCTGCGTGCTCGACGACGGCATCTGCCGCATGGACGGCATTCGCCCCAGTGACGAGGGTGACGGCTACGTGCTGGTCGAGGGACGCGGCCTGCCGCGCATCGACGTCGTCGGCTACTCGCGGCGCGTGAGCTGGCCGGTGTTCATGGCGCAGTTGCGCAGCATCGGCAACGCCGGCGCGGCGCGGGTCGACACGCCCTGATGGTTCATCGTGCATTCGTGGCCGCCGCCTATACTGGCGGCGTCGTCGACCGTAGGGACAACGCCATGACCACCCTGAGCCTGATGCGCGCCGCCATGCTGGCCGCGACCGCCGCCGCGATGAGTGCCGCCTGCGTCACCATCAATGTGTACTTCCCCGCGGCCGCCGCCGAGAAAGCGGCCGACCGCATCATCGACGATGTCTGGGGTGAGCGTGCCAGCCCGGCGCCGTCCGGCGAAACCTCGTCGCTGCGTGGCGCGCTGATGCGCTCGACGGTTGGCGTGCTCGAATGGTTGGTGCCCGCCGCCGAGGCCGCGGAGCCGAATCTCGACATCGGCTCGCCCGAGATCACGCGGCTGAAGACGCAGATGGAGCGCCGCTTCGCCGATCTCAAGCCGCTGCTCGACAAGGGCCTGGTCGGCCTGGGCAACGACGGCTTCGTCGCCGTGCGCGATCCGGCCGCCGTGCCGCTGGCCGAGCGCAACCAGGTGCGCAGCATCGTCGCCAACGAGAACGCCGACCGCGCGGCCTTGTATCGCGAGATCGCCGTCGCCAACGGTCAGCCGCAATGGGAGACACAGATCCGCGAGGTGTTCGCGGCGCGCTGGATCGCCAAGGCGCAGAGCGGATGGTGGGTGCAGGATGCGAGCGGCGCGTGGACGCAGAAATAGCAAGGCGCGAGCGTTGGAACGGCACCCGCGGGCGCCGTTCTCATCGTATGCTGGCTAAAGTCAGCGCTTCGCGCCGTCCCAGCCGCAACTCAAGCCGTCGTTCTGCTCCTTGAGATAGCCCAGCAGCGGCTCGAAGTATTCGATCAGCGCGCTGCCATCCATCTGGCGCGTACCGGTGAGCTTCTCCAGCGTCTCCTGCCACGGACGGCTGGCGCCCTGCGCAAGCATGTCCATGAAGCGCTTGCCGGCCTCTTCGTTGCCATAGATGTTGCAGGTGTGCAGCGGACCTACGTGGCCAGCGGCCGCGCACAGCGCCTTGTGCATCTGGAACTGCAGGATGAACGACAGGAAGTAGCGCGTGTACGGCGTGTTGCCCGGGATGTGGTATTTCGCCCCGGGATCGAAGTCCGCTTCGCTGCGCGGCACCGGCGGCGACACCCCCTGATAGCGCGCGCGCAGATCCCACCAGCCGGCGTTGTAGTCGGCCGGCTTGATCTCGCCGGCGAACACCTTCCAGCGCCATTGGTCGACGAGCTTGCCCCAGGGCAGGAAGGTGATCTTGTCGAGCGCCCACTTCATCTGTGCGTTGATCAGCGCCTTGTCGTCGGCCTTCTGCGGCGGCACCAGGCCGATTTTGGCCAGGTGCTCGGGCGTCAGCGACAGCGTGATCACGTCACCGATGGCCTCGTGGAAGCCGTCGTGCGCGGCGGCCTGGAAGATCGGCGGCAGGCCGTTGTACATCAGGTAGTAGTAGATGTGGCCGAGCTCGTGGTGGATGGTCGTGAGCTGCTCCTCGTCGGGCTCGATGCACTGCTTGATGCGCACATCGCCCTGCATGTTCATGTCCCAGGCGCTGGCGTGGCACACCACCTCGCGGTCGCGCGGCTTGACCAAGAGCGAGCGCTCCCAGAAGGACTCGGGCAGCTTGGGGAATCCCAGCGAGGTGTAAAAGTCCTCGGCGATGCGGGTCATTCTCACCGCCATCGCCGCATCCGCGGCGTGCTCGAGTTCGGCCAGATCCAGCGGCGTCGGCCTGCCGTCGAAGGCGGCGAGCAGACGCTTGTATTCGGCATCGCGCTGCTTCTTGAGCGCGGCGGTGACGTCGAGCGAACCCACGCCGGGATAGGGCTCGACTAGCGGATAGATGTTGCTCCACTGCTGCGCCCACATATTGCCGAGCAGGTGCGCCGGAATCAGGCCGTCCTTGGGCACGACTGCATCGCCATGACGGGCGTTGAGCTTGGCGCGCACATGGCAGTGCAGCGCCTCGTACAACGGGCTGACCTGCTGCCAGAGGCGTTCCACCTCAGCCTCGAACGCGGCCGGGCTCATGTCGTAGCCGGCGCGCCACATCTCACCCAGATCGGCGAAGCCCAGCTCGCGTGCGCCCTGGTTGACGAGCTCGGTGAAGCGCACGTAGTCCTCGCGGATCGGTTTGGCGGTTTCGTGCCAGCCGAGCCAGGCCTTCGCGCGCGCCTCTGGCGTGGCCGTGGGATCGTTCACGATCTTCTCGATCGCCGGCAGGCTCAGGCAGTCGCCCTCGCTGCGGCACCACTTGCCCGCCCCGTAGTTGGCTTCCATCTTGGACAGGATCCTCGCCAGCTCGGCGCGCTTGTCGGGATCGCTCGGCGCCGGGTTGGCGGTCGACAGCTTGAGCAGCAGGATCGCGCGCTCGGTGTCATCGCTCGCATCGACGTCGTTGAACCGCTTGGATTCCTGCACCTTGCGGCTGAGATATTCGAGCCACGCCTCGTTGGCGCGCGAGGCCAGGAGCTGGGTGTCCTCGGTGATATAGGTCGCCTGCGCCCACTGCGCGGCGCTGTAGTAGGGCAGCTGCTCGCGGTAATCGTCGTTGACGCCGGCGACGAAGGCATCGGCCTCGGCCGCGGTCGGCGCGGCCCGGACCTGGGCCTGCTCGTGCGCCTTGTCGCCGCTGCAGGCGGACATGCAAAGCACGAGGCTCAACAGCAGCGCGCCGGAGCCGATGATCGGTCGTCCTCGGGTTGCAAACATGCTCACTCTCCGGATGGTCTTACGGTGTCGTCGCCGAGCCGTCGGCCCGGCCTTCGAGTTTCTTGATCGGGGCGATGAACAGGGCCAGCAGCACGCCGAAGCCGGCCGTGGTCAGGAATACGGTCATGAAGCGCGACGGCATCTCGGCGACGCTGTCGTCGCCGAAGTAACCGGCGATCAGCCCGCCGATCAGATTGCCCAGCGCCGCGCCCATGAACCAGGTGCCCATCATCTGGCCCACATACCGCGGCGGCGCCAGCTTGGTCACCGCCGACAGACCCACCGGCGACAGGCACAGTTCCCCGGTGGTGTGCAGCAGGTAAGTCAGGATCAGCCAGGTCGGCAGCACCTTCTCGCCCTGCACGACGAACTGCGCGGCGAAGTAGAGCACGAGAAAACCCAGGCCCATCTGGAGCAGGCCGAGCGCGAACTTGGCAGGAATCGAGGGATCGAGATTGCGCTGCCCCAGATGCACCCACAACGCGGCGAAGCCCGGTGCGAGCAGGATGATGAACAGCGAGTTGACCGACTGCAGCCAGGACGCCGGCATCTCCCAGCCGAAGATCACGCGATCGGTGTAGCGCTCGGCAAACAGGTTGAAGCTCGATCCGGCCTGCTCGAAGCCCGACCAGAACACCGCGGCGCAGACGAAGAACACGGCGATCACGCCGACGCGCTTGCGCTCCTCGCCGTCGAGGCCGCCAAAACTGATCACCCAGATGAAGAACGCGGACGCGGCAGCGACGATCACGTAGACGCCGGCGGAGGCCATGGCCACCGCGTCGATCACGAACAGACCGGCCATTGCCGCGAGCGCCACCGCCAGCAGTGCCGCCGTCGCGCTCCACACGGCGATCCAGCCGCGGCGACGCGCGCGGACATCTCCGAGCTGCGCCTCGGCGCCGGCACCTCCCAGATAGTGCCCGGTCAGGCGGTACTGGATCAGACCCAACACCATGAATACGCCGGCGGCGCCGAAACCCCAGTGCCAACCGATGCGCTCGCCGAGAAAGCCGCAGACCAGCGGCCCGGCGAAGCCGCCGATGTTGATGCCCATGTAGTAGATCGAGAAGCCGGCATCGCGGCGCGCGCCCGTGTCGCCCGGATACAGGTGTCCGACCAGCGCACTGATGTTCGGCTTGAGCAATCCCGTGCCGAGCACGATCAGCAGCAGGCCCAGATAAAAAGTCGGCGCGAACGGCAGCGCCATCGTGAAATGGCCGGCGGCGATCAGGATGCCGCCATACCAGACCGCGCGCTGCAGGCCGAGCAGGCGGTCGGCGATCCAGCCGCCGGGCACCGCGAGCAGATACACGCCAGCCGTGTAGATGCCGTAGACCGCGGTCGCGGTCTGGTCGTCCAGGCCCAGGCCGCCGGTTTCGACGCCGGCGACCATCGCCAGCACCAGAATCGCGCGCATGCCGTAGTAGCTGAAGCGCTCCCACATCTCGGTGAAAAAGAGCGTCGAGAGACCGCGCGGATGGCCGGCCCAGGTCTTTTCGGTCATTTGATGGCAGATATCTGACGGCGCGCCGCACTATGCACGGGCCGGATCGTGTGCTGCATGGGTGTATTCCACTATGCGCATCCTGCGCAAGACGGCGCCATCCCTGGCGCCGGGATTCAAAACAGGCGGGCGAGGAGCGTCCACAGGCCGTAGATCGCAAGGAGCAGCACGGCGACGACGGCCGCGGCGAGTGCATAGGCTCGCCAGCGCATCGCCGGCGGGCGTCGGCCTTCGACGTGATCGAGGTGCTCGATCAGCAGCTTCGCATTGCGGCGATTGGCCTTGAAGGCAACGTCGAGGACATCGCCGAGCAGCGGCACGACACCGACCAAGGCATCGACGGCGATGTTGCCGGCCATGCGCAGCAGCGTCGAGGTGGGTGCGCCGACGCGCGCGCCTTCGAGCAGGAACCAGCCGCCGAGCACGACGCCGAGCGCATCGCCGATACCGGGAATCAGGCCGAGCAGCGCGTCGAGGCCCAGGCGGATGCGCGTGCCGGGAATGCCGACCGCGGTATCCAGCAGGCGTGAGAGCCGCTCGGCGCGTTCGCGCGTTGCGCGTGCGCGCTGCAGGGTTTCGGTGTCCGTCATGGTCGCAAGAGGGCCTGCGTTAGACTGCGCATTATCTGCGGATCGCGCGGCCGCCGCCGACGGCGTCGCGCCACGGGGCAAAGGGGACTGGATGCGCGCATGGCTCAACCGGGTGCTGTACGAGCTGGTCTGGTGGCTGTTCCGGCCGTTCGCCCCATTCATCCGTTACCGCAACGCGCCGGACCCGCTGGTTCCGGGACTCGCGCTCGACCGGGCCAAGCCGGTGGTGTTCGTGCTGTCCAGCCGCTCCTGGGTCGACTACTTCGTGCTCGACCGCATCTGCAAGGATCTCGGCCTGCCGCGGCCCAGCCGCACCGGCTCGAACTTTCCGACCCCGGAGCGCGCCGGCGTGGTCTACATGCCGGCACTGCTGGAGACGCGCCTGCGCAACACCGATCTGCTGCGCCTGATCGAGACCGGCATCGCGACCAAATCCTTCGAGACGCAGATCGTGCCGGTGTCGATCTTCTGGGGCCGCGACCCCGGCTCGGAAACGAGCTGGTTCAAGCTGATCTTCGCCGACAGCGTGCAAGCCGGCCGGGTGCGCAAGTTCTTCATCATGCTCGCCAACGGCCGCAATGTGTTCGCGAACTTCGGCCTGCCGCTGTCGTTTCGCGAGACGGTCGACCGCGAAAAGGACGCGCAGACCGCGATCCGAAAGCTGGTGCGCGCACTGCACTTCCACTTCCTGCGTGCGCGCAGCGCGGCGCTGGGCCCGACGCTGGTGCGGCGCCATGTGGTGATCGAGGCGCTGCTGCAGGCGCCGGTCGTGCAGCAGGCGATCGCGCGCGAGACTGGCCCGGCGCTGACGCGCGAGAAGGCACTCGCCTATGCACGCAAGTGCGCCGAGGAAATCGCCGCGGACTACTCGACCGCGGCGATCCGCTTTCTCGAACGCTTGCTATCGGTGTTCGTGTTCAAGCGCGTGTTCTCGGGCATCGACGTGCGCGGCCTGGACCGCGTGCGCGCATGGGCGCAGCAGTACGAGATCGTCTACATGCCGGCGCATCGTTCGCACGCGGACTACCTGCTGGTCTCGTACTCGCTATACCACGCCGGCCTGGTGCCGCCGCACATCGCGGCCGGCGTGAATCTGAATTTCTGGCCGGTGGGCGGCCTGCTGCGCCGCTGCGGCGCCTTCTACATGCGTCGTAGCTTTTCCGGCGATCGCATCTACACCGCGGTGTTCCGCGCCTATGTCGATTCGCTGATCCGGCGCGGCTATGCGATCGAGTTCTTCCCCGAAGGCGGGCGTAGCCGCACCGGCCGCCTACTCGCGCCCAAGACCGGTCTTTTGTCCATGGTGGTCGAGGCCGGCCTGCGCCAGCGCACGCGTCCGATCCTTCTGGTCCCGGTCTATGTCGGCTACGACCGCTGCTGGGAGGTGTCGAGCTATGCCAAGGAGCTGCGCGGCGCCAAGAAGCAGAAGGAATCCGCCGAGGGCTTGCTCAAGGCCGGAAAGATCCTCGGCAAGTCCTACGGCAAGGCCTACATCAACTTCGGCGAACCGATTTGTCTGCAGGACTACGCCGACGCGCACCTACCAGGCTGGCGTAATTACTTCGCGCCGGAATCGGACGCGCAGCCGCCCGGCTTCAAGCGCTTCGTCAGCCAGCTCGCGCTCGAACACGCACGCCGCGTCAACGCCGCGGCGGTGGCCAATCCCACCAGTCTCGTCGCGGTCGCTTTGTTGTCCGCGCCCGAGCGCGTGGTCTCGGCGGACGAACTGGTCGAACAGATCGGGCATCTGGTGTGGCTGCTCAAGGGCAATCCGGCCAGCGAGCACCAGTACGTTCCCGAGACCGCGCCGCGCGCGATCCTCGAGTTCGCGGCGCCGATCGCACGCGCGGTGCGCGTGCCGCACGCCTGGGGCGATCTGTACGGCGTGTCGGCACGCGATGCCGTGGCGCTGACCTATAACCGCAACAACATCCAGCACCTGTTCGCGATCCCGTCGCTCATCGCCAACTTGTTCCGCACGCGCATGCTCATGACCGACGAGCTGGTGGTGACGGCAGTGCGTGCGCTGCACCCTTTCCTGCGCACGGAGTTCTTCCTCGCCGACGACGGCGCGCAGTGCGAGACCACCACGCGGCGCTGGATCGAGGTGATGCTGCAGCTCGGCCTGCTCACGCGCGAGGGCGACCGCCTGCGTCGCCCGGATGCCGACGCGCCGGCGTACTCGACGCTGGCGATGCTCGGTCGCGTGCTCAACGAAACGCTCGAACGCTATTGCATGACCGCACTGCTGCTCGCCGAGGAACGCCGCGGCGCGCAGGCGCTCAAGCGCGAACGCATCGAGGAGGACTGCCGCATGCTCGCCGAACGCATGGCGATCCTCACCGGCCGCGATGCGCCCGAGTTCTTCGACAAGGCCCTGTTCCGCGGCTATCTGAACACCCTGATCGACATCGGCCTGGTGCGCCAGCGCGAGGACCAGAGCCTGGAGGTGGACGCACGCATCGATCGCATCGCCGAGCGTTCGCAGGAGCTTCTGTCCGACGAATCGCGGCAGATGCTGCTGCAACTGCTATCCCGGCGCAAAACTCCCGATGCGGCGAGTGCAAGCGGCGCGGTCTAAGGCGCGGGACCCCGCGTCGCCGGGCGCGCGCTATAATCCGACACGCCTGGGGCCACCACGCCCCTTTTTTCGTATCTGCGGGGAACCATGAACAACTCCTTTCGATTGACGGCCGCCGCGCTCGCATTCGCGGCGCTCGTCGCCTGCGTTCAGCAGCAGCAGGGTGCCGCCGACACCGCCGCCGCGCCGGCGTCGCTCGACAGCGATGCCCAGAAGTTCGGCTACGCCATCGGCGTCGATCTCGGCAAGTCGCTGCAACCGGTCAAGGATGATGTCGACATCGCCGCGCTCAAGGCCGGCCTCGACGACGCCTTCGCCGGCACCACGCCCAAGCTCGACGACGCCGCGCGTGAACAGATCAAGAACACCGTGGCCAGGCGCATGCAGGAGCGCCAGCAGGCCCAGCGTGCCGAACAGGCGGCCAAGGCGCTGCAAGAGGGCGAAGCCTTCCTCGCCGAGAACGCCAAGCGCGAAGGGGTGAAGGTGACCGAGTCCGGCCTGCAGTACGAGGTGCTGACCGAGGGCAAGGGCACCAAGCCAACGGCCGAGGACCGCGTCACCGTGCACTACAAGGGCACGCTGATCAACGGCGAGGAGTTCGACAGCTCGTATGCCCGCGGCCAGCCGGTGACCTTTCCGCTGTCGAACGTGATTGCCGGCTGGACCGAGGGTCTGCAGCTGATGACGCCGGGCTCGAAGTACAAGTTCTTCATCCCGTCGAAGCTCGCCTACGGCGAGCGCGGCGCCGGCGTGAAGATCGGCCCGAACGAGACTCTGGTGTTCGAGGTCGAGCTGATCTCGGTCGAGAAGGACGAGGCGAAGAAGAAGTAAGCGCCGCCGCCTTCGCGGCGGCGGTAGAGGGCGGCGGTCGCGCCAACGGCCGCCGTTCTTCCTTTGGGCCAGTCCCTCGCCGATCATGCGCAGATGTCGCATCGGCATCGGCTTGTCCTGCTGTTTTGCGCCCTGATCTCGGGCTGCGCCCAAGACGCGGGCGATATGCTGGGCGACTATCGCGCGCGCGTGCAGCGCGCCGCCGGCGTCGAGGTGCAGGCGCCGAGCGTCATGCCCCTGCCGGCTTATCCCACGCACCGGCAACGCGCCGTGCCGATCCCCGACGTGCGCGGCAGCGTCTGGGAACTGCTGTTCGATCTGCCGGACTGCGAGCTGGACCATCTGGTCGCGGAACGCAACAGCATCCTCGGCCGCCACTGGCCCGCGAGCAGCCGCTTCGACTACGAGCTGCGCTTTCGCTTGCGCCTGGACCGTTGCCGCGAGCGCCTGTCGCGGCAGCGCACGCTCGACGAGGCGCAGCGCGAGTTGCTCGAGCGGCTCGACGAGATCGCCGGCGCCAAGCGTGACACCCTGCCCGCCGTATGGTGGGCCGTCACTTACGACAGCGCCGAGTTCGAGCAGGCGTTCTCCCCGGCGGCGGCGCTGTTGCGCCCGGGCGATCGCGGCGCACAGGCCCTCGGCGCACTCGATCGGCTCTGGGCGACGCGCGCGGCGCTGACGCCGACGCAGGACGGCATCGACCGGGCGCCGCTGGATCGGGCGCTGGGTGTGCTCGCCGCCTCGCGCTACGGCGGCCGGCTACTGCGCAGCCTGGCGGCGCTGATCGCCGAGCTCGACGCCGCGAGCCTGGCCCTGGAGCGGGCGCGAGCGCGGCCGCTGTGCCCGCAGCAGCGCCCGACGCCGCGCGCGCAGGTGCTCAGACAAGTGCTGATGCGCCACTATGCCGCGCGCGTACAGCCCTACATCGTCGACGTGCAGCTGGGCGGACGGGCCTGGCTCGACGCGCATGCGCGCCTGCTATCGAGTCAGGGCGTGCGCTGGCCGGCGGCCTTCGAGCAGTTCCGCAGACTGGCGCTGGACGACGGCGCGGACTCCCTGTGGCGGCGCTGGACGGTCGCGCAGCAGCGCCACGTCCAAGCCTGGCAAGCGCTGCTCGGGGCCTGTGGCCTGATGCCGGGCACTACGGCGCAAGCGCCAGCGCCCGGTGCCACATGAAAAAGGGCGCCGGTCGGCGCCCTTTTTTCTTCACGCGGCCGGTTTACTTGGTCGCCTGCTTCTGTACGTTGGCCGGGTCGAAGTATTGGATCGGGAAGTCCCTCACCAGCGCTTCGGGCTCCTCGTTGCTGAACTCCAGCGCGAGGTAGCGGCCGCTTTGCATATCGTAGACCGTGCCCATCGCCGGTGAGTAGAACGGCTCGGCGTAAGCCTGCAGCGAGTGGCCCTCCTGCCAGCGCCACAACGAACCGCGGCGGTCGTAGATGTCGACCAGGGCGATCTGCCAGCTGTCCTCGTCGATGTAGAAGCGGCGCTTGGCGTAGATGTGTGTCGTCGTCGGCTTGACCTCGCCCTCGACCACCCAGACGCGGTGCAGCTCGTAGCGCGGCAACTCGGGGTTGATGTGCCCCTTTTGCAGGATGTCGGCGTACTTGTACTTGTCGCTCGACAGGTCGTAGGAGTTGTACGGGATGTACACCTCCTTCTTGCCGACGATCTTCCAGGTGTAGCGGTCGGTGGCGCCGTTGAACACGTCGAGCTGGTCGTTGGTGCGCAGACCGTCGGCCGCGGTGCCCGGATTGTCGTAGGCGACGTTCGGCGCGCGGCGCAGGCGACGCTGACCCGGGTTGTATTGCCAGGCACGGCGCGGCTCCTTGACCTGGTCCATGGTCTCGTGGACCAGCGTGATCGTACCGGCCAGACGCGCCGGGTCACGCACGATCTGCAGGAAGTAGATCAGGACGTTGTCGATCTCGTCCGGCTTGACCGCGGGATTGTTGTAATGGAACTTGATGTCCTCGGTGATCTTCACCAGGTTGTAGGCGCCGCTCGTGGTCACCGCGGCCTGCACGTTCCAGCGCGCTGCGCCGACGCCACGGTAGCGCACCTTGTGGTTCCAGATCGGCTCCTTGCCGGATTTGGGGATAGGAAACGGCACGCTCACCGACGCCCCCGCGAGGCCCTCCCCCTCGCTGATCAACTCGGCATTGAGCGCGTTCTGGTAAGTCGCCTCGTAGACGAAGTCCGGATAACCCGCGGTGCGGCGCGTCGGGTACACCTTCATTTTGTAGGTGTCCGGATACTTCTCGAACATCGCCTTCTGGCCTTCGCTGAGCTTGTCCGCGTGTTCTTTGTAGTTCTGCGCCGTGATCGTGAACAGCGGCTTATCGTCGGGGAACGGATCGCAGTAGCGATGCGGCCTGCCCTTGTAGCAGGGCGGCGAGGTGGTCAGGCCACCTTCCCAGGCCGGGATGGTGCCGTCGGCATTGCCGGCGCGCTCCGCGCCCATCGGCGTGAGCGTGGTCTTGAGCTTGTCGGCTTCTTCCTTGGAAACCTTGGCGGCGAGCGGCAGGGATACGAACATCAGGGCCAGCGCGACGTGCGAGGCGCGTTTCATCGTTTTTCTCCTCAGATAAGCCTCTCTACGATAGACCAGTTTGGCACGTGCATCTAGCGGCCAGAGCGCAGCGGCGGCGCGAACGGCTTGCGCAAGCGGATACCCGGTGCACCGTCCTCATAGTATCCCGGCAGCACGGCGTCGATGCGATAGCCGAGATTCTCATACAGCGCGCGCGCCGCGGCGTTGTCCTCGCGCACTTCGAGCGTAACGCCGTCGCGCCCGAGGCGCCGCGCATCGGCCTCGGCGGCGAGCACCAGGCGCCGGCCGATCCCCAGGCCGCGCCAGCGCGGATCGACCGCCACCGAATAGATGCGCGCCCAGCGGCTGTTGCGGCGCAAGAGCAGAATCACCGCACCGACCACGGCGCCGTCCAGGCAGGCGACGCGCACGCAGGCGCTCGCCGCACGCAGCAAGTGCCGCACACTGCGCGCGCTCATACGATCGCCGGGGAAGTGCTGCTCCAGCGCGAGGATGCCGGCGGCATCCTCGGCGCGTGCGCGGCGCACGCGCGCCGTGCGCAACGCCCGGTTCACGTGCGCGTGCGCGCTTCGAGGCGCTTGATGAAGTGCTCCATGATGCGCCGGTACAGCACCTCCTTGAGCACCAGGTCCTCGACCCCGTGATCGATGTTGGGGTTGTCGTTGACCTCGATCACCTTGGCCACCTTGCCGAACTGCTTCAAATCCACCCCGTACAGGCCGTTGCCGACCGCGCGCGCCGCCTGCACGGCGATGCTGACGACCTGCGCCGGCGCATCCTCGATCGCCAGGGTCTCGTGGTTGCCTTCGACCTTGGCGCCGTCGCCGGCGCGCTTGACCACCTGCCAGTGATCCTTGGCCATGAAGTAGCGGCAGGCGTACAGCGGCTGGCCATCGAGCACGCCGACGCGCCAGTCGTAGTCCGTGGGCTCGAAGCTCTGGCCGATGATCAGATCCGAGCGCTCCAGCATCTCCGCGGCTTTCTGCTTGAGCTCGGCCGCGTTCTCGACCTTGATCACACCCTTGGAAAACTGCGAATCCGGCTGCTTGAGCACGCAGGGAAAGCCCAAGGCCTCGGCCACAAGCTTGAGATTTCGCGAGTGGATCAGCATGGTCTTGGGCTGCGGGATGCGGTGGCGCTCCATCAACTGCGCGAGGAACACCTTGTTGGCCGCACGCAGGATCGACAGCGGATCGTCGACCACGACCAGCCCCTCGCGCGCCGCGCGCCGCGCGAAGCGGTAAGTGTGATGGTTGACGGCGGTCGTCTCGCGGATGAACAGCGCGTCGAACTCGGCGACGTGGCCGTAGTCGCGCTTGTCGATGAACTCGACGTCGAAGCCCAGATCCTCGGCCGCCTTTTCGAAGAGTTTCAGCGCGCGCGCATTCGACGGCGGTTCCTTTTCGTGCTCGTTGATCAGGATCGCGAGGTCATAGCGCGCCGACTCGCGGCGCACTCGCGGACTGCGCTTGCGCTCGAAGTAGTCGCGCGCGGCCTCGTACAGGAATTCGTGATGTGAGGTCGGCACCTCGCCCAGCGCGATCGGCCCGACCCATTCGACGCGCCACTCATCGCCCTTGTAGACGAAGGTGGCCTGCAGCAGCGGCGCCGGGAACTGGTTGAACAGGAAGCTCGCGAGTCGCTCGTGGCGTTTGGCCAGACTGCGGCCGAAGTAGATGTTGAGCACGTACTCGTTGGAGCCGATGCGCGCCAGCGAGCGCTGCATCAGCTCCTCGATCTCATCGTTGACGATGCGCGGGCTCTCGGCGAGCTTGAGATCCTGGATCGTCGTGATCTCCGGCAGCGGCTTGTGTCCGCGCGCGCCGGCGAGCAGCGACACGTAGTAGCCAGTGGACTGGTAGGCGAAGGACCGGCACAGGTTGTAGACGCGCACGCGCCGAGCGCGCGTATGCAACTCCTGGGTCAGATAGTCCCAGGCCAGCACGACCTCCATGCCGGGGATGTCCACCGGCCAGTCGCTGCGTTGGTCGACGACGACGATGCCGCTCATACGGCGAACGTCGCTGCAATGACGAAAACAGCGGGCAGGGGATCGGCGGGGAGCGGGTCGGGCATGGCGGGGTGGCGGCTGCGCGCGAGCATCGTATTGAAGGCGCATTCAAAAGTCTAAAGCCGCCGCCGAGGCTGACAGCACGCCGCCTTGCCCCTACTCTTGCCTGCACCCGGAGCGTTCGCAGAGTACGATGCGATGACCATCCGCATGACCATCCGATCGACCGGTCTCATCATGCTGTGGCTGTGGGGCGCGTGCGCGCCGCTCGCGGCCCAGGCGACGGCGCTCGGCGTCGCCGGCGCCAGCGGCGAGACGGTGGCGATCCGCGACGGCATCCACCAGCCGCTGCGGCCGGCCGAGGCCGTCGAACCCGGCACCCGCGTCGTCACCGGCCGGCATGGCCGTCTGGAACTGCGGCTCGAACCCGCCGGTCTGCTCGCGCTCGGCGACGCCAGCCGTGTGTTGGTCCACAGCGTCGAGGCGGTCGACCCGCCGGCGCGCATGCATCTGCTGCGGCTGGTGGTCGAGGCCGGTGCGGTGCTGGCCGACAGCCGTCCGCGCACGGGCAGCGTGCCGGCGGATCTGCGCATCAACTTCGCGGCGCTGCGCATGCGCGCGTTCGGCGCCGCCGTGTGGATGGAGCGCACAGCGGCCCATGACGAGGTCTGCCTGATCGGCGGCGCCGTCGAATTGCAGACGCCGGCCGGACCGCAGCGGCTCGACGAAGCCGGCAGTTGCCTGCGCGTGACCGCGACCGGCCTGCAGCACCTCGACGCCGCGGCGGCCGGGCCGCTGGCGAGTCGCATCCAGCGCACCAGCGTGCCGACGCCGCCGGCGGTGACGTCGACGGTCACCCCGACGCCACCGGCGTCCGAGCGCACACCTGCGGCTGCGCAGCCCGCTGCCGAGCCAGCAACGACGTCCGCGCAGCCGGCCGGCTCCGGCCATTGGACCATCGTGCTGGCCTCGCTGCCGGAACGCGTCCGCGCCGAAAGCGAGGCCGCGCGGCTGCGCCGCCTCGGCCTGGATACACGCGTCGTCGAGGCGCGTCGCAACGACGGCGCGATCACCTGGCGCGTCGTCAGCGGCCGCTACGCGACCAAGGCCCAGGCCGCAGCGGACATCGCGGCGATCCGCAACCGGCGCGGCCTGGCCGGTGCTTGGATCGCGCGCCTACCCTGAGCGCCGCCCAAGCTTGCGCGCGCCCGCGCCCGATCGGTTTCGGCCGGACGCGAAACCCGCCCGCAGCGCCCGACGTGCGCCAACACCTGCGGGCGCGTGACCGACTCGGCGCTCGGACGGCGGCCACCGCCACGCGAGGCGCGCAAGGTCCCGGGCACGAATACGACAGGGCCGCGCTGCGGCAGCGGACTCCCTTACGGCCAACCGTATCGCTTCAGGCCTTGAGCAGATCCTCGATCGCCGCACGCTCCTCGCGCAGCTCGGTGTCGGTTGCATCCATGCGCGCGCGGGAGAACGCGTCGATCGACAGGCCTTGCACGATCTCATACTGGCCGTTCTTGCAGATGCAGGGATAGCCGTAGACCACGCCGGGCTTGATGCCGTAGCTGCCGTCGGAAGGCACGCCCATGCTCACCCATTTGCCGTTCGTGCCCAGCACCCAGTCGCGCATGTGATCCACCGCGGCCGAGGCCGCCGAGGCCGCCGACGACAAGCCGCGTGCCTTGATGATCGCGGCGCCGCGCTGCTGCACCGTGGGAATGAATTCCTTCTCGATCCAGGCCTGGTCGACCAGCGACTTGGCCGGCTTGCCGCGGACCGTGCAGTGGCTGAGGTCCGGATACTGCGTGGAGCTGTGATTGCCCCAGACGATCATCTTCTCGATTTCGGTGTTGTGTGCACCGGTCTTGGTCGCGAGCTGGCTCACCGCGCGGTTGTGGTCCAGACGCACCATGGCATGGAACTGCTTCGGATCGAGCCCGCCGCGCGCGGCGGCGGTCGCCGCGATCAGGGCGTTGGTATTGGCCGGGTTGCCGACCACCAACACGCGCACATCCTTGTTCGCCTTGGCGGCGAGCGCCTTGCCCTGTGGACCGAAGATGCCGCCGTTGGCGGTGAGCAGGTCCTTGCGCTCCATGCCGGGTCCGCGCGGACGCGCGCCGACCAGCAGCGCGTAGTCGGTACCCTCGAAACCCGCCATTGGGTCGGAATGGATTTCCACGCCGTGCACCAGCGGAAAAGCGCAGTCGTCGATCTCCATCACCGTGCCCTTGAGCTTCTCCAACACCTCGGGCACCGGCACTTCGAGTAGCTGCAGGATCACCGGCTGGTCGGGGCCGAGCATGGAACCGGAGGCGATGCGGAAGATGAGCGAGTAGGCGATCTGGCCGGCGGCGCCGGTGATGGCGACCTTGACGGGCTTTTTCATCAAAGAACTCCGTGGATGGTCCGATGGAGGGACGGTTGGGCGGCCGAACGGCCGAAAGGGGCGGCGATTTTACCCGTTCCCGGCGCTTTTCGGCCCCGGCCGGCCCGGCCGTTCTCGGCGCGAGGGATCGAGCATGAAGCACGCATCCCTATGTCGCGTCTCCGATCAGTCATGTTCCAGGCGATCGCGGCGTCGAGGAGCGGCGCTTGGGCGCGGACGTGGACGACGGTTCTGCCGCGTCGGCGAGGATGTCGCGCATCAGGGCCTGGTACAGGGAGTCGCGCCAGATCAGCCGCGCGATGCCGGCGGCGATGAGGCTGGCGGCCATCAGCGGCAGGACCATGCGCTGGTCCAAGGTCATCTCCGAGACGATCACGGCCGCGGTCAGCGGCGTCTGGGTGACCCCGGAGAAATAGGCGGCCATGCCCAGCAGCACGACGGCGGCCGTAGGCGCAAAGTCGAGCAAGTGGGCGAGGTCGGCGCCCAGGCCGGCGCCGATGGCCAGCGAAGGCGAGAACACGCCCCCGGGGATGCCGCTGAGATACGACAGCAGGGTCGCCGCGGCCTTGATCAATGGATACAGCAGCGGCAACTGCTCCGGCGCCTCGAGCGCGACCAGGGTCTCGCGATAGCCGCTGCCGTAGGCCGCACCCAGCGACAGCAGACCCAGCACGGCGACGCCCAGGCCGCAAGCCGCGGATACGCGCCAGCCCCAACGCTGGCGCAGCTCGCGCATGCGCCGGTTACCGGCGTACAGCACGCGGCTGAACAGGCCGCCGGCGAGACCGCCGGCGACGCCGCAGATCAGCACGGCGCGCCACTCGTGCCAGTGCACGAGGTGGGCATCGACCACGCCCAGATAGACGCGATGGCCGAGTAGCGACATCGCCACCACGGCGGCGATGATCACCAGCAGCAGCAAGGTACCGCTCGCCTTCTCTTCCAGGCTACGGGCGAGTTCCTCAAAGGCGAAGACGATGCCCGCCACCGGCGTGTTGAAAGCGGCGGCCACGCCTGCCGCCCCACCGGCGAGGATCAGGCTGCGCTGGACCGCCGGGTTTCGGTGACGCACACCCACGACGTTGGCGATGGCCGCGCCGATCTGCACGGTCGGGCCCTCGCGTCCGACCGAGGCGCCGCAGGCGATGCCGACGACGGTCAGCACCATCTTCATCACTGCGGTCTTCAGCGCCAGCAGCTCGGCGCGCAGCGCGCGGCCTTCATTGCGCAGCGCCGCGAGCACCTGCGGGATGCCGCTACCGGCGGCGCCGGGCGCGACGCGGGCCGTGATCCAAGCGACGGCGACCATCCCCAACGGCGTCAGCAGCAGCGCCAGCCAAGGCAGGCGCTCGTCCACGGCGAAGAACAGGTGCTGGGCTGCCTCGCTGCTCCAGGCGAACGCGGCCGCCGCCAGGCCGATGGCCGCGGCGGCCGTCCAATATGCGGCGCGCGGACGCCAGCGCATTAAGACGAGGCGCACACGGGCGCGCAGTGGAAAGCGGCGGCGGCTCATGCCGACCCCCCGGGGGCGGTGCCGGGGAAAACGGGGCATCGCTGTTTCGGGGCGCTCATCGATCGGCTGCTCGCTCATCGAGGTCCGCGACGCGCAAGGCCGCGTCGCCGCGGGCACGGTGCGCCGCGCCGGGGCAGTCAAGCCCGCTGGTGGACGGTACGCGCAGTCCCGACCTTACCATTTCCGCGCGTCAGCGCCCGCGCTGCGGGCAAGGCACGCCCGGACGGCCATGCAGCGAGATCGGCCGCGTTCGGTGACGGCGCCGATGTGTCGTCCGCTCAATCGGCCGGCAGCGCGCTACGCGGCACGACCGGCACGACGATGCTCGACGGATGTTCGGCGTCGCTGTGCACGGTCATCACGCCGACGAGCTGGTCGACCAGATCGACCACCGGCGGCAGGCCGTGCGGAAAGTCGCTGGCGCCGACGGTCACACGCAAGCGGTAGCCCTGCTTGATGACGAAGCTCGACGGGAACACCTCGACCGGCAGATGGACGATGGTGTTCATGCCGACCGGCTCGCGCGAGGCCTCGGTGAACGGATGCCAGGGCTGGATCATCTGGCCGTCGAGATAGCGCGAGCGCGCCGGATCGACCTGGCGCAGCGACGCGGTGAGGATGCCGTTGGTCAGCTCGCGCGAGTTGCCGTCCGGCGACACTTCGGTGACGCGCACCAGCACGCCGGCGTCGAGCGCGGTGGTCGAGATGTGCAGATCGGCCTGGATCGGGCCATTGACGACGTAGTCCTCGGCCATCGGCTCGGTGCTGTAGGTGATCTCGAACAGCGGGTTCTCGTTGAGGTTGTTGCTGTCGAAGCACGGCAGCGGCACCAGACCGAGAAGGCCGGCGGTCCACTGCGAGGTGCTGGTCGAGCAGATGCCGTTGGCCGGCTGCTGCAGCACCACGCGGCCGCCTTCGCCGGCGGCCGGCGGCTCGCGCGACAGCGCACCGTCGCCGCGCAGATACCAGCGCTCGGCGCGCGCCTGCGGGTGCGGCCAGTCGGTCGTCGTCGCGTAGCGCTCGGCGCCGTAGTAGTACTGGGTGACATTGGGCACCGAGGCGGCGCCGACATCGAGGCCGCGCAGGTACTGATCGAACCACATCAGCGCGAGGTTGTTCAGCGGCGGCACACCATCGCGTGGCAGGCCGGCGCCGCTGGCGCCGTCGAGATGCTGCCACGGCCCGATCAGCAGCTTGGTCGTGGTGTTGCGCGAGATCGCCTCGTACAGCAGCGGCTCGCCACGCTGGAAGATGTCGTTGAGACCGCCGACGATGAAGGTCGGAATGCGGATGCGATCGGCCTGCTCGATCGGCGAGCGCGTGCGCCAGAACTCGCCGTCGTAGTTGTAGCCGCCGACGCCGAGCGCCGACTGCAGGATCACCGGCACCTGGAAATTCAGCAGCGCGCTGCTCAGGTGTTCGAGCATCGTCACCGGCGCCACCGGGTCGGGCTCCACCGGCAGCACGCCGAGCGCCGTGACCAGGCCCATCCACAACGGAATGAAGCCGATGTTGGTCTGGCCGCCGGAAAAGACGATGTCGCGGTAGCCATCGGCCATCGGCACGATCGCGAACACTGCCTTGTGCGCCGGGTGCTGGTGCGCCGCCGTGTAGAGCTGGGTGATCGCCATGAACGATGCGCCCCAGGTGCCGACGCTGCCGTTGCTCCAGGCCTGCTTCGACGCCCAGTCGATCACCGCCAGATAGTCGGCCTGCTCGGTCTCGCCGAAAGCCTCCCACTGACCCTGCGACAGCCCGGTGCCGCGCACGTCCACCGACAGGTGCGCGTAGCCGCGCTTGACCAGATAGTCGTTCGACGCCGGAATCGCCGGGATGCTCTTGTTGTAGCCGGTCTGCGTCAGAATGACCGGGAATGGCCCCTCGGCGGGATTGCCGTCGGCATCGGCCGGCAGTGCGACGCTGGCCGACAGTTCGATGCCGTCCGCCATCGTGATCTTCAGGCCGCCGATCTGCGCCACGCCCGGATAGTCCTCGGCGCGCTCGTAGGTGAACCACTTGGCGTCGCTGCCCGCGCCCGGCGCGCCGCCACCGCCGCCGCCACAAGCGCCGAGCACCAGCACCGCCGCCAGCGTGAACCGTCGCAGCATCGCCGTCTTCATTCGCACACTCCTCGATCTCGCATCGTCTGTCACCGCGCGGGCGCGCTCAGCCACCGCGAACCCGGGTCGCGCATGTTGCCAGCACGACGGCGCGCCGGGGATTGGCCGCCGCGCCCGGACTATCGCGCGATCGGCGCGCCTGCGATGATGCGCGCCGCATG
Source organism: Sinimarinibacterium thermocellulolyticum (assembly GCF_040327995.1). Classification (NCBI taxonomy): domain Bacteria; kingdom Pseudomonadati; phylum Pseudomonadota; class Gammaproteobacteria; order Nevskiales; family Nevskiaceae; genus Sinimarinibacterium; species Sinimarinibacterium thermocellulolyticum. The sequence goes on along the minus strand of NZ_JBEPIJ010000007.1, from coordinate 48,955 downwards.
AAGAACAGTCGCCCGCCCAGCTCATCCAATCGCCCCACGGGCCGTCCATCTGGCCAAGCGTCCGCGAACCCCTACGGCGGAAAGCCGCACGTGGGCGGCGGTCCGGGCCGGACCGGCAGCGGCGGGTCCGGCAAGAATCCGGATGCCAAAGGGCCGTATCGCGGACAAAAGCCCAACGGCCGCGCCAGTGGCCGACCGGGCGCGCGCCCGGATCAGCGTCCGAGTGGCAACGCCAGACCGACGAGCAGCAAGCCGGTGGCGATTCAGCACAAGCCCTCGCGCGTCGGCGCCGGCAGTTCGGCGAGTCACGAGCGTCCGCGTGTACCGCGTCCCGGCGGCGATGCGCCGCTGCGCGGCAATCACCGACCGCTCGCCAATGTGCGCGCCGTCGCCGCGCGCACGATCAGCCGCGTGCTGCGCGGGCGCTCGCTCGACGATGCGCTCGAACCGGCCGCGCGCCTGCGCTTGGCATCGGACGCGGCGATGGTGCGCACGCTGTCCTACGGCGTGCTGCGCGAGCTCTCGGCGCTGCAGTGGCTCACCGTGCAGTTACTCGACAAGCCGCTGGCCGCCGACGACGACATCGCCGCGTTGCTGCTCGTCGGCATCCACCAGATGCGCTCGCTCAAGACGCCGGCGCACGCGGCGATCCACGAGACCGTCGACGCCGTCGAGATCCTCAAGCAGCCGCAGTTGCACGGTCTGGTCAACGCCGTGCTGCGGCGTTACGCGCGCGAAGGCGCCGCGCTCGAACAGCGCCTGCCGAAAGATCCGGCCGTGCGGCATTCGCATCCGGCGTGGCTGGTCGAAATGCTGCAGCGCGACTGGCCGCAGCACTGGGAAGCGGTGCTCGCCGCCAACAACCTCCAGGGACCGCTGACGCTGCGCGTCAATCGCCGGCGGCTGTCGCGCGACGAATACGTCAAACGCCTCGCCGAGATGAACATCGCCGCCGAGGCCCATCCGCATGCAGCGGATGCGGTCACGCTTGCCGAGCCACGTCCGGTCGAGAAGATTCCCGGCTTCGTCAGCGGCCAGGTCTCGGTGCAGGACGCCTCGGCGCAGCTCGCGGTCGATCTACTCGACCTCAAGCCGGGACAGCGCGTACTCGACGCCTGCGCCGCGCCCGGCGGCAAGACCGCGCACATCCTCGAACGCGCCGACGTGAACCTCACCGCGCTCGACGCCGATGGCACACGGTTGATCCGCGTCGACGAGAACCTGCGTCGCCTCAAGCTCAAGGCCACGGTGCTCGCCGGTGATGCGGGCGAGCCGGCACGCTGGCATGACCGCAAGCCCTTCGACCGCATCCTGGTCGACGCACCCTGCTCCGGCACCGGCGTCATCCGCCGCCATCCGGACATCAAGTGGCTGCGCCGGCCGACCGATGTTCCGGCCTTGCAGCAGACCCAGCTCAAGCTGCTCAAGGCGCTGTGGCCGCTGCTCAAGCCGGGCGGCCGGCTGGTCTACGCGACCTGCTCGCTGCTGCGCGATGAGGGCGACGAGATCGCCAACCGCTTTCGCCTGCTCGGGGAAGACTTGCGCGTCGTGCCGATCGACGCGGCCTGGGGCGAGAAGACCGAGCACGGTCGGCGCCTCGCCCCCGGCGGCGCGCACGACGGCTTCTACTACGCGGTATTCGAGAAAAAGCCGTAGCGCGACTTGCGCGGCGTCGGGGGCACCGTTAGCTTGCCCTTCCCACTTGGCCTGTGCAGACCATGGACGACGCCCAGCGCTGGTCCCGCATCGAAGCCCTGTTCGACGCCGCGCTCGAGCTCGACGCGGATGCGCGCGCCGCGTTTCTCGATCGTGAATGCGCAGACCCGGCACTGCGTGCAGAGGTCGACAAGCTGCTGCAGGCCGAGGCCGCCAGCGGCGATTTCCTGCAACCGCATACACCGGCGCACACGCGGCTGACGCCGGGGACGCTGGTCGGCCAGTGGCGCGTCGGCACGCTGCTCGGTCGCGGCGGCATGGGCGAGGTCTATGCGGCCACGCGCGCCAATCGCGACTTCGAACAGCGCGCCGCGCTCAAGCTGCTGACGCGCTTGGACTCCGCCGACGCGCGCCGACGCTTCGCCGAGGAGCGCCGCATCCTCAGTCGCCTCGAACACCCGGGTATCGCCCATCTGCTGGACGGCGGCGAACACGATGGCCTGCCGTATGCGGTGATGGAGTTCGTCGAAGGCAGCGCGCTGACCACGCATGCCCGCGACCTGCAGCTGCGTGCGCGTATCGAGCTGTTCCTACAGGTGTGCGCGGCGGTCAGCCATGCGCACCAGCACCTGATCGTTCATCGCGACCTGAAGCCCTCAAATATTCTGGTCACCGCCGACGCTCGCGTGAAGCTGCTCGATTTCGGCATTGCCAAGCTGCTCGACGCGGCGCCGGCCGGTGATGTCACGCAGGTGATCCGGGCGTCGCCGGATTACTGCGCGCCAGAGCAACTGCGCGGCGAACCGGTCTCGGCCGCAACCGATGTCTACGCGCTCGGCGTGATCCTGCACGAGCTGCTGACCGGCCAGCGCCTGTGGATGAGCGGTGGCGCCGCGCTGCTGCAGACACTCGAACGCCTGTCCGCCGGCGATCCGCCCTTGCCGAGCAGCCGCGTCCGTGGAGCGTTGGCGCGCAGACTGCGCGGCGATCTCGACAGCATCGTGCTCAAGGCATTGCGTTCCAGACCGGATCAGCGCTACGCGACGGTCGATGCGCTCGCGGACGATCTGCGCGCCTGGCTCGACGCGCGCCCGGTACGCGCCCGCGATGCCACGCTGCCCTACCTGCTCGGCCGCACGATACGGCGCCGTCGCTGGTGGTTCGCGGCGGGCGCAGCGGTGTTCGCGTCACTGCTGCTCGGGCTCGCTGGCGTGCTGTGGCAGGCACGCGAAACGGCGATCGAACGCGATCTCGCGCGCCGCGAGGCGGAGCGCGCCGACGCCGTGCGCCAGTATCTGATGCTGATGTTCCGCAGCGCCGGCGACCAGGCGGCGGGCGCCTCGGTCACCGCCAAGGACGTGCTCGATCGCGCCGCGGCGCGCATGCACGACGAGTTCGCCGGCGATCCCGGCGCCTATGCCGACATCCTCATCGCGCTGGCCGAGCTGTACTTCTCGCTCGACGATTACACCGGTGCGCGGCCGCTGCTCGAACGTCTACTGCGCGAAGGCAGCGCGGTTCCCGACGAACAGCGGGCGATGGCGCAACACGATCTGGCGCAGATCGAGTTCCGCGACGACCAGCAGGGCGAAGCCGCGCGGATGCTCACCGCCGCACAGACGTTCTGGAATGCAAGGCCGCAAGCCTACCGCGAGGAACTGGCGATGAGCCGGCTGCTCCAGTCGCAGCTGGAACGCGCGAACGGCAACCCTGAACAGGCGTTGCGCACACTCGAAGCGGCGCTGCCGGAACGCCTCGCGCTGTCCGGCGAGATCCATCGCGAAACCGGAAAACTCGTCAACAACCTCGGCATCGCCTACTACCAGGTCGGCCGCTTCGACGAGGCGATCGCGCGCTTCGAGCAGGCCAGCGCGATCTGGGCGGCGCTCCGTCTCGATCGCAGCGCCGATGCGCTGAACACGCTCAACAACTGGGCCGCCGCCGAGATGCGCAGACAGCGTCCGGACGCGGCGGTGCCGGTGTTCGAGCGCGCCTTGAACCTGCGTCGCGAGCTGTATCCGCCGTCGGCGGCGCTGGCGGCGCTCGTCAACAACCTCGGCAAGACCCTGACGCAGATCGATCGCGCCGACGAGGCGCTGCCCCTGCTGCGCGAGGCCGTCGAGCTGGGCGAACGGTACGCGGGCGCCAGCAGCGTGCTGACGGTGTCCGCACGCCTGGGGCTCGCCGACACCCTGAGTGCCCTCGGCGAACCGGACCAGGCTGCGTCCGAACTGGACTCCCTGGCGCCGCTGCTACGGGAAACCTACGGCGAGGCACACGTGCTGACGGCGCTGCTCGATGTGTCACGCGCGAGAGTCGCACACTCGCGTGGCGATCTGGCTACGGCGCTCAGCAGACTGGATCGCGCCGAAGTACGGCTGCGCGATCTCGGCCGCAGCGGCGCGCCTTTTTTGCCGCAGATCGAGGCCCTGCGCCGTCAGTGGGGGGCCGGTTCCGCCGCACCAGCGGAATCCGACAAGGCCTGAAACAGCCACGCTCGCGCCTTGACCCAGTCACGGCGCACCGTGCGTTCGTTGATGTCCAGAGCGAGCGCCGTTTCCGCCTCGGTGTACCCGGCGTAATAGCGACATTCGACCACCTGCGCGAGCCGGGGATTGAGCCGGCCCAATTGCTCCAACGCGTCGGCGACGGCGACGACGCGCTCGTCCGGCTCGGCCTCATGCGGAACCTCTTGAACGCCCGGCGCATCGAGCGATAGCGGCACGAGGCCCTCGCCGCGGCGCAGCGCGAGCCGCGCGCGGGCATCGTCAACCAGAACCTGGCGCATCGCCATCGCTGCCGCTGCGAGAAAGTGCCCTCGGCTCTGCCAGACGCTCGCACGCGCCAGCTTGAGATAAGCCTCATGGATCAGCGCGGTGGTCTGCAGGGTGTCCCCCGCGCGTACCCCAGCGCGGATGCCCCGCGCCGCGCGCCGCAGCTCCGGATACAGCAACGCTGCCAATTCACGGCTCGCGCCCACGCTGCCCGCCCCGCCGACGGGGGCAGGATCGGCATCAACTGCGATGTCCGGATTGGCGCTCACGATCCGTATATCCCTTACAGACGACCCTAAAGGCGGCCGGCGATGAGCCGGATTTTGCCGGCATCCGCGTCATCCCGCCTGTGCCGGTGTTCACGGAATACGGAAATGAGGAAGCATATCGATGGCAGGTACGCGGCTGCGGTCGCGCTGGTTGCAGTCTTGGCGGGCACCGGCGCCCTTCAGGCCGGCGCGAGCTTCAATGCAGACGGCACCGTCTACACCAGTCCCGGGGAATCCAGCCACGGCGCGCTGGCCGGCGCACTCGCGCTTCGAGCCGACGGCAGCTTCTACGTGAGCGGCAATTCGACCAACAATCAGGATTCCACGGACCAGCGCTTCCACATCCGCCGCTACGGTGCGGACGGGACGCTCGATCCGATATTCAACGTCGACCTGCAGCACAGCGGCAGCCTGTCGGTCGGGCGCCGCGCCCTGCTGGCCCATCCGGACGGCGGTGTCGTCGCCGCGCTGACGCTGGCCAATGCCAACTCGCCGACCGACAGCTTCACCCGCATCGTTCGTTACGACGCCCAGGGCAGCAACACTGCGGCATTCAACGACTTCACCTTCGACAACAGCCTGCGCTTCGACCAACTCGACGTGCTGGCGATGCAGGCCGACGGCAAGATCCTCGCCGCCGGCAGCAGCGGCGGCGCACTGCAGAGCGGCGGCAGTGCCGTGGTGGCGCGCCTGAATCCCAACGGCAGTATCGATACCGGCTTCAGCGGCGACGGCTACGTCAGTGTCGCCCCGGGCATCGGCAGTCCAAACTTCTTCCAGCGCAGCTACCCGCTGGTGCAGTTCACCTCGGTCAACCTGCTCGAGGACGGCCGCATCTTCCTCGCCGGCACCGCCAGCAGCGACTTCAGCAATGATTCGGAGATGCTGTTCTGGCGGCTGATGCCGGATGGCAGCCCGGACACGAGCTTCAACAACGGCGAGCCTCTGCTGTTCGCGGTCCGCGACGGCAATAACGTCGGCGCCTCGAACGACGTCGGGGGTGCCGATGTCGCACCCGATGGCAGCTTCCTGATCGGCGGCCGCTCCACGGCCGGCGGCTCCGGCCGCGCCTGGCTGCTGCTGTTTGCACCCGATGGCACCCTGCTCGCCCGTCAGGACGAAGCTTTCGGCTTCGACCAGATCAGCGACGTGCAACTATTGCCCAATGGCGGTGCCGTCGCGGTCGGCAGCTATGACATCAAGCCGACCCGTCCGCTGGTCGCGATCTTCAGCCAGGGCCTCGCATTCGGCGGCGGCTTCTTCGACCCGCTGGGCAGTGCAACGCGGACCAACCAGCTCTTCGCAACCGCCTACGATCCGTTCCAGCAGCGCCTGGTGTCGGTCGGTCTCGGCGTCGCGGAGAGCGGCTCGGTGCTCGCGCGCTGGCTGGTGCTGGCGACACCGATCGTCAGCAACGAACTCGACGTGACGCCGGAGCCGTTCACATTCGCGCCGCTCACCCACGTCAAGCCCGGCACGCCGGTGCTGAGCGAGGCCGTCGAGATCACCGGCGTCAGTGAGTTCGTGCGCATCCCGCTGCGCCTGTTCGACGGCGAGGCGGTTCTCGACGGTGGCGCGTCGTTCAGTCACGCCGCGCCGCCGGATTTCGGCACGCTGCGCTTCGTTTCCGGCAGCGGCGTACCGCCGTCGCTGAATGTGCAACTCGGCCACACCGCGGCCGCAACGATCGACACCGACACGACCACGCGGCTGATCGCGGGCGGCCTGGTGCGCTCGACCAATCTCGCCGTCACGGTCGGCAACACGCGACAGGGCAGCTTCGTGTCGCGAACCAGCGGCGCGGCATTGCCGGGCAGCCTGCGTTTCGGCGCCACCGGTGTGACCGTCACCGAGGGCGAGCGCGCCGAGCTGACGGTCGAGCGCACCGGCGGCAGCGACGGCGCGATCTCGGTACGTTTCGCGATCACCGAGAACGCCACGGGCACCGTCTTCGTCGGCGGCACGCTGGACTGGGCCGACGGCGACGCGGCGCCGAAGACCATCGGCCTGAGCAGCGAGGACGACAGCGCGCCGTCCGGCTCGAAGCAGTTCACCGCCAGCTTGAGCGAACCCGCCGGCGGCGCCACGCTCGGCACGCCGGCCACGGCCGCGATGACCTTTCTCGACAACGACGTCGCCGGCAGCCTGCGCTTCACCGCCAGCAGCGTCACCGTGAACGAGGGCGAGCGGGCCAATCTGACCGTCGAGCGCGTGTTCGGCGATGCCGGCGCGATCTCGGTGCGCTTCGAGATCCGCGACGACGCGGACGGCACCCTGCTCGTCGCCGGTCCGCTCAACTGGGCCGCCGGCGACACCAGCACCCGCACCGTCGGCATCGACACCGCCGAGAACAGCCGCGCCGACGGCAACCAGACCTACACCGCGCGCCTGCTCGATCCCGCCGGCGGCACCGTCCTCGACACGCCTTCGGTCGCACGCATCACCGCGCTCGACGACGATGTGGCGCCGACACCGACCCCTTCGTCGACACCGCTGCCGACGCCAGTCCCCACGGCAAGTCCGTCACCCACACCGTTCCCGACACCGGAGCCGACCAGCACGCCGACCCCGTTGCCGACAGCGACCCCCACGCCGGTGTCGACGCCGGTCGCAACCGCGTCACCGACACCCACACCGACGGCCGTTCCGACTGGCACGCCGACCCCGTTGCCGACAGCGACCCCCACGCCGGTGCCGACGCCGGTCGCAACCGCGTCACCGACACCCACACCGACGGCCGTTCCGACTGGCACGCCGACCCCGCAGCCGACGGCCAATGCGACGCCGACACCCACGCCGGTCGCGCGCGGCGAAATCGTCCTGGGTGACGGACGCGTCGTCGAAATCGTCACGGCCAGCGGCAGCCTCCAGGCTTTACGCACGGTCGCCGCCCCCGCGAACCTGCCCGCAGACTTCGACTATCCGATCGACTTCCTCGCCTTCGACATCACCGGGCTGGCGCCGGGCGCGAGCGTCGAGGTCAGCCTGCTGCTACCCGGGGGCGTGCTGGCCGACACCTACGTCAAGTGCGATGTCGCCGGCTGCGCCCCCTTTGCCGGTGCGACGGCGGACGGCCGCACGGTCACGCTAACACTGACCGATGGCGGCGCCGGCGACGCCGACGGCGTGGCCGACGGGGTGATCCGCGATCCGGGCACGCCGGCGCGCGCCAAGGATGCGCCGGCCGCGGGCAGCGGCGGCGGCGCGATCGGCAGCCTGGCCCTGCTCGGCCTCGGTCTCGCGGCGCTGCGGCGCCGCGCCGGCCGACTGGCGACGGCGCTGCTCGGCCTGTTTGCAGGCGGGGCCGCAGCAGGCGGCGGACAGTCGATGCTGGTACTCGACGCCTCGGGGTCGATGTGGGGCCAGCTCGAGGGCCGCACCAAGATCGAGCTCGCGCGTGATGCCGTCGACGCGATGCTGCAGGACTGGCCGGCCGAACAGGGCTTGGGGCTGATCGCCTACGGCCATCGGCGCAAGGGCGACTGCACGGACATCGAAGTGCTACTGCCCGCCGCTGTGCGCGACACCGCAGCCCTGCGCGCTCAGGTCCAGCAACTCACGCCGAAGGGCATGACGCCGATCACGGCAGCGGTGCGACTCGCCGCCGAGCAGCTCAAGTTCACCGAGCAGAAGGCGACGGTGATCCTCGTCAGCGACGGCGAGGAAACCTGCAACGCCGACCCCTGCGCGCTCGGTGCGGAGCTCGAACAGCTTGGTATCGATTTCACCGCCAACGTCATCGGTTTCGACCTGCCCGAGGGTAAGGCGCGCGAGCAACTGCAGTGCCTGGCGCGCAACACCGGCGGTCGCTATCTCGAGGCACGCGACGCCGCCGGGCTGAATGCAGCGCTGGGCGAAGTGGCCGCACCCACTCCGGCACCGGCGAGCGCGGTCACGACCGCCGAGCAGTGGATACCCGGCTTCGCGCTCGAATGGGCGGCCGGCGGCGCCATCGACGGCGCCGAAGGCAGCGACGGCACCCGGGTCGAGGAGTTCGCCGTCGGCCAGACCGCCGAGGAATGCCAGGCGCTATGCGTTCAGGACGACAGCTGCGGCGGCTGGCATTACGAACCGACCGGCAGCTTCTTCATCGAGTACCCGCGTTGCCATCTGAAGGGACGCGGTTATCCGATGAGTCTTCGCGAGGAAGGCGAAGGATGGGTCGCCGGCGTCAAGACCGGCGTGAAATTGATTGCGGCCGACGCCGCGCAGGAGTGAAACATGAGTATCCGTCTGACATCCGCCGCGCTGCTGACCGGCCTTTTGCTCAGCGCCTGTGGAGGCAGCGGCAGCAGCGACGCGGTTGCCGCCGATGCGCTGCCGATCGACGTGGCCGCCGATGACGCGCTCAAACCCAATGAGCGCCTGCAAGGCACGATCGAGCTCGACATCGGCAAGGGGGCGACGGTCTATCGCTCGATCGCCACCAAACTCGCCGACAACCTCGGCGAGGTCGCCGCGCAACAGCTCGACAGCGCCGAGGGACGACGCACGCTGGACGACGCCAACGCCCGGCTGAAGGGCGATGTGAAGGTGCAGAGCAGCGACGTACAAGCGCTTGCCGACCATTTCGCTGGCAAGACGATCTACACGTCCGAGCTGCGCGATATCGACATGATCAAGCGTCGCAATGTCACGATCCGCGGCATTTCGGCCGGCGGCGCGACCGCCGCGCTGGTCCTGAGCTTCACGATGGCAGACAACCGCCTTGAGTCCGCCGTCCTTGAGTACACGCCGGACAACAGGAAACTGACGCAATCGTTCACGACTGACGAAGCGCATCCGGCCGAGGTCAGCATCGAACGATTCGAGCAGATTGAAGACAGCACCTGGCGCATCGCCGGCAGTTTCAAGGCCGACAAGATGGTGCCGAACGTGCTGGCAAAGAAGCTCGCAGGCCAGACTGTCGATGGCGCCAGCGGTCGTTTCGACATCACCGAGCTGCGCGCGAAGCCGAAACTCTAGGAACGATGATGGAACGTGCCGATCATCACGCCCGCCGCACAGCGCACCGCGTAGAGTCGCAGCGTCCGATCGGCACGCGCCGCCGGCAATCAATCAACTCGGATCTGGAACAGGCAGGGAGCTGACAATGTGGGATTTCGAACTCGGCAGAGCTCTCGGTCTGATGGCGCGGACCGCGCCGTTCATCGGCCTGCGGCTGGTGATCTATCTGGGCATCACGCTGGCATACGTTATTGCCACCGGCGGCGGGGGCGGCATCGGCTATCTGATCGGCAGTACCGGTGATGCCGAGGCGGCAGCCAATGGCGCGTTCTGGGGGGCGAGCACCGGCTTTGCAATCGTTTCGGGCGTGCTCTATTTCGCTCGCGAGTACCTGCTGTATATGGTCAAGGCCGGCCACATCGCGGTGCTGGTGCCGCTGCTCGACAACCAGCCGATTCCCGAGGGCAGGAACCAGATCACCCACGCCACCGCGGTGGTCAAGGAGCGCTTCGTCGAATCCTCGGTGCTGTTCGGCGTCGACCAGCTGATCAAGGGCATTCTGCGTGCATTCAATGCCACGGTGCTGACGATCTCGGCCATCCTGCCGATTCCGGCGCTGCAGAACGTGATGAAGTTCGTTACCGCGGTCATCAACATGTCGCTGACCTACGTCGACGAGGTGATCCTCGCGTACAACATCCGCACGCAGCAGCAGAATCCCTGGGCCGGTGCGCGCGACGGTGTCGTGTTGTACGCGCAGAACTACCAGAACCTGCTGAAGAATGCGCTGTGGCTGACCGTGTTTGTCTGGTTCCTGACCTTGCTGGTGTTCATTCTCGTGTTCGCGCCGGTTGCTGCCCTGGCGGCCTTGTTCCCCGGCGTCGCCGGCTTCTGGACCTTCGCGATTGCGGCAATCACCGCCTACTCGCTCAAGGCCGCGCTGATCGATCCGATTGCGATGACCTGCCTGATGCAGGCCTACTTCAAGGCCACCGAGGGCCAGACCCCGCGCGAGGACTGGGCCAACAAGCTCGACTCGGCGTCGGGCAAGTTCAAGGAACTGGGTGACAAGGCGATGGCCTTCACCAAGAATCGCTTCGATACCCCTGCGGCAGCGACACCGGCCGCACGTTCGTGAGCGCGATGCGCGCGCACGTCTTGATCCACCCCCACCGGAGCAGTGCATGAACCTCTCACGAACCCTGATCGCCATCGCCGTCGCCGCGACGCCCGCCTGGGCCTGGGCCGGCGGCAAAGCCGTCGTCGAAGCCGGCGAAGGCAGCGACAAGCAGCGGATCACCTACGAATTCGACGGCGCGCTGCTGCGCATGGATGTGCCGCAGCAGGACGGCAACTACATGATCATGCGTGACGGCAAGATCTACAGCGTCACCGAGCAGAACGGCCAGCCGATGGTCATCGACATGTCCGGCATGGGCAAGATGCTCGGCGGTATCGCCCAGCAGTCGATGGCAAGCGTGAACCAGGACGTCGACCAGTTCATCAGCCTCAGCGACACCGGCCGCACCGAGACCGTGGCCGGCATCAGCGGCAAGGTCCATGTGCTGACCTATGTCGACGACGGCGAGCGCAAGACCGAGGAGATCGTGCTGTCGAACGACAAGAACCTGCGCGAGATGAGCGACAGCATGATGCTCGTGAGCGAGACCATGGCCAAGGCCTTCGGCGTGCAGATACCGGAGGGCAGCAAGCGCATGAGCGCCGAGCTCAAGGGCCAGGGTGTGCTGCGCTTCGGCACGCAATACAAGCTGGTGTCGCTCAGTGGCAGCACGCCGCCGCCCTCGCGCTTCACGCTGCCGGCGCAGCCGCAGCAGATGCCGGACCTCGGCAGCCTGTTTTCCGGCGGTGCGGCGGCCAATGCCGACGCCGGCGCCGCCGGTGCCGCCAACACCGGCGGCGGCAATCCGCTCGGCGGCCTGTTCGGCCAGAAGGCGCAGCGTCAGCAGGAGCGTGTCGAAGACCGCGCCAACCAGGAAGTCGACCAGGCCACCGACGAAGCCGTCGACAAGGTGCTCGACAAGGCTTTCGAGAAGCTGTTCGGCGGCTGAGCGCTGGTGAACTTTTCAAGCTCTCGGGACGGTCAGGGACGGCCGGACGCGCCTCAAGCCCGCAAGGGCTTGAGGCGTTGGAGCAAGCCCGGGTGTCCCCTCCCCCAATTTAGGGCCACGGATCATTGGAGGTGTCGGGCGGGTGGTGAAGTCCGTACTCGACGCAGGTGAGGTCGTTCAGCGACTCGTGCGGGATCTCGTGGTTGTCGTCGCGCAGCCAGGCCTCGGCGCGCTCGCGCACTTCGGACGAGAACTTCGATGTCTGCTCGATGGCTGCCTTGTCGAGCGTCGGAGCCCGCTCAAAACCCGGGGCGATCCAGTTGTTGGCGCGCCCGAGAGGATTCGAACCTCTGACCCCTTCCTTCGGAGGGAAGTACTCTATCCAGCTGAGCTACGGGCGCGTGGCGCGGATTCTAATGGACTTGCGGCCGACGCGGGGCAAGGATCGCGGCGAGCGCGGTTGCCAGATCGGGGTAGCGGAACACGTAGCCGCCGCGTAGCGCGCGCTGGGGCAGCACGCGCTGACCTTCGAGCACCAGGCCCGCCATTTCACCGAGCAGCAGTCGGAGCGCCGGCGCCGGAATCGGGATGAGGGCCGGACGGCGCAGCGTACGCGCCAGCGTGCGCACAAACTCGCGATGCCGCGCCGGCTGCGGTGCTGTGCCGTTGTAGGCGCCCTGCGCCTGCGGCGTGTCGATCAGCCACAGGATCAGGCCGACCAGATCGTCGCGGTGGATCCACGACATCCACTGCGCGCCGCTACCCATGACACCGCCCAGACCGAGACGGAACGGCAGCAGTAGTTGCTGCAAGCTGCCGCCGTCGCGTTCAAGCACGATGCCGATGCGCAGCAAACAAGTGCGCACGCCCAAGCCTTCGGCTTGCAAGGCCTCGGCCTCCCAGGCGCGGCATAGCTGCGCGCTGAACTCATCCGGCCGTCCGGGCGATGCGTTCTCGCCGAGCTCCTCGTCGCCGCGCGCGCCGTACCAGCCGATCGCCGAAGCCGACACCAGCACCTGCGGCCGCGGGCCGGTCTGCATCCAGTCGATCAGCCGGCGCGTGGTCTGCACGCGGCTGTCGACGAAGCGCTGCTTGCGCGCGGCGCTCCAGCGACCGTCGCCGAGATTCTCACCGGCGAGATTGACCACGGCCTCGGCCGGTGCGGCCTGCGCCAGATCGTCAATACAGTGCACGCTCTGCGGCAACCGCTGGCGCGCACGCGCCACGTCGCGCGTGAGCACGGTGACGCCATCGCCACGCGCGATGAGCGCGCGACACAGTGCCGTGCCGATGAACCCGCTGCCACCGGTGACGAGGATATGCATGGACCTGCCGTCCGCACCCACGCTTGCGCATGCAACGGCTTAGATTACTGGCCTTGATCCACCGGTGGAATCCGCAGGTGAACGGACCCGCGCGTTCCTCACGGGGATCAGCACGCCCACCGCGCAAAAAAGTTCCGATGCCGTCAGCGGCGGGTCCACCGCTTTGCGCGATCGCGTCGGTGCCCGCAAACCGTGGACGCCCCCCGGCGAGCGCAACGCCGCCACGCGCGGCGGCGGCACGGCGCCTGAACCGGCGGCCGCACGGTGCCGGCCGACTGAAAGTGCGGCGGGCCGGGTAGAATCGCCGCTCCCCATCTTCACGCTCGCGCCTAGACGCGCCCGACAGACCATGCTCATCGAACCGTTCCACAACGCCGAGAAGGAAGACGAGGCCAAGGCCGCGCGCTCGCGCGCGCTCGAAGAGCGTCTGTTCAAGGCGCGCACCATCCTGATCTACGGCGCGATCAACCAGAAGGTCGCCGAGCTGTTCAGCGCACGCCTGCTGGCGCTGGCCGCGGACTCCGACGCGCCGATCACGATCTACATCAACAGCCAGGGCGGCCATGTCGAATCCGGCGACACCATGCACGACATGATCAAGTTCGTCACGCCGCCGGTGCGCATCATCGGTACCGGCTGGGTCGCCAGCGCCGGCGCGCTGATCTACGCCGCCGCCAAGCGCGAGAACCGCCTGAGCCTGCCGAACACGCGCTTCATGCTGCACCAGCCGTCCGGCGGCGCCGGCGGCACCGCGTCCGACATCGCCATCATGGCCAAGGAGATCGTGCGCATGCGCGGTCGCCTCAACGAAATCTTCGCGCGCGAAACCGGCCAGCCGCTCGAGCGCATCCAGCAGGACACCGAGCGCGACTACTGGATGAGCGCGCAGGAGGCCAAGGACTACGGCCTGGTCGGCCGCATCATCACCAGCGCCAACGAAATCGGCGGCTAGCTAGGCGCTCGATGCCGCGCCTTACGCCACCCCACACTCCGCTGCTCGACACGGTTCACGACATGATTGCCCCGCACGGTTCCGCCACCCTGAATCCGCTCTACGTCGCCGATGACGCCGCCCGCGCCAAGCTGCAGGCCGAGGCCGAAAAACTGCCGTCGCTGCTGGTGAACTCCGCCGCCGCCGCCAATGCGGTGATGCTCGGCGCCGGTTACTTCAACCCGCTGACCGGTTACATGAATCTGGCCGACGCGCTGTCGGTGGCCGAGTCGATGAAGACCACGTCCGGCCTGTTCTGGCCGGTGCCGATCGTCAACTTGACCAAGGACAGCTCGATCAAGGCCGGCACGCGCATCGCGCTGCGCGACCCGAATGTCGACGGCCATCCGGTGCTGGCGGTGATGGACGTCGCCGCGGTCGAAACCGTGTCCGACGCGCAGATCAAGCTGATGACCGAGAGAATCTTCGGCACGCTCGATCCCAAGCACCCCGGCGTCGCCACCTTCACCGATCTGGGCAACACCCTGCTGTCGGGTGCGATCCAGGTGCTGAACTACAGCTACTTTCCGGCCGAGTTCCCGGACACCTTTCGCACCGCGGTCGAAATCCGCGACGAGATCCGCCGGCGCGGCTGGAACACGGTCGTCGCCTTCCAGACCCGCAACCCGATGCATCGCGCGCACGAGGAGCTGTGCCGCATGGCCAAGGAGCGGCTGAACGCCGACGGCATCGTCATCCACATGCTGCTCGGCAAGCTCAAGCCGGGCGACATTCCGGCCGACGTGCGCGATGCTTGCATCCGCAAGATGGTCGAGCTGTACTTCGAGCCGAACACGGTGATGGTCACCGGCTACGGCTTCGACATGCTCTACGCCGGCCCGCGCGAGGCGGTGCTGCACGCGGTGTTCCGCCAGAACATGGGCGCCACGCATCTGATCGTCGGCCGTGACCATGCCGGCGTCGGCAGCTACTACGGTCCCTTCGACGCGCAGGACATCTTCAAGCGAATCCCCGCCGATGCGCTGAAGATCCAGATCTTCGGCGCCGACAACACCGCCTGGAGCAAGAAGCTCGGCCGCGTGGTGATGATGCGCGAGGCGCCGGACCACGGCCCCGAGGACTTCATCAACCTGTCCGGCACCAAGGTGCGCGAGATGCTCGGCCAGGGCATCGCCCCGCCGCCGGAGTTCTCGCGGCCCGAAGTCGCCAAGATCCTCATGGATTACTACCAACGCATCGACGCCTGAGTCGCCGCGGGGCGCCGCGCCGCAGCGCCCGCTACTCGAACCACAGCTCCACGCGGTTGCGCCCTTCGCGCTTGGCCTTGTACAGCGCGGCATCGACATTGCGCAGCAGCTCGGCGAGGTCGCGCGTCGTCGGCCGCAGCGAGGCGACGCCGATGCTCACGGTGAACGCGATCTCGCGGCCGCCGCCGATAGGCACACGCTGCTCGCCGATCAGGCGGCGCAGGCGCTGCGCCATCTCGGCGGCCGGCTCCTTGTTGGCGCGCGGCAGCAGGATCGCGAACTCCTCGCCGCCCAGGCGCGCGACCAGGTCGATCTTGCGAGCGCTGGCGACGCAGGTCTGCGCCAGCGTCTGGATCACCCGATCGCCCGCTTCATGCCCGTGCGTGTCGTTGACGCGCTTGAAGTGATCGATGTCGAGCAGCATCAGCGACAGCGGCTCGGCGAAGCGCCGTGCGCGCTCGATTTCCAGCGCCGCCATCTCGGTGAAATGCCCGCGGTTGGCGACGCCGGTCAGCGGATCGCGGGTCGCGCGCTGGTACAACCGCTCTTCGCGCTGCTTGGCCTCGGTGATGTCCTGGAACACCTCGACGAAGCCGAGCAGCTCGCCGCTTGCGGCGCGCAGCGCATCGAGCGCGATCTGGGCGAGGAAATCCGCGCCGCCGCGGCGCGCGCGCCGCTGCTCGTCGCGCACGTGATGATTCGCGCGCACGAACTCCAGCGTGCGTCGCGGCACCCCGGCGCGTACGTCGGCGTCGACGAACAGCATCTGGAACGGCTGGCCGAGCACCTGCTCGCGCGCGTGGCCGGTCAGGTTCGCGGCACCGCGGTTCCAACTGCGGATCACGCCGTCGCGGTCGATCAGATAGATGCCGAAGCTGGTGACGCCCTGCACCATCTGCGCGTATTTCTCGGGCTCGCTACGCAACAGCGACTGGTGCCGATCCGGCAGCAGCTCGGCGGCCGGATGCCGGTCCCAGGAGCGCAGGGCCCAGCTCACCGGCGGATCGAGAAAGCGCACTTGCGGGTCCATGCGCCGGATTCTACGCCGACCGTTCGGCGGCGCCTCGCGACCGCTCGCGCCCAGCGGCACGGCTTGCGGCGCGACCGCGCGCGACAGTTACGCGCCACCCCGAACGACGCGTGCCGTGGAAACGCTACAGCACGATCCGAGTCCCGCCGTCCTGTGCGTCGCGCCGCCGGCCAACGATGACTGCGCACGGGCGCCGGTGGCGTACCCGCAGCCGCCGTACCGGCGCACGGCGCTACGCTCCGCACAGGCACGGCGCAACGCCGCCGCGGTGGCGCTGGCGCTGGCCTTCTGCGTCCACTGGTTCGTCATCCGCGACGCGATGCCGGCGGAGATCGACGCCGTGCGCGCCGACCTGCAGCGCCGCAGCGGCGCCGAGGCGGTCGCTCGCTTCGACGCCGCGCTGGCGGCGCGCGAGCCGGTCTCGCTGCTGCATTTGCACCTTGTGAGCCGCCGCAGCGAAACCCGCTAGGCCCCGCTGCGACAAGGCCGGCGTCGGCGTAGACTGCGCGCCCCTTGTTTGCGCCTTTTCCTCATGCCCGCCGCTGCCCGCCGTGGCGCCACTGCCACGCCGCCCTATCCTGCGGCCCGGCCACGCCCCGTGGGGCGCGGCGCGTGGCCGGGCGTGGCCGGCTGAAGCGGCTCCTGCCACGATGCGCCAGGGTCTCGCCGCCGCCGCGGCCGCCTACCTGATCTGGGGCCTGTTCCCGATCTACTGGCGGCTGCTGCAGAGCGTTCCTGCGGCGCAGATCATGGCCCACCGCATCATTTGGTGCCTGCTGTTCGTCGCGCTGTGGCTTGGGCTGCGCGAGGGCTTCGGCTGGCTGCGCAGCCTGTCGCCGCGCCTGTTGGCGATGCTCGCCACCAGCGCCGCGCTGATTTCGGCCAACTGGTGGCTGTACATCTGGGCGGTGAATGCCGGACACGTGGTCGAAACCAGTCTCGGCTACTTCATCAACCCGCTCGTCAGCGTGCTCATGGGGGTGCTGATCCTGCGCGAGCGGCTGAACGCCGCGCAGTGGCTCGCGGTGGGCGTCGCCGCCACCGGCGTGTTGTGGCTGACCTGGCAGGGCGGCCGCCCGCCGTGGATCGCGCTGGCGTTGGCCCTGTCGTTCGGCGGCTACGGCCTGATCCGCAAGCTCGCGGTGGTGCCGGCGGTGCAGGGCCTCGCCATCGAGAGCGGCCTGCTGTTCGTGCCGGCCGCCACCTTCCTGCTGTGGAGCGAAGCCGCCGGCAGTGGCGGCTTCGGCCATCACGGCCCGCACGTCGACGTGCTGCTGGTCGCCGGCGGCCTGGTGACGGCGCTGCCGCTCGTCCTGTTCGCGATCGGCGCACGCCGGATTCCGCTGTCGATGATCGGCATCCTGCAATATCTCGCGCCGACGCTACAGCTCGCCTGCGGCGTGCTGCTGTTCGACGAGCCGTTCACGCGCACGCAGGCGCTCGGCTTCGGCTGCATCTGGCTGGCACTGGGGATCTACGCGATCGACGGCCTTGCGCGAGCACGGCGCCGTCGCGGATGACGGACCTCGCTGGTCCGGCCCTGTGGCACGCGGTTCGCCTCCTGCCATCGCGGACCGGCGCGAGCGCTCAGCGCTGTGCGCGCAGCATCGAAAACCGGCACAGCACGATGCCACCGAGCACGATCGCGCCGCCGAGCGCCTGCAGCGGGCCGAAGGCCTCTGCCAGCAGCAGCCACGCGAACAGCGACGCCGCGACCGGCTGCAGCAGCAGGCTCACCGACGAGAACGCCGCCGGCAAGTGCGCCAGCGCGTAGGCGATCAGCCCCTGCCCACCGACGTGCGAGAGCAGGGCCAGACCGACGAGCAGCCCCCATTCACGTGTCGATGCCGGCCATAGCGTCTCGCCCAGCGCCACGGCCAATGGCAGTGTGACCACGGCACCGGCGGCGGTGGTCCAGAACATGACCTGCACGGTGTCGAAGACGCGGCGCTGGCGGCTGACGCCGATCAGGTAGCCGGCGTAGAACATCGCCGCGATGACGCCGAGCAGGTCGCCGAACGCGGTCTGGCGGCTGATGCCGAGGCTGTCGGCGACCAGGCAGGCGGCGCCTGCCAGCGCCAGCAAAAGGCCAAGCGCGAAGCGGCCGCTGATGCGCTCGCCGTAGAGCGTCCACATTGCCAGCGCGACGAATACCGGCGCGACATTGGCCAGCAGCGTCGCATTGGCCACCGAGGTGAACTCGATCGCCTGATGCCAGACGGCGAGATCCCCCGCGAAGAACAGTCCGGCGAGCCACAGCCAGCGCAGCGCGCCGCGTTCGCCGCCGGCCGCCGCCGCGCGCCGGCGCAGCATCAGCACACCGAGCAGCGGCAGCGCCAGCGCCAGGCGCCAGAACGCGGCCGCGCTCGGACCGACATCGACCAGCCGCACGAAGATCGGCGCCAGGCCGATCAACACGGCGCCGAGCACCAGTGCCGGCAACGCCCGCGCGGCTGGAGTCATATCGGCAGCCGCGGGAAGATCGTCATGGCGCGCAAGCCTAGCAGTCCGCTGGGCGGCGCGGCCGCCGGCGAGCACCGATATGATGCGCAGCGGCCGCACCCCGGGTTCCTTATGCACAAGTCAGCGAGATCAAGCGCGGCCGTCATCATCAAGCCCGACTTCCGTCAAAATCTCGTCATGTTTGTATAAGCCGATGATTATATTGATTATATTTGCGGAACTTGACGGATGAGCGCAAATCGGCTTGCCGGTGGTGCTTCGGCCCCGTCGAACGGGTCCGGGCGCATCCACACAGTTATCCACAGGGTTTGAGGTGCTGGTCGCGACGGTCAGCCTGCCGGTTCCGCTGCGCCGAGGCTTCGATTACCGCGTCGCTGCCGATCTGGCCGCGCGCCTGCGGCGCGGCTGCCGCGTCCGCGTGCCCTTCGGTGGGCGCAGCCTCGTGGGCATCGTCGTGCAGGCGCCGCGCGAGGCGCCCGGCGCGGTGGCCGAGCTGCGCGACATCGAGGCGCTGCTCGACGAGGAACCGCTGATTCCGGCCGAGCTGCTCGGCCTGTGCGAGTGGGCCGCGGACTACTACCTGCACCCGCTCGGCGAGGTGCTCGGCGCCGCGATGCCCGGGGGACTGCGCCGCGGGGAGCCGGCCCGCGTGGCGCGCGCCGAGTGCTATGCGCTGACCGCCGCCGGCCGCGCCGCGCTCGACACGCTGGCGGACAGCCGCCGCGCGCAGCGCAGCCTGCTGCAGGCGCTCGTGGCCGGCCCGCGCGCGCGCGCAGCACTCGATGCCAGCGCCGCCGTGCTGCGGCGCGCGCTCGACGCCGGCTGGATCGAGCCCAGCGTCGCCGCACCGTCATTGCCGCGAGTCGTCGCACCGACACCGACGCCGGAGCAGGCCGCGGCGCTGGCGCAGCTTGCGACGGACGACGCCGGCTTCGCGGTACACCTGCTCGAAGGCGTCACCGGCAGCGGCAAAACCGAGCTGTATCTGCGGCGCATCGAGGCCGCGCTCGCGAGCGGCCGCCAGGCGCTACTGCTGGCACCGGAGATCAGCCTCACCCCGCAGCTCGAAGCACGCCTGCGCGAACGCTTCGGCGACGGCGTGCACCGCTATCACTCGACGCTCACCGATAAAGCGCGCGCGCAGGTCTGGCTCGCGGCGCGCGATGGCAGCGCGCGCGTGGTCATCGGCACGCGTTCGGCCGTGTGGCTGCCGTTCGCGCGGCTGGGCGTGATCGTCGTCGACGAGGAGCACGATACCTCGTACAAGCAGCAGGACGGCTTTCGCTACTCGGCGCGCGATGTCGCGATCCTGCGCGCGAAGCGCCTGGACATCCCGGTGCTGCTCGGCAGCGCGACGCCGTCGCTCGAAAGTCTGCACAACGCGCGCAGCGGCCGCTACCGCCACATCACGTTGCGCCGGCGTGTGCATGCGGCACCGCCGCCAAGGGTGCGTGTGCTCGACGTGCGCGGCCTGCCGCTCGACCATGGCCTGTCGCCGCCCTTGCTGCAGGCGATCGAGCGTCACCTCGGCGATGGCGGTCAGGCCCTTTTGTTCCTCAACCGCCGCGGTTATGCGCCGGTGCTGTTGTGCCATGCCTGCGGCTGGCGTGCGCCGTGCACGCGGTGCGATGCGCACCTGACCCTGCACCGCGGCCGCAACCTGCTGATCTGTCATCACTGCGGCGCGCAACAGCCGCCCCCGCGCCACTGTCCGTCCTGCGGCTCGACCGGCCTGCTCGCGGTCGGCGCCGGCACCGAGCGCATCGAACAGGCGCTGGCCAATCGCTTTGCGCAGTACCGCGTCGCGCGCTTCGATTCGGATCGCATCACCAGCCACGCGGCGCTCGAACGCCAACTCGCCGACATCCGCGCAGGCCGCGCACAGATCCTCGTCGGCACCCAGATCCTCGCCAAGGGCCACGATTTTCCGGGGTTGTCGCTGGTCGGCATCGTCTCCGCCGACCAGGCGCTGTACGGCAGCGACTTTCGCGCCGTCGAGCGCATGGGTCAGCTCGTGACCCAGGTCGCCGGCCGCGCCGGCCGCGCCGGCCAGCCGGGCGAGGTCTGGTTGCAGACGCACGAACCGGAGCATCCCCTGCTGCAGACGCTGGCCCGGCACGGCTACGGCGCGCTGTGCGAAGCGCTGCTCGCCGAGCGCCGCGACACCGGCCTGCCGCCGTACAGCCATCTGGCCCTGCTGCGCGCCGAATCGCGTGAGCCGACGCTGGCGCTGCGCTTTTTGCAGCAGGTCCGCACGCGCGTGCCGGCGGGCGAGGTCACGGTCTTCGAGCCCGTTCCCTCGATCATGGAACGCCGCGGCGGCTTTGCGCGTGCGCAACTGCTGTTGCAGTCAGCCAGCCGTGCGGCGCTGCACCGTGCGCTGGCCGGCGTCGTGCCGCAGATCGAAGCATGGCCGCAGGCGCGCCGGCTGCGCTGGTCGGTCGATGTCGATCCCTACGACCTGATGTAGCGACAGCCGCACCCCGCGCTCGGGGCCGCCGATGGCCCTGCCCTCGCCAGCGGGTAGAATTCGCGCCTTGTGGTTTGCGGCGGCACTCGATGAAAGAACACCTGCAGGAGTTGTTGGTCACCGCGCTCAAGCGCACCCTGGCCGAGACCGGCGCGAACCTTGCGCCCACGATCCAGCTCGACGCGACACGCGACGCGAAGTTCGGCGACTTCCAGACCAATCTGGCCCTGCAGCTCGCCAAGCCGCTGGGCAAGCCGCCGCGCGCCGTCGCCGAGATGCTGCTGCGGCATCTGCCGGAGTCGACGCGCGTCGCCAAGGTGGAGATCGCCGGCCCCGGCTTCATCAACTTCTTTCTGGCGCAGGCGGCGTTGCAATCGGTGGTGTCCGAGGTGCTCGCCCAGGGCGATGCCTACGGCTGCGACCGTTCCGGCAGCAAGGGCCGCATCATGGTTGAGTTCGTCTCGGCGAATCCGACCGGACCCATGCACGTCGGCCACGGCCGCGGCGCCGCCTACGGCGATTCGATGGCGCGGCTGCTCGCGGCGACCGGCTGGACCGTCTGGCGCGAGTATTACATCAACGACGCCGGCCGCCAGGTCGACGTGCTCGCCACCAGCGTGTGGACGCGCTATCTGCAGGCCTGCGGCGAAACGATCGAGGTCGCGCGACGCGGGTATCCGGGCGATTACATCCAGCGCACCGCGGCGGCGCTGCGCGAGCGGCACGGCGAGACTTTCCGCCGGCCGGCGGCCGAGGTGCTGGCCGGTCTGCCGCCCGACCCCGCAGTGCCGGACGGTGCCAGCGAGGCGCAGAAGGACGAGATCAAGGCGCAGCAGGAGCGCTATCTCGATGCGCTGATCGCTCGCGCAAAGACGCTGCTCGGCGACGGTTATGCCGAGATTCGGTCCGCCGCCCTGGCCGACCAGCTCGCGACCATCCGCAAGACGCTCGCCGACTTCAACGTCCACTTCGACCAGTGGACCTCGGAGCAGGCCCTGGTCGACAGCGGTTTCGTCGCCAAGGCGCTGGCGCGGCTCACCGAGCGGGGCCTGACCTACGAGAAGGACGGCGCCCTGTGGATGCGTACCGCAGACTTCGGCGACGAGAAGGACCGCGTGCTGGTCAAGGCCGATGGCGCGGCCACCTATTTCTGCAACGATCTGGCCTATCACATCGACAAGCTGGAGCGGAACTGGCCGGTGCTGATGGACGTCTGGGGCGCGGACCATCACGGCTACATCGCGCGCGTGCGCGCCGCGATCGAGGCGCTGACCGGGCGCAAGGACGCGCTCAACGTGCAGCTCGTCCAGTTCGTCACGCTGTCGAGCGGGCGCATGGGCAAGCGCAGCGGCAACTTCGTCACGCTGCAGGATCTGATCATTGATGCCGGCGCCGACGCGACGCGCTTCTTCTTCCTGATGCGCTCGCACGACCAACACCTGGAATTCGACATCGACCTCGCGCGCTCGCAGTCGAACGACAACCCGGTGTACTACGTGCAGTACGCGCATGCGCGCATCTGCAGCGTGTTCCAGCAACTCGCCGACAAGAACGGGCAATGGGACGCGGACACCGCCAAGCTCACCCTGCACCGCCTGACCAACGAGCACGAAAAGGCGCTGCTCACGCTGCTCGCGCGCTATCCGGAGATGCTCGAACGCGCCGCCGCCGCGTACACACCGCACACGGTGGTGTTCTTCCTCAAGGATCTCGCCGAGGCCTTGCACAGTTACTACAACACACACCGCTTCCTGGTCGAGGATGATCCCGAGCTGCAGGCCGCGCGTCTGGCGTTGATCCGCGCGACCGGCCAGGTGATCCGCAATGGTCTTGCGATTCTCGGCGTCTCCGCGCCGGAGAAGATGTGACGACCATGCCGGACATGGAGCGACTACATGTGACTAGCTCTCACCCCAGCATCCGCATCCGCGGATGGTCCCCCCTCTGCCGCGACGCGGGCAAGGGACACAAACGTCGCCTGCGGCGACAGGCACGTTGATGTCGCGTGACTACGCCCAGCGCAGCCGCAGCAGCGGCCGTCAGGCGCGCGCACGCGGCGCTGCCGTGCGCGCTGGCCTGCCCGGCTGGATCTGGCTGGTGGTCGGCCTTTCCGTCGGTCTGGTCGTCGCCGCCTTCGTCTACATCTCGCGGCCGGTCGAACACAAGACCCTCGTGCGCACCGAGCCCGCCGCGACACCGGCCAAGCCCGACCAGAACGCGCCGATTCCGCTGCCGCCGAAGGAAAAGCCGCGCTTCACCTTCTACGAGATCCTGAAGAACCAGGAAGTGGTCGTGCCCAAGGACGCCGCGCGCGACGCGAACGCCCCGGCCGCCGGCGCCGCGCCGACCGGCGGCGAGCGCTACGTCATCCAAGTGGCCTCGTTCCGCGCGCAGGCCGACGCCGAGCGGCAAAAGGCCAGCCTCGCGCTGATCGGCATCGAATCACGCATCGAAAGCGTGACCATCGACGGCAAGGACACCTACTACCGCGTGCGCATCGGGCCGGAGAACGACTGGCGCAAGGTGCAGTCGACCCTGGCGCGCCTCGACGAGAACGGCATCGAGGCGCTGTTGATCAAGCTGCAGTAGGGCGTACCAGGTGCGCCGGGATCGCCGGCTTTACGCCGCATCCGAGCCGGACCAAACGTAGTCCCGTCCGACTATATGGCCGCCGATGCGCACCGACGGCAAAGCCCCTAACACCGGGCAGACGCAGCTCAACCCAGTAGCTGCTTCGCGATCAGGCGCCGATACACCCCGTCCGGGACCACGCGGCGCAGCGCCAGCAGGCCCTTGGCGTCGGCGCCGACGACGTAGCGCAGCCGCGAAGAGCCGTCGGTCGCGGCCTTCCAGATCGCATCGGCCACGGCTTCGGGGGCGGCGCCCCGGCTCGCCGCCTTGCGCATGCGCCGCATGCCCTTGTCGACGATGGCGTTGTACGCACTCAGGGCGCGGTCGTGGACGAAGTCCGCCGAGCGCTCGTAGAAGTCGGTCTTGATCGCGCCCGGCTCGATCAGCTTGACGCGGATGCAAAGCGGCGCGAGTTCGAAGGCCAGCGCTTCGGTGAAGCCGTCGACCGCCCACTTGGTCGCGTGATACACGCTGTAGAACGGGAAGGTGAGCCGGCCGCCCATGCTGGCGACGTTGATCAGCATGCCCTCGCCCTGCTCGCGAAACTGCGGGATCAGCGCACGGCACATGCGCATCAGGCCGAAGACATTGGTCTCGAACTGGCGCCGGATGCGCGCCTCGTCCATCGACTCGAACGTGCCGACCAGGCCGTAGCCGGCGTTGTTGACCAGAGCGTCGATGCGGCCGAAGCGCTCATTCGCGGCCTTAAGTGCCGAAGCGATCGAATCGGCGTCGGTCACGTCGAGCCGCGTCACCAGCCAGCGGTCGTGCTCGCGCTCGGACTTGGGCGTGCGCATCGTCGCAACCACGTTCCAGCCGCGCGCGAAGAACCGCTCCGCGGTCGCGCGGCCGATGCCGGTGCTGGCGCCGGTGATCAGGATGGTCTTCATGGTCATGCCCCCGTGGTCGATGTCCGGGCAGTATATCGGCCGCAGTCCGGGCGCGGGCATCGCCCACTTCATCGGCCTGTCGCAATCGGCGACTATGCTGGCGCCCTTGTGTTCTTGTTCTGCACTCTACCGCCCGCGATGCTGCTCCGATCCGCCTCACCCTGGAAACGTCCGCTCTCCCGCCGTCGCTTGCTGAGCGGCGGCGCACAGGCCGTCGGCTATCTCGCGCTGGCCCGAGCGCTGAGCGGCTGCGGATCGAGCAGCGATGGCGGCGGCTCGGGCGGCGCCGGTCGGCTCGGCAACATTGGCCCCTTGGGCGAGCCGCTCGACATCGGCATCCGCATTCCCGAGGGCTTCACCGCCCGCGTGATCGCCCAGGCCAATCGCCTCGTGCCCAACACCAACCTGCTGTGGCACACCGACCCGGACGGCGCGGCCACCTACGCCACCGACGACGGCGGCTGGATCTACGTCTCCAACCGCGAATTTCTGCCGGGCGGCGCCAACGCGCTGCGCTTCGATGCCAGCGGCGAAGTCGTCGACGGCTACAACGTGCTGTCGGGACTGGTCTCGCGTATCAACTGCGGCGGCGGCATCACGCCGTGGCGCACCTGGCTGTCCGGCGAGGAATACGAGCTGGGCCTGATCTGGGAGTGCGATCCCTGGGGCCGCGAGCTGGCGCGTCCGCTGCGCGCGCTCGGTACGTTCGCGCACGAGGCGGCCGCGGTGGATCCGCGCACTAACATCGTGTACGAGACCGAGGACGAGTCCGACGGCCGCTTCTACCGCTTCGTGCCCGATGCGCCCAACATCGGCGGCCGCGCCGACCTGTCATCCGGCAGGCTGCAGGTCATGCGTGTGCTGGCGACGCAGGACGAGGTCGATGCGCCCGGCACCTTCGGCCCGCTGCCGGTCGAGTGGCTGGACGTGCCCGACCCGAATCCCGTGCTCGGCGGCGTGCTCACCGGCACCCCGACGCGCCTGCAGGTGCCCGAGAGCACCGCCTTTCGTGGCGGCGAGGGCATCTGGTACCACGACGGCATCGTCTACTTCGGCACCAAGGGCGACCGTCGCATCTGGGCGCACGACCCGCTCGCGCAGACCGTCGAATGCATCTACGACGACGCCATGTTCGCCGAGCCCATCCTCGACTCCGTCGACAACATCGTCATCACGCCCGGTGGCGACATCATCGTCGTCGAGGACAAGTCCGACCCCAGTCAGCAGGCCGTCGCCATCACCCGCGACGGCCGCATCGTCCCGCTGATCGAACTCGTCGGCCAGGACGGCTCCGAAGTCACCGGCCCGGCGTTCTCGCCCGACGGCCGCCACTTCTATTTCAGCTCCCAACGCGGCCCCGGCGCCAACGGCACGACCGGCACCGCCGGCATCACCTACTGCGTCAGCGGGCCCTGGTTCGAACCTTGAGGTCGATACCGAGGGGGTAGAATCGCGTGATGCGACTGCCCTCGTTCGATCCCGCCCCCCTCGTCGGCGCGCTCAATCCTGCGCAACGTGAAGCCGTGATGGCGCCGCCGCAGCACCGGCTGGTGCTCGCCGGCGCCGGATCCGGCAAGACGCGCGTGCTCACGCACCGCGTGGCCTGGCTGATCGCCGCGGAGAACGTCTCGCCCTTGTCGATTCTCGCGGTGACCTTCACCAACAAGGCGGCGGCGGAGATGCGGGCGCGCATCGAGCAGCTCGTGGACGTGCCGATCCGGGCGATGTGGGTGGGCACGTTCCACGGCATCGCCCATCGCATGCTGCGCATGCACTACCGTGAAGCCGATCTGCCGCAGAACTTCCAGATTCTCGACGCCGACGACCAGCTGCGCCTGGTCAAGCGCGTGCTCAAGAACCTCGACCTCGCGGACGACCAGTGGCCGCCGAAGACCGTGGCGGGCTGGATCAACGCGCAGAAGGAAGAAGCGCGGCGCCCGCAGCACTTCAGCGACGAAGGCGACTTCACCCAACGGCAGTTCGTGCGCATCTACAGCGCCTACGAAGAGAGCTGCCGGCGCCAGGGCGTCGTCGATTTCGCCGAATTGCTGCTGCGCGCCTTCGAGCTGACGCGCGACCATGCCGAGATTCAGGCGCACTACCGGCGCCGCTTCCGCCACATCCTCGTCGACGAGTTCCAGGACACCAACACGCTGCAGTACCGCTGGCTGCGCACGCTCGCCGGAGCCGACGGCATCCTGTTCGCCGTCGGCGACGACGACCAGAGCATCTACTCGTGGCGCGGAGCCCGCGTCGAGCACATGATGCGGCTGACGACGGACTTCCCCGGCTGCGAAATCGTCCGGCTGGAGCAGAACTACCGTTCCACCGGGATGATCCTCAGCGCCGCCAACGGGCTGATCGCGCGCAACAGCGCGCGGCTCGGCAAGCAGTTGTGGACCGACAGCGGCGACGGCGAGCCGGTGCAGCTCTACGCCGCCTACAACGAGTACGACGAGGCGGAGTTCGTCGTCAACCGCATCCGCGAGCACGTCGCCGCGGGCCATCGCTACGACGACACCGCCGTGCTCTACCGCATGGGCGCACAGTCGCGCGTGCTCGAGGAGGCGCTGATCCGCGAGCACATCCCCTACCGCATCCATGGCGGCCTGCGCTTCTTCGAACGTCAAGAGATCAAGGATGCACTCGCCTACCTGCGCCTTTTGCACCACCGCGACGACGACACCAGTTTCGAGCGCGTGGTCAACGTGCCGGCGCGCGGCATCGGCAGCACCACGGTGGAAAAGCTGCGCGAATACGCGCGCCGTCACGGCCAATCGTTGTGGGCCGCGGCGCGCGAGGGCGGCGATGCCGTGCTCGGCCGCGCGGCGGCGCGCGTGCGCGAATTCCTCGCCTTGATCGAGTCGATGGCGGCGGAGACCAAGGAGCTGTCGCTGTCGAAGACGACCGAGCGTGTGATCGAGCGTTCCGGTTTGCGCGACCATTACAACAAGGAAAAGGGCGAGCAAGCCGAGGCGCGGCTCGAAAACCTCGACGAACTGATTTCGGCGACGCGCAGCTTCGAGCTGTCGATCGAGCCGCCGGCCGAAGGCCAGCCGGCGCTCGATCCGCTCACCCAGTTTCTGACCCACGCCGCGCTCGAGGCCGGCGAGCAGCAGGCCGGCCCCGGCGAGGACTGCGTGCAACTGATGACCCTGCACGCGGCCAAGGGCCTTGAGTTTCCTGTGGTGTTCATGGTGGGCATGGAGCACGGCCTGTTCCCACACGTGCGCGCGACCGACGAAGGCAAGCTCGACGAGGAGCGCCGCCTGTGTTACGTCGGCATCACGCGCGCACGCCAGTGCCTCTACATGAGCTATGCCGAGCGGCGCCGGCTGCACGGTGTCGAACAGCTCTGTGTGCCCTCGCAGTTCCTGCGCGAGATCCCGCACCACGTCATGGTCGAGCTGCGTCCACGCGCGCACGTCGTGCGCCAAGCGTTCGCGCCGGGCGCGCACGGGCCCTACCGCCGCGAATGGGGCACGCCGGCGCCTTCGCACACGCCGCTGCCGGAGAGCCTGCGCCAGTCCCAGGGTCCCCAGGGCCTGGCGCTGGGTCAGCGCGTGCGCCATGCAAGATTTGGCGAGGGCACCATCCTGCAGTTCGATGGCGACGGCGAGCGGATGCGCGTCGAGGTCCGCTTCCAGGCCGCCGGCACCAAATGGCTGATGCTGTCGGTGGCCAATCTGCAACCGGCATGACCGACGACGCATGACCGGCTTTCCGTCCGAGGCCTTCGTCGCGCTGGTGCTGGGCCTTGCGCTGCTGTTGCGCTCGATGTTCCGCAGGCGTCGCCCACGCATCGTCGCCGCCGAACCCGACGGCTGGCGCGAGCGACTCGATGCCCTGGTGCCGCAGGCCGCGCTGGTGCCACCCGCACTGCGCCCGCGCTATCTCGACGCGGTCGGCCGCTTCCTGCGCGAGAAGCGCTTCGTCGGCTGCAACGGCCTGGTCGTCGTCGACGACATGCGCATCGCCGTCGCCGGCCTGGCCTGCCTGCTGCTGCTGCGCGAAGGCGCCAAGCTCTTCCCCCTGGTGCACTCGGTGCTGCTGTATCCGGATCGCTTCTACGTGCGCGTGGATACGCCGGACGAGCTCGGCCTGGTCAGCGACGAGCCGGTCGAACAGATCGGCGAGTCCTGGACCGGGGATCGCGTGATCCTGTCGTGGACCGATGTGCAGGCGGCGTTGGACGGCGATGCGGTGAACGTCGTGCTGCACGAGTTCGCGCACCAGCTCGACGACGAGAACCCCGCAACCGAAGGCGCGCCGGCGATGCGCGACTACACGCGCTGGTCGGCCGTCATGGCGCGCGAGTTCGAGCGCCTGCAGCGCCATCGGCGGCCGCCGGTGCTCGACCCCTACGGCGCCCAGAGTCCGGGCGAGTTCTTCGGCGTCGCCACCGAGGCGTTCTTCCAGCGCGGCCCGGAGCTCGCGCGTCACCATGGCGAGCTGTACGCGCTGCTGCGCGACTACTACCGCGTGGACACCGCGCAGCGGCCGCTGTGGCCGCGGCGCTCGGCCGAGGCTTGCGCAGACGCCACCCCTTGACGAATCACCCTGAGCGCGCGAAGCCGAGCTTGCACGCGGCGGCTACAGGGTCTTGAGGTATTCGATGATCGCGCGCCGCTCCGCTTCGGTGAGCACGTCCGAGAACGTGTGCCCGCCGTTGCCGTTGCCGAGGATGCGAGTGTCGTAGACCAGGCGCTTGTCGACGGCACCGGGCACAGGATCAGGGATGTTGACCAGCCCGGTCCAGCTCACCAGGCCGTTGAGGAAGTTCTGTGTCATCTGCACCAGCGACGGCCCCTGGTCATCGACGGGATTGCAGTTGGCGATGGCGCTGCCGGGAATCTCGGTGCAGTCCAGGACGCGGTGCTTCCACCCGACCGCCTGCTGGTCGAAGGCCGCGCCGAAGCGCTGGTCGAAGCCCTTGATGCCCTGATCCTCCTGCAACTGGCGCTGCCAGATCGCCGGGCGCTTGGATGAATCGAGCACCTGTTCGAGCGTCGGCACCGAGCCGTTGTGGAAGTACGGCGCGGTGGCCCAGACGCCGTACAGCGGCGGCGCCTGATAGCCGATCACGGTCTTTTCCCAGCCACAGGCGCCCATCGGCCGCAGCGCGAGCGGATACATGTCATCGAGCAGCTCGGTGAGCGGATCCTTGTCCTCGGGCGCGACGTAGTCGGCGGCGGCGTCGTTGTAGCCCCAGAAGGTCGTGTCCCAGCGCTCGCGCAGGGTTGGCGTGAGCATGTCGGAGCGCGCCGGATCGGTGCCGATGACCGCAAGCGGCACGATGTGCGCGGCCACGCCTTCGAGCGCGGGCGTCTGCAGGTAGGCCGGGTCGTTGACGTAGCGCGGCGAGTAGGCGCCGTGACAGCTCGCGCAGGAACCATTGCCGCCGAGCGGCCGCGGCGCGTCGGCATTGCCCGGCTCGGCCCACAGGTCTTTGGTGTGGAACAGCACGGCCCCTTGCTCGGCGAGCGCGGTGTCGATGGTCCCCGGCCATGCGGGCGAACGCAGCGACAGGAAGAAGGCTTCGAGATCCTGGTCGTACTGCTCGATGCGCGTGCGGTACGCCTCGCCGCTGGCCGAGACCAGCTCCTCGAACTCGCCCGGTCCCGCGGCCATGATGATGCGCGTCGAGTCGTTGGAGACGCCGGCGTCGAAGAACTTGCGTGGCCGCGAGCCCATGTTCCACCACGGCGGCGTGTCCTGGGTGTGCGCGAGCGGATGGGCGATGTCGATCACGCCGGTGACACCGACGACGGTCTTGAGCGGGTTCGGGTTCAGGCCCAGCGAATCCAGATCGAGCACGGTGACGAGGAACTCGAAGGCGCCGACGGCGTTGTTCTGGCCGCGCTGCTTGATGCCGATGTTGAACAGCGCATCGATCGACAGCGGCGGCAGCAGCGTCGAGACGTAGGTGCCGGCGAACGGCGAGGCGTCCTGTCCAGAGATCACCACGTCATAGTTGTTGTTGCCCAGCCCCAGGTTTTCCAGCGTCAGCAGATGCTCGCCGATTGCCGGTTCCCCGATCTGGCCGCCATGGCACTGGAAGCAGGCCGCGGTACCGATCTCGCCGGTCCAGCGGCCGTTCTCGTCCTTGAGCTGGCGCAGCCCCAGCGGCAGCCGGCCCGAACCGCCGTTGGTCGCGTTGGGATCCTCGCCGGGCAGCGGATACGGATTGTAAAAAGGCGCGTAGTTGAGGCCGTAGCGCAGCGTGTAGAGCTGATCGAAGTTATCCGGGCGGCCGGGCAGGCCCCACTTCCGCCAGGTGTTGTTGTACTCCTCGGCGCTCATCGCGCCGACCGGCAGCTCGTCGATCAGGAACGCCAGGCCGCGGTCACGGCGCGCGCGGTACTCGCCGCAGGTTTTCGCCTGCCGTTCGGCCTCGGGCATGTGGGCGTGGCAGTCTTCCCAGTAGGCATTGAAGAACACCGCGCGATCGGTCGCGATCGTGCCGGGCTGCACCAGCGTGCGCGGATCGGCCGGCAGCACGGCGCTGTCGTCCTTGCCTTCGCAGTAACTCGCCCAGACGTGCTGGGCCCGCTTGCTCCCGAGTAGCGGCGCCTCCTCGGCCACCGGCCCGCCGCCAGCGCCATCGAGGCAGCCGGCCGGCTGCTCGAAGCAGCCGAGCATGATCGCCATGTCCCGATAGGCGTCCGAGCCCTGCGGCCACGGCGCACCGCCGCTGTGACTGCGCGCATCGCGGCCCGAGGCCATCAGCAGGATGCGCGATTCCGGATTGTTGCCGCCCAGCGCCTCCCAGGAGGCACGCAGTAGTGCATAGTCGTTGCCGGGCCGCTGGCCGAGCATGAACCGACGGCCGTCCTCGACGTCGGCGACCCCGCCCGGCACGTGGCAGGTGCGGCAGAACGCCAGTCGCGGCTCGATGCGCTGGGCGTAGAAATCCTCGAGGCCGCGGAGGTCGCCGCCGCCGGGCGAGGGTCCGGCGTTGCCGCCGCCGGTGCTGCCGCTGTAGTCCCCGGAGCACGCTGCGAGCAGCCCCAGAGACAGCAGGCCGGCCATGCCACGTGCACCTCGCTGCATCCGAGTCTCGTCCATGTCCCGACTCCTCCCAGGGCACCGTACCTTAGCCCCCGCCGCCGCGGCGATCTACTCGGATTGCGCGCGGCGTCCGCGTGAGCGCAAGTGCAGGCTCAACCGAAGAAAATCGACGACGGCCGGCGCCACCGAGGCGAGCCTGCTCAAGATTGGACCCCAGGCTTCGACGCAGGCCCTGAGTCTCGATATAGTCGGCACCGGCCATCGCACGGTGGCCAGCCGATCGAACGTCTACCGGAGGAGAACGAACCGATGAGCGCCGCATCGACGCCACGCACGCCGCTGGCGTGTATTTATGACTGGGAACGACGGTGTCCGGACACCGTGCACTTCACCCAGCCGGTCGGTGGCGGCAACGTCGTCGAGTACACCTGGAAGCAGGCGGTGGACCAGGCGCGGCGCATCGCTGCGTATTTGCAGTCGCTGAACTTCCCGCCCAAGAGCCAGATCGCGATCCTCGGCAAGAACAGCGCGCACTGGATCATCGCCGACTGGGCGATCTGGATGGCCGGGCACGTCACCGTGCCGCTGTACCCGACGCTCGCCGCCGACACCGTGCGCTACATCCTCGAACACAGCGAATCCAAGCTGCTGTTCGTCGGCAAGCTGGACGGCTGGGCGGCGATGAAGCCGGGCGTGCCCAAGGACCTGCCGGTGGTGACGCTGCCGCTGGCGCCGCCGACCGAAGGCGAGCAATGGGACGACATCCTCGCACGCACGGCGCCGCTGCAAGGCAACCCCGATCGCGATCTCGACGAGATGGCGACCATCGTCTACACCTCGGGCAGCACCGGCCAGCCCAAGGGCGTGATGCAGAGCTTCCGCTCGTTCTACGTCTGCGGCACCAAGATGGTCGACATCATGCCGTCGAAGCCCGATGACCGCATGATTTCCTATCTGCCGCTCGCGCACGTCGCCGAGCGCATCGTCGTCGAGACGCAGTCGACCTACCACGGCTTCCACGTGTTCTTCGCCGAGTCGCTGGAGACCTTCCTCGATGACCTCAAGCGTGCGCGGCCGACGATCTTCTTCTCGGTGCCGCGGCTGTGGACCAAGTTTCAGCTCGGCGTAGAAGCCAAGCTGCCGAAGAAGAAACAAGAGATCCTGTTCCGCATCCCCATCCTCGGGCGCAGGGTCAAGCGCAAGATTCTCGAAGGCCTGGGCCTGGATCACGTGCGCATTGGTCTCACCGGCGCGGCGCCGCTGCCGCCGCCAACCATCGCCTGGTACCGCAGCCTCGGCCTCGAATTGCTCGAAGCCTACGGCATGACCGAGAACATGGCCTATTCGCACTTCTCCCGGCCCAACGCGGCGCGCATCGGTTACGTCGGCCAGGCCAATGTCGGCGTCGAATGCCGCATCGACCCGGAAACGCGCGAGGTGCTGGTCAAGAGCCCTGGACAAATGATGGGCTACTTCAAGGAACCGCAGAAGACCGCCGAGTGCTACACCGCAGACGGTTTCTTTAAGACCGGCGACATGGGCGAGATCGACAGCGAAGGCCGCCTGCGCATCACCGGCCGCGTCAAGGAGCTGTTCAAGACCTCCAAGGGGAAGTACGTCGCGCCAGTGCCGATCGAGAACAAGCTCGGTGCGCATCCCAAGGTCGAAGCGGTCTGTGTCGGCGGCGCCAATCAACCGGCGACTTTCGCGCTGATGCTGCTCGCCGAGGATGCGCGCAAAGCCGCCGCCAATGACGCCGATTATCGCGCGGCGCTCGAGGGCGAGCTCAAAACCCTGATCGACGAGGTGAACGCCGGACTCGACCCGCACGAGCAGCTCGCCTTCGCCGTGGTCGTGAAGGAGCCGTGGACCATCGACAACGGCGCGCTGACGCCGACGATGAAGATCCGCCGCAACGTCATCGAGGAACGCACCGCGCCCAAGATCGACGGCTGGTTCGCGGCGCGCAAGGCGGTGATCTGGGACGCCTGACGCGATGCCGGCTGGCTTACGCGACGGAGTGTGGCCACGCAATAAGCGGGAGCACGCAGCACACATCGATCAGACCATGGGGGGGAGAACCATGCGCATCGGTCTGGTGGTCGATTCATCCTGCGATCTGCCGCAGGCGTTCATTGGGCAGCACGGCATCGTCATTCTGCCGATCACGGTCGAGGTCGATGGCCGCGCGATCGTCGACACGCGCGACGAGGACACCACACGGCAGTTCTGTCGCGAGCATCTGGCCGCGCGGCGCGACGCACGCACAGTGCCGTGCTCGCAGGCGCAGGTGCAGGAGCTGATCCTCACTCGGCTCGTCCGCGATTTCGACTACGTGTTCTGCATCACCATCGCCTCGAGCCGCAGCCCGATCCACGACAACGCCCAGCGCGCAGTCGCCGAGGCGATCCTGCATCACAAAGCAGCGCGCCAGCAGGCCGGGCACACGACGCCGTTCGCGATGCGCGTGGTCGACAGCGAGAACGCCTTCGCCGGCGAAGGCCTGATCGCCGCGGTCGCGGCGCAGCGCATCGCCCAGGGCGCCGGCATGATCGCCATCCGAGACGAGCTGCGTGCACTGATTCCGCAGGTGCACGCCTACATGCTGCCGCGCGACCTGCAGTATCTGCGTATGCGCGCCCATGCGCGCGGCGACCGCTCGGTAAGCTGGATGCGGGCAGCGCTCGGCAATGCGCTCGACATCAAGCCGCTGGTCAAGGGGTATCGCAACCAGACCTTCCCGTGCGCGAAGCTGCGCAACTTCGACAGCGGCGCCGAGCGGCTCTTCAACTACGCGGCACGCCACGTCCAGAACGGTCTGCTCGCGCCGGTGCTGACCGTCTGTTACGCCGGTGAGCTCAAGGACCTGTTCAGCCTGCCCGGCTACTCGCATCTGGCGATGACCTGCGCCAAGCACGGCGTGCAACTGCTCAGCAGCATGATGAGCATGTCCGGCGCCGCCAATGTGGGCGACGGCGCACTCGGGCTCGCGTTCGCCGACGTCGAGCACGAGTTCGACGGCTGATCGGCGCGCGGCGCGCCCGCGGCGATGTCCGGCAACTTCCTGCCCAGCGCGACCCTGCATGGCGCCGCCGGACTGCTGGCGACGCTCGGCGGCGATCCACTGCGACTCGCGGCCGAGTTGCGCATTCCCGCCGATGCGCTGCGCAAGCCGGACCTGCCGCTGTCGGCACGCGCCGTCGGCGGCTTCTTGGAACGTGCCGCCGAGGTCAGCGGCTGTCGCAGCTTCGGCCTGCGCCTGGCCGCGCGTTCGAACATGGCGATTCTCGGACCGCTGTGGCTGCTGCTGCGCAACGCCGCGAGCGTGCGCCAGATGTTCGAGGATCTCGCGGCGCACTACGACATCTTCACCAGCGCCGCGACGGTGACGCTCGAAGCGGCTGACGGCGGTTTGTTCGTCGGCTGGGATACCGCGGTCGCACAGGCCGGCGGCAGCGTGCAGGCCGTCGAGTTCGTGCTCGCGCTGTTCTGCAACGAGCTGCGCCTGCGCTGCACGCCTGGCTGGCAACCGCCGCTGCTGCAGTTCCGGCACGCGGCGCCGGCGCGGCTCGACGAGCACCGCCGCGTGTTCGGTCCGCGCCTGCAGTTC
The DNA here is from genome assembly GCF_040327995.1 of Sinimarinibacterium thermocellulolyticum. Taxonomy (NCBI): domain Bacteria; kingdom Pseudomonadati; phylum Pseudomonadota; class Gammaproteobacteria; order Nevskiales; family Nevskiaceae; genus Sinimarinibacterium; species Sinimarinibacterium thermocellulolyticum. The sequence goes on along the minus strand of NZ_JBEPIJ010000007.1, from coordinate 13,611 downwards.
GACGCCGAGCGCAACGCCTTGTTTCTCGACGCGCAGACACTAGCGCAGCCCGGCAAGGTGCAGGACTCGCGCGCGCGCACGCTGGTTGCCGCAATGCTGCGGCTCGACCACGATCGCCCGGACCCCGATCTTGCCGCACGCGTCGAGGGCATCGTGCGCGCGCTGCTGCCGTATGCCGCCTGCAGCTTGCACGACGTCAGCCGCGTGCTCGGCATGGCGGCGCGCACCCTGCAGGAACATCTCGCCGGCGAAGGGCGCCGTTTCAAGACGATCCGCGACGCCGTGCGCGCCGACCTCGCGCTCAAATACCTGCAGCAGTCGAGCCTGAGCCTTTCCGAGATCGCCGACATCCTCGGCTACACCAGCCTGAGCAGCTTCTCGCATTCGTTCCGCCGCTGGCACGGGCAGCCGGCCTCGGCCTTGCGCCGTCGGCAGGGTCTGCGCCTTGCGCGCGCGCCGCTGTTCACCACCCGGCACGTCGGCGAGCCTTGATGCGAGGTTCGCGGCTGCGGTCGTCGATCCGCGCGTAGAAGCAAACAGGCCGCGCGTAAACGCAATCGCCGCCGTCGCCACCGCTCGACAATCGGGGTCGCCATCGTCGGGCCATGGGCCCGATGCGGTCCGTGCGAACACCGACAAGAGCGAGGAGACAGGCAAATGAACGAATCCAATCCCCCGACCCCTTCGATGAGCCGGCGCGGGTTTCTCGGCGCCAGCGCGGCGCTCAGCGCCACCCTGAGCCTGCCGTGGTCCTGGGCGGGCGCGCAGTCGGTCGCCCGCATCGGCGGTACGACGCCGCCGTGGCTGGTGTGGGACGACGAGGCCGACCCGGTTGTCGCCGCGCTGATCGACAGCGGCGCCGTACCCGCGGTCAATGCGTTGTTGCGCGGCTGGACCCGCAACGCGCAGCCGCTGCCGGCGGGCCTGCCGAGCTATCTGCACCAGTTCATCGAGCGCGCGCGGCAGCTCCCGGCCTGGACCAACACCGGCAAGCTCAAGGCCGCGACCGACTTCAACAAGAAGCGCGGCACCTACCTGGGCGTGGCCTACGGTTTCGTCAGCGGCATGATGAGCACGGTGATTCCGCACGAGGCGCGCGCGGTCTACTACTCCAAGGGCGGCGCCGACATGAAGCGCCGCATCTCGCGCACCGCGAAATTCGGCTACGACATCGGCTCGCTCGGCGGCTTTCATGATCCCAACGGCGAGATGATCGTCACCGCGGTGAAGACGCGGCTCGCACACGCCGGCGTGCGCCACCTGCTGCCGCAGTCGCCCCATTGGCGGGCCGGCGCCGACCAGCCCAAGCCGATCAGTCAGCGCGACATTCTCGTCACCTGGCACAGCCTGCCGACCTCGGTGATGCGCGCCCTGCGGCAGTGGGGCGTGAACGTGCCGGCCGCGGAAGCCGACGCCTTCCTGCATTCCTGGCAGGTGGCCGCCCACATGCTGGGCGTGCGCGACGAGTACATCCCGGCCACCTGGGCGGCGGCCGATGCACAGGCGCCGGAGATTCTCGATCCCGTGCTGGCGCCGACGGCCGAGGGCATCGAGCTGGCGCAGATCCTGCTCGACCTGGCCGCGGACACCGACCGCGGCGTCTTCAGCCGGCCGATGCTGGAGTCGATGACGCGCTACTTCCTTGGGCCGCGCATCGCCGAGTGGCTGCGCATTCCGCGCCGTCCGGTACAGAACCAGATGCTGGCCATGGCCTGGCCGCAGTTCGTGCGCATGAAGGAGGCGGGGCTATGGATGCCCGGCGCAGGCGAGGCGTACTGGTTCTTCGACGAGCTACTGCGTCAGGGCGCGATGTGGTACCTGGCCGAAGGCCAGCCGATCTACATCGAGATTCCGGACACCAACAACCCGAACTATCGCTGATTCCGCGGTGCCCGTCCCTGTGGCTCGCTGCGCGCGACAGAGACGGCGCCGGTTCAGAAGTTCCACACCAGTTGCAGGCTGTAGCTGCGCGGCATCGCGATCGACGGCTGCACGCCGTAGTCGGTGACGAAGATGCCGTTGGTGTAGAACTCGTCGGTGAGGTTGCGCACGCCGGCGGTCAGGCGCAGGTCCAGCGCTTCGTAGAGGTAGCTCAGACGCGCACCGAGCAGCCAGTAGGCCGCCTGCAGTGTGGCCTGACGGTTCGAAGGCTCGTAGAAGAAGTCGTCGGTGTAGTAGGCGTCGAAGGCGGCCTCGAACGGTCCGCCAGGCACGCCCCAGGTCTTGCTCAACGACAGCGTCCCGGTGAAGGTCGGCGAGCGGATCACCTGATTGCCCGAGTAGTCGTTGTCCTGCGAGAAGAAGCCGGCCTCGTCGAATCCGGCCGCGCCGGTGAAGTCCTGGTACTCGGCGTCCAGCCACGCGGCGCCGCCAGCCAGCACCAGATCATCGACGAGCGAAGGCAACAGCACCAGCACGCCGTCGAAGTCGGCGCCACGGATACGCGCACGGCCGGCGTTCTGGAAGCTGATCACGCCACCGGCGAACAGCGAGATGAACGCCTGCTGCAGATTGGCGACGTCATAGTCGAACACCGCGCCGTTAAGACGCAGCAGGCCGTCGAAGGCCGAGAACTTGGCGCCCAGCTCCCAGGCGACGATCTCCTCGGGCTTGACGTAGTCGGGCTGGTCGTAGATGGCGACCGTGTTGTAGGTCGCGGCCTTGAGCGCCTTCTGCCACGACAGGTAGATCAGCGTGTCGTCGTTGAACGGCCGCAGGTCGATCGAGACCTTCGGCGAGAAGGTGCTACGCGTGTCGCTCGCCGGATACGGGTCGCCGTTGCTGTCGGTCGCGCGGTCGGTGTTGTCGATCAGCTCGGTGCGCGTGCCGTCGCCGTTGTCGAGGCCCACGGAGGAGTCGTAGATGTAGCGTTCCTCGACTTGGTAGCGCCCACCCAGCGTGACGTCGAGCCAGTCGGTGACGCTGGTCGTGGTCTGGGCGAAGACCGCGCGCGAATCGGTGCCGATCAGTCCGGTCAGGCTCAGCGCGCCGCTGGGAGCCGCCTGCGCCAGACCGATCAGGCCACGCAGGGCCTCGGGCAGCGCCAGCGGTCCCAGCGTGCCCTGTTCGAGGCTGATGCCGTTGACGATGAAGTTCAAGATCTCGAAGCCGTTCACGCCCTCGAAGTAGTAGCCGCCGAGGATCCACTTGAACCAATCTGGCCCGAACTCGTCGTTCGACAGGAATTGCACTTCCAGCGAGCGCGCGTCGATGTACTGGCTGGGCGTTTCGAAGGTGGAGATCGGCTGCGGCGAACCGTCGAAATCGCGGATGCCGGCGGTGTCCATGCGCTGATCGCTGGCGATGATCTTGAAGTCGAACCACGGCGCGTTGTATTCGAGCTGGCCGTAGTAGACGGTGTTCGCGTCGGTCTGCGTGTAGGCGGGCGCGTCGATCGCACCATGTGTGCCCGGCTGCGGCTGGATACCCTGCAGCATGCCCAGCGTCGACGGCCTTGCGTTGTAGGCGATGTTGGCGGCGGCGCCATGCAGTTCGAGCCGGAACATCGCGAGCTGCAGTTCGAGATCGTCGCGCGGCCGCCAGCGCGCCTTGATGCGCAAGCCCTCGGTGTCATCGTCGGGAATCCCGGTCGGCGGGTTGCCGCGCGTGCCGGTGTAGAAGTTGTCGAAGGTGCTGGTGACCGCAGACGCATTGATCGCGAAGCTGTCGCTCAGCGGGAGGTTGCCGTAGAGGCGCGCCATCCGCGTGTAGGTGTCGGCGCTGAGCAGCAGCTCGCCGAAGGCATCGTCGAACGTCGGCTTTTTGGTGTGGATGCTGAACGCACCGCCGGTCGCGTTGCGGCCGAACAGCGTGCCCTGCGGACCCTTGAGCACCTCGATGCGCTCGACGGCGCCGAAGTTCTGCGCGAGATTGGACGCGAACGGAAAGTAGATGCCGTCGATGTACGTCGCGACACTCGGATCGGCGGCCGTCACCGCATCGGTGCCGACGCCGCGCAGAAAGGTCACGACATAGCTGACCTGCGAGGTGATGTTCAAGCCCGGGGTGATGCGCTGCAGGTCGGTCTGGTCGGTGATGCCCATCGCATCGAGCTTCTCGCCCGAGAAGGCCTGCACCGAGATCGGCACGTCCTGCAGATTCTCCTCGCGCTTTTGCGCGGTGACGACGATCTCCTCGACCAAGCGGCTGCGCGACGCGCGCGCCGGCACGTCGCCCGTCGGCGCGGGTTCGCGCGGCAGCGGGATCACGCCGGTGGTCTGCGCATCGGCCTCGTCGCGGGCTTGTGCCGCCGGTGTCTCGTCCTCGGCGGCGGTCGGCTCCTGGGGCGCGGACGGGCGCTGAGCATCGCCGAGCAGCGCGTCCAGATCGTCCTGCACCGTTGCCGTCGCGGCGGTGCCGGCAACGAGCAGCGTCATCCACAGTGGAATGGTCCAGCGTCCACGCATTGTGATTCTCCTCGCTCCACGGTTCCGGGTCGCGCCGGCCCCTGATGCCGTCGCGGACACCCGGATATGAATTCCTTGCTACGTCACGGTGCGCGACCGCGTGCGCCGCAGCCAATCGATGAACAGCAGCGCGAACAGCAGATCGCCAGCGGCGAGCAACGGCAGGCGCCAGTCGATGACGCCCTGCAGCCACGGTACGTCCGCTGCGGCGACGGCGAGCAGCTTGCCGATCGCGCCGAGCTCGGCATAGACGCGGTAGCGCAGCGGATCGAGCGCAAGACGCAGATAGGCATAGCCGAACAGACCGACCAGCGCGCCGGCCAGATTGGCGACGACGACATCGCTGCCGTCGATCGGATCGAGTCCGAACGCCGCAGCAAGCTGCGGGCGCGCGCACAGCAGCGCAGCAGCGACCGCGGCGTTGAAGATGGCAGCGGAGCCGAACAGCACGACGGCGTAGCGGTCGGTGGGCAGCATGGCGACGCGCGATCCCTCAGAAGTTCCAGATCAACTGCGCGAAGTACGAGCGCGGCGGCGCCAGCGTCGGCTGCACGCCGAAGTCGGTGGCGAAGAATCCGGCGGTGTAGAACTCGTCGGTGAGATTGCGCACGCCGCCGGTGACACGCAAATCCCAGCGTTCGAACAGATAGCTCAGGCGCGCACCGAGCAGCCAGTAGGATTCCTGCTTCGACGCCTCCCGATTGCTGGCCTCGTAGTAGAAGTCTTCGGTGTAGTAGGCGTCGAACACCGCCTCCAACGCACCGCCGGGAATCTCCCAGGTCTTGCTCAGCGACAGCGTCGCGGTGAGCTGCGGCGTGCGGATCAACTGGTTGCCGCTGTAGTCCTGGTCGCTGACGAAGGTGCCGTTCTCGTTGAAACCGGAGGCGCCGTCGAATTCCCGGTACTCGGTGTCGAGCCAGGCGGCACCGCCGGACAGCGTGAGGTTGTCGATCAGCGACGGGAACAGTTGCACGAGGCCGTCGATGTCGGCGCCGACGATGCGTGCGCGGCCGGCGTTCTGGAAGCTGATGACGCCACCGGCGAACAGCGACAGGTAGTAGGTCTGCAGGTTCTCGACGTCGTAGTGAAAGGCGGCGGCGTTGAAGCGCGCGAGGCCGTCGAACATCGAGGTCTTGAGGCCGACTTCGAAGGCCTCGATCTCCTCGGGCGCGACGTAGTTCGGCTGCGTGTAGATCGCAATCGTGTTGTAGGTCGCCGCCTTGACCGCCTGCTGCCACGAGACGAACAGCAGGGTCTCGCCGTTGGCGAACGGGCGGAACTCCAGCGTCACCTTGGGCGAGAAGTCTTTTTGTTCGTCACGCGCCGGATAGGGATTGCCGTCGCTGTCGACCGAACGGTCGCTGTTGTCGAAAAGCTGCACCTGTCCGCCGTCGGCGGTCCCCAGCCCCACGGTGGACTCGACGATGTAGCGCTCCTCGACCTGGTATCGGCCGCCGAGCGTCAGCGAGAACCAGTCGGCGAGCGCGAACGTGGCCTGCGTGAACAGCGCGCGCGAGTCGGTGCCGATCAGGCCGGTCATGTTGATCGCGCCGGTCGGCAGCACGGCGCCCGGAATCAGGCGCAGGATGTCGACCAGTGGGTCGGGCAGGGCGATGCCGGCCAGCGTGCCGTTGGGCAGATCGACGCCGGCGAGATAGAAGTCGAGCGCGCCGAAACCCATCGTCGAGCGGAAGTAGTAGGCGCCGACGATCCATTCCAGCCAATCCGGCCCGGCTTCGCCGTTCGACAGCAGTTGCAGTTCGAGCGACTGCGCGTCGATGTACTGGCTCGGCGTGACGAAGGTCGAGATCGGCAGCCGCGAGCCGTCGAAGTCACGCAGGCCAGCGGTGTCCATGCGCTGGTCGCTGCCGAACAGCTTGATGTCGAGCCAGGGCGCGTGCCAGACCACGCTGCCGTAGTAGACCGTGTTGTCGTCGGTGATGTTGTACGGCCGCGAGTCGACCGAGCCTTCGTAACCCGGCTGCGGAGTAATCAGGAGGCCGAGCGACGACGGTTCGGACGTGAACGCCACGCTACCGTTGTACGATTCCTGCTCGAACCGGAACATCGCCAGACGAAGGTCGAGGGCATCGAAGGGCCGCAGGCGCGCCTTGATGCGGTAGCCGGTCATCTCGTCGCCCGGCATCGGCTCGGGCGGCGTGCCGTAGGTGGCGTCGTAGTAGCCGTCGGTGCGACTGGTCAAGGCGGTGGCGTTGAGGCCGAACCACTCGGTCAGCGGCAGGTTGACGTGTGCGCGATACAACTGCGTGTCGAAGCTGCTGAAGTTCGTCAGCAGCTCGCCGCGCAGGCCGCCGTCGAGATCGGGCTCCTCGGTGTAGATCGCGATCGCACCGCCGGTGGCGTTGCGGCCGAACAGCGTGCCCTGCGGCCCCTTGAGCACCTCGATGCGATCGACGGCGCCGAAGTTCTGCGCGAGGTTCGATGCGAACGGGTAGTAGACGCCGTCGATGTAGGTGGCGACGCTCGGCTCGGCGGCAATCGTCGCATCCGTACCGATGCCGCGCAGGAAGGTCATCACATAGCTGACCTGCGTGGTCACGTTGAGGCCCGGCGTGATGCGCTGCAGATCGGTCTGGTCGGTCACGCCGAGCGCGTCGAGCAGCTCGCCGCTGAAGACCTGCACCGAAACCGGCACGTCCTGCAGATTCTGCTCGCGCTTTTGTGCGGTGACGACGATCTCTTCGACGAAGCGGCTGCGCGGCGCTGTGGGCGCCAGTTCGTCCGCCGCCGCGGTGTCGTCCGCCACGGCGATCACGTCGGTGCTTTCTGCGGGCGCAGTCGCCGCTTCGTCGGACGCATTCGGCGAGTCCGCAGGGTCCTGCGCAGCAGGCGCGGGGCTTGCAGCGGGCGCCGGACGGGAATCAGGCGGCGTCTCGCCGCCTTCGAGCAGCCAGTCGAGGTCGTCCTGCGCGACGGTCGCGGTCGCTGCGCCCAGCAAAGCCACTGCCAAACACCAGGACATCATCCCCCGCCGTGTCATGCGCCTCTCCTCTGCTGTGGCTCTGTCGGCCCTGCGGCGCCCGGACATCGCCGCAGCGTGCCAAACATGATGCGAATCATGACACTTGTCAAATATTGACCGTGGCCGCGATACCCGTCGGCCAGCGTCGCTTTCGCTCAGCGCCCGCGAAACTGCGGCTTGCGCTTCTGCACGAAGGCGATCGCGCCTTCGGTGAAATCCTGCGAGCGGCCGCAGTCGCGCTGCAGATCGGCTTCGAGATCGAGTTGCGCGGCCAGATCGTTCTGCGCCGCCGCGTGCATCGCGCGCTTGATGCGCTCGATCGCAATCGCCGGCCCGTCGGCGAGCTGGCGCGCGATCGCGGTCGCCCGCGCAAGCACCTCGGCGTCGTCGACGACTTCCCAGATCAGGCCCCATTCCAAGGCCTTGGTCGCGGGCAGCCGCTCGCCGAGCAGCGCCAGCCCGAGCGCGCGCTGCGTACCGACGGTGCGCGGCAGCAGCCAGGTGCCGCCGGCATCCGGAATCAGGCCGACGTTGACGAAGGCCTGCAGGAAATAGCTGCTGCGCCCGGCGATGGTCAGGTCGGCCATCAGCGCGACATTGGCACCGGCACCCGCAGCCACGCCGTTGACGGCGGCGATGATCGGCTTGGGCAGCGCGCGCATCTTCAGCAGCAGCGGGTTGTAGTAACGGTCGAGTACGTAGCCAAGGTCGAGTCTGCCTTGCACGTCGACCGGCGGCGCGTTGTCGGCGGTCAGATCGGCACCTGTGGAGAACGCGCGTCCCTCGCCGGTGAGCACGATGGCGCGCACCGACGGATCGTTCGCTGCGCGGTCGAAGGCCGCATCGAGCTCCTCCATCAACGACAGCGTCATCGCATTGAGTGCCTGCGGTCGGTTGAAGCGCAGCGTCGCGATGCCGTTGTCGAAGCCGTAGAGGATGGTCTGCGTGCTCATGGTCCAGTCGTGGGTTTCGTGTCTACAGCTTTTCGCGCGTCGGTCGGTTGTGCAGCATGAAGCCGAGAATCCACGCGGCGAGAACGCCGAACGGCGGACGCAGCAAGACGCCGGCCTTGGTCAGCGGACTCATGTACAGCACTGGCTTGATGTGCGAAAAGCGCTCGAAACCACTGCGCCCGCGATACGCACCGATGCCGCTGGCACCGATGCCGCCGAACGGCAGGTTGTGCTGGATCGCGTGATAGCCGCAGCCGTTGATGCTGACGCCGCCGCTGATCGTGCGCCGCAGCACCTTGTCGACGTCGCCGCGACGATGACCGAAGTAGTACAGCGCGAGCGGACGCTCGCCGGCGTTGACCTGCGCGATCGCATCGTCGAGCGTGCGGTAGGTCATCACCGGCAGCACCGGCCCGAAGATCTCCTCGCTGCCGAGCGCGGTGTCGCGCGGGCAGCGCGACACCAGCGTCGGCGGGAACACGCGGTTGTCGGCGTTGCAGGTTTCGACCGCCGGATTGAAGGTCTCGACCGAAGCACCCTTGTCGCGCGCCTCACGGACCCATTTATCGAGGCGCTCCCAGTCGCTACGCATCAGCACGCGGCCGTAATCCGGGTTGACGACGAGGCTCGGGTAATAGCGGCGAATCGCCGCGCGTGCGTGTTCGAGGAATTCGGTGGCGCGCGATTCCGGCACCAGCGCGTAGTCGCTGGCGACGCAGGTCTGGCCCGCGTTCATCAGCTTGCTCTGCACGATGGTTTCGGCCGCAGCCTTGATGTCGAAGTCGTCGCCGACGATCGCCGGGCACTTGCCGCCGAGTTCGAGCGTGACCGGCACCAGGTTCTCGGCCGCATCACGCATCACCAGCTTGCCGACGCGGGTCGAGCCGGTGAACACCAGATGATCGAAGGCCAGCTTGGAGAAGCGCTTGGCAATGCTGCTGTCGCCGGTGACGACGGCGACGTGATCCTCGGCAAACAGGCCGCTGATGATCTCGCGCATCAGCTCCGAGGTTTTCGGCGTCAGGCTCGACGGCTTCATCATCACATGATTGCCGGCCGCGAGTGCACCGACCACTGGCGAGAGCGTCGTCATCACCGGATAGTTGTACGCGCCGATGACGCCGACCACACCCAGCGGTTGCGGCATCAGCCGCGCGCGGCTCGGGCGGAACTGCCAGTTGGCCGCGACGCGCCGCGTGCGCATCCAGCGCTCCAGATGCGACAGCGCGTGGCGCAGATCGTCGATGACGACGAACAGCTCCAGCAGGGACTCCTGCGGTGCGCGCCCGCCGAAGTCCAGCCGCATCGCCTCGGCCAGATCGAACCGACGCGCCAGCAGCGCGTCGAGCAACGCCTTGAGCACCTGCTTGCGCTCATCCAGCGACGAAGGCTCGCCGCGTGCGTTGAAGGCGGCGCGCTGGCGCGTCAGCAACGCGGCCAGCGCGTCGTTCTCGGCGTTCGGCAGGCTCACCACCGAGCTCACTGCAGTCTGGCTTTGCATGGGTACTCCTCCATCCCGTCGGTCATCCCCTTATGTCGCGGGAACGAGGACACTGCGACCTCAGGCCGTTTCGGTCTCGGCGCTGCGCGGATAGAAGGCCTCGTTCTTGTGTGCGCGTGCGAGCAACCAGTCGGAAGGCTCGAAGCGCGGACCCCAGGTCTTGGCCAGACGCTGGCACTCGTCCACGAAGGCGCGGATGCCCATCGTGTCGATGTATGACAAGGTGCCGCCGGTCCACGCCGGGAAGCCGATGCCGAGAATCGAGCCGATGTCGGCGTCGATCGGAGTGGCGATCACGCCTTCCTCGAAGCAGCGCGCCGTCTCCAGCGCCATGATCGTCAGCAAGCGCGCCTTGATCTCAGACACGTCAGGCTGCTCGGCCTTGGGCGGGAACGCCTGCTTCAGGCCCGGCCACAGCTTCTTGGGCTGGCCTTGCGGGTAGTCGTAGAAGCCGGCGCCGAAACGGCGGCCCGGACGTTTGAGCTCATCGACCATCTTGTCGATGACCGGGCGGCCGACCTTGCCGCGGTACTTCTCCGGCAGGTTGTCGGCTTCCTGCTGCTTGTAGATGCTTTGCTGCAGGAACATGGTGACTTCGTCGGACACCGCGAGCGGGCCGACCGGGAAGCCGGCCATCTTCGCGCCGTTCTCGATCAACGCCGGCGCGATGCCGTCAAGCAGCATCTTCTGGCCTTCCGCGCAGAAGGTGCCGAACACGCGGCTGGTGAAGAAGCCCGGGAAATCGCGCACGACGATCGGCGTCTTCTTGATCTGCGCGACGTAGTCCAGCGTCCTGGCCAACGTCTCGGAACTGGTCTGCTCGCCGAGAATGATCTCGACCAGCGGCATTTTCTCGACCGGCGAGAAGAAGTGGATGCCGATGAACTGCCTCGGCCGCTTCGATGCCGTGGCGAGGTCGGTGATCGGCAGCGTCGAGGTGTTGGAGCCGAAGATCGCGGTTTGCGGAATAACCGCTTCGGCCTTGTCGGTGACCTCGGCCTTGATCGCACGGTTCTCGAACACGGCCTCGACGATCAGGTCGCAGCCTTCGAGATCGGCGTAGTCCGCCGTGGCCTTGATGCGGTTCAGGATCGCATCGACCTTGTCCTGCGTGGTCTTGCCCTTCTTGAGGTCCTTGGCCTGCTTCGCGGCGATGCCCGCCTTGCCCTTGTCCGCCTGTTCCTGCGTCGTATCAAGCAGCACGACCTCGATGCCGACCTTCGCCGACACGTGCGCGATGCCGGCGCCCATCATGCCGGCGCCGAGCACACCGAGCTTGCTCACCTTGGACTTCGGCACGTTCTTCGGGCGGTTCGCGAGCTTGTCGGCGGCGCCCTTGTTGATGAACATCGTGCGGATCAGGTTGCGCGCGACCGCGCCCGACAGCAGCTTGCCGAAGTACTTGCTTTCGATGCGCAGGCCGGTGCCGATCGGCACCTGCGTGCCCTCGAACACGCAGGACAGAATCGCGTGCGGCGCCGGGTAGTTGCCCTGCGTGTTGGCGAGCGTCAACGCGTTGCCGGCGCCGAAGGACTGCATCGCATGCGCAGCGAGCGGACCCGCGCCGCCCGGCACGCGGAACTTCTTGCTGTCCCATGGTTGTTCGGCACTGGGTGAAGCGAGCAGCCATTCGCGCGCCTTGGCGGCGACCTCCGCCGCCGGCGCGATGGCGTGGACGATGCCGAGCTTGAGCGCCTCGGCCGGCTTGACGTGGCTGCGCTGCAGCAGCAGCGGCAGCGCGTTTATGATGCCGATCAGGCGCGGCAGGCGCTGCGTGCCGCCGGCCCCCGGCAGCAAGCCGACCTGCACTTCAGGCAGACCGACGACCGCCTTCGGATCGTCGGCGAGCACGCGGTAATGGCAGGCCAGGCACAACTCGAAGCCGCCGCCGAGAGCAAGCCCGTTGATCGCCGCGGCGAAGGGCTTGCCGCAGGTCTCGATGCGGCGGAACAGCGCCGAGAGTTCGAACGAGGACTTCGAGGCCTCGACGGTGTCGATGCCCTTGTCGAAAGCCGTGACCAGATCCTTGAGATCGGCACCGGCGACGAAGGCGCCGGGCTTGCCCGAGGTGATGATCGCGCCCTTGATGGCGGCGTCGCTGGCGACGCGCTCGACCGCGGCGGCCAGCTCCTGCGTCAGCTCCGGCGTGATGACGTTCATGCCGCGGTCCGGCACGTCGATGGTCAGCGTCGCGATGCCTTGGGCATCCAGATCGAATTTCAGTGTCGTCATGTGAGAATCCGTAAGAAGTGAGTGGCGAGACGCAAGACGTGAGGATCGTGAACTTTCGTCTCACGTTTCACGTCTCACCATCGAGGACGTCAGACGCGTTCGATGACCGCGGCATTACCCATGCCGGCGCCGACGCATAGCGTCGCCAGCGCGGTGGCCTTGCCGGTGCGTTCCAGCTCGTCGAGCGCGGTGCCGAGGATCATCGCGCCGGTGGCACCGAGCGGATGTCCCATCGCGATCGCGCCGCCGTTGACGTTGACGCGCTCGTGCGGGATCTGCATGTCGCGCATGAAGCGCAGCGCGACCGAGGCGAAGGCCTCGTTGATCTCCCACAGGTCTATGTCGGCAGGCTTCATGCCGGCGAGCTTGAGCGCCTTGTGCGAGACCGCGGCCGGACCGGTCAACATGATGCAGGGCTCGGAGCCGATCGCCGCAAAGCTGCGGATGCGCGCGCGCGGCTTGAGCCCGGCCTTTTGTCCGTACTCGCGCGTGCCGATGAGAATGCCGCAGGCGCCGTCGACGATGCCCGAGGAATTGCCGGCGGTGTGGACGTGATTGATCGCCTCGACCTGCGGATAGCGCTGGATCGCCACCGCGTCGAAGCCGCCCTGTAGGCCGAGCTGCTCGAACGAGGGCTTGAGCTTGCCGAGATCGGCGAGCGTGGTGCCGGGCCGGATGTGCTCGTCGCGATCGAGCACCACTTGGCCGATGACGTCGCGCACCGGCACGATCGACTTGGCGAAGCGCTTCTCCGCCCAGGCCTGTGCCGCGCGGCGCTGGCTCTCGACGGCGAAGGCATCGACGTCCTCGCGCGAGTAGCCGTCGAGGGTGGCGATCAGATCGGCGCTGATGCCCTGCGGCACGAAATGGACCTTGGGCGCGATGGCCGGATCGGTCGGCCACGAGCCGCCATCCGATCCCATGGCCACGCGCGACATCGACTCCACGCCGCCGGCGATCGCCGCCGGCACCATGCCCGACATCACGCGCGCGGCCGCCAGACTCACGGCTTCGAGGCCCGAGCCGCAAAAACGGTTGACCTGCACGCCGGCAACGGTCTCGGCGTAGCCGGCGGCGAGCGCCATCGTGCGCGGCAGCACCGCGCCCTGCTCGCCGACCGGCGAGACGATGCCCATGATCACGTCGTCCACCAGGGTGGTGTCCAGGCCGTTGCGTTCTCTGAGCGCGAGGAGCACCTGGGTGCCGAGCTGCAGCGGAGTGATTTCGTGGAGCGCGCCGTCGGCGCGGCCCTTGCCGCGCGGCGTGCGCACGTGGTCGTAGATGAAGGCTTCAGTCATGGGCATCTTCGGCAGGAGTGGAGGCGCCCGCAGCCGTCGCGCTCCGGGCGGTGCCGATGCTCGCCGCTGCGTCCGCTTTCGGGTATGCGCGAAGCGGCCATCCGTTTAATAATTTGGTAATTCCTAAGCAAACCGGACCAAATCTGAGAGGATTTGGTCATGAAGCGATGTCCCGGATGTGCAGGTTGTCGGCACTATCGCCTGGGGGATGGACGTCTGAAGTGCCGCGCCTGCGGGC
>NZ_JBEPIJ010000006.1:0-200080 GCF_040327995.1 Sinimarinibacterium thermocellulolyticum | reverse complement strand
GCGTGCTTCAGGATCGCAACGATCTGGGTTTCGGTGAAACGCGACTTCTTCATCAGAACCTCCTGGCTGTACGATGCCAGAAAGCTCTACTTTCAAGTTGTCGCCGCGGCGGGGAAGCTTACGGCACGACGCGCACGATGACGCGTGTCACGCCTGAGAAGGCCAAGACTGAGCTGAAGGTGGGTGACCAAGTCCGTATCGAGACTGCCTCCGGACTGACAGCAGAGTTGAAGCTGACGGCGATCGACCAGGAACGACTTTGGGGAACGAGTCCGCGCGGCGAGCGCCTGTCCTTCGCATTCGAGGAACTGCGATCGGTCGAATCCACGCGCTTCAGCGCGGCGAAAACCGCCGGCGCGATCAGCGGCACGGTCGTTCTGCTCTATATCCTGGGGATTCTTGCGTTCGCAATAGGCATCAGTAGTGGAGGCTGACGATGCGCTGCCAATCGCTTCTGGTGATGTTGCTCGTGACGCTGATGGCTGCTTGCGCCCAAACGCGAGCAATCACGCCTCCGTCCGCTGCAGTGGTGGATGAGCAGCTGCGTTCCGAAGCTGCGGCTCCCGGTGGCGGATTCGTTGCACGCCAGGTCCGGGATGCGATGGGAAGGGAGGCTCTCGCCCTTATTGAGGTCTGGAACGGACTTTAAGTCCGGTCTCGCTGAGTCTTCACGATGCGCGATAATGCGCGTGGGAGTCGGCCGGACAACCGCTGCAGCGTGCGCGCGGCAGAGGAAAGTCCGGGCTCCACAGGGCAAGGTGCCAGGTAACGCCTGGGCGGCGCGAGCCGACGGACAGTGCAACAGAGAGTAGACCGCCGATGGCCCCGATACTTTCGTGTTGGGGCACAGGCAAGGGTGAAACGGTGCGGTAAGAGCGCACCGCGAGTCCGGCAACGGACCGGCACGGCAAACCCCACCTGGAGCAAGACCAAATAGGGAAGGTGTGCGGCGTCAGCCGCACGACACGCGGCCCGCGTGCCTTCCGGGTAGGTCGCTGGAGCGCGGCGGCGACGCCGCGTCGAGAGGAATGGTTGTCGGGGCGCGCCAGCGCTCGCACAGAACCCGGCTTACAGGCCGACTCCCCTTTTTCTCACCGGCGGCATACTGCGTTGCCAGATCGTGATGTTTTATCAAAAAGAGCAACGCCATGCGTTGAATAAACACGGTATGGCCGCCGCCGGAAGCTTCGGCGCGATGCCGCGGCGCCGACTTTAAGAATCACGCTTAATCCGCTGTTTTGTATGAGATTGGCGAGGAGATTCGCGGGCCGATCATAAGCCGCTGTTTTGCCGCGACTTTTGCCGTGCCGGTGGCTTGCGGGGGGGGCGCTCGTGGCGTATAGTGCACCCGAAGTGGTGGAAAGTGGGAGAAAGTGGGGTATCCCCGCGTCGGCCATGTTCAAGGGCGTGCATCACCTGGCGGTGGATGAAAAGGGGCGCCTGGCGATCCCGGCCCGCTATCGCCTTGCGCTCGCCGAACGATGCGACTCCCAGCTGGTGATCACCGTCGGCCCCAATCCCTGTCTTGAGATCTACCCCTTGCCCGAGTTCGAACGCATCGTCCGCGACATCCAGGCGATGGAGGACCGCGAGCAGGCCGAGACCCTCAAGCAGTGGTTCGTGGGTTTTGCCGCCGACGCCGAGATCGACAAACAAGGGCGCGTGCTGCTGCCGCCAATGCTGCGCAAACGCGTGCAGCTCGATGGCGCGGCGGTGCTGATGGGCCAGGACAGCCGCTTCGATCTGTGGGCCGCGGCGGAGTGGGAACGGCGTTTCGGCGAGAGTGTCGATCGCATGCCGGCGCTGCAGTCGGCGTTCCGGACGATCCGGCGGTGAGGGGCGGTGACGATGTTCGATGCCGCGCCCGCGCCGTTTCGCATCGGGGCTGAAGCCGCCGTGGATCTGCACCGGCCGGTGATGCTCGACGAAGCGCTGGCCGGACTGGGCCTGCGTTCCGGCGCCTTGGCGCCGAATCCGATCTACGTGGACGCGACCTTCGGCCGCGGCGGCCACAGCCGCGCGATTCTCGAACGCCTCGCCGGGTGCGGTGTGCTGCACGCGCTGGATCGGGATCCGGCGGCGGTCGCGCACGCGCGCGCGGTCTTCGGTGGGTTCCCGAACTTCGTGATCCACCATCGCAACTTTGCCGACATCGGTCGGCTGGCGCAGGAGCTGGGCATCGCCGGCCGCGTCGATGGCGTGCTGATGGATCTGGGCGTGTCCTCGCCGCAGCTCGACGATGCGGCGCGCGGCTTCAGCTTCGCCAAGGACGGCCCGCTGGACATGCGCATGGATCCGCAGGCCGGGGAATCGGCGGCGGCGTGGCTGGCGCGCGCGCAGGAAGCCGAGATCGCCGAGGTGCTGTGGCGCTTTGGTGAGGAGCGTAACAGCCGGCGCATCGCGCGGCGCATCGTCGAGGCGCGCCAGAGGACGCCGCTGACATCGACCGCGCAGCTCGCGGCCCTGATCGAGGGTGTGCAGGGTCCGCGCAGTCGCGTGCGCGGCGGCAAGGCCGGCGCGTCAAGACCAAGAATCCACCCGGCCACGCGCAGCTTCCAGGCGATTCGCATCCACGTGAATCGCGAGCTACAGGCGCTGGAGTGCGCACTCGATACGGTGATCGACGTGCTCGCGCCGGGCGGGCGGCTGGTCGTGATCAGCTTCCACTCGCTCGAGGACCGCATCGTCAAGCACCGCCTGCGCGACGCCGCGCGCAGCGATGCGCCGCGCCTGCGTCTGCTCGGCAAGCAGTTCCCGAGCGATGACGAGTGCGCGGCCAATCCGCGCGCGCGCAGTGCGGTGCTGCGCGTCGCCGAGCGGCTCGGGGGGCAGCCATGAAGTCCGGCGCCATGCTGCTGCCGCTGGCGCTGATCGCCGCGGTGTTCGTCTCCGCGCTCGCGGCCGTGCGCACCAAGCACGAGAACCGCGCGCTGGTCGCCGAGATCGAGAGCCTGCGCCAGGAGCGCGAGCGCCTGGAGATGGAGTGGGCGCAACTGCAGCTCGAAGAGGCGACGCTGGCGCACAACAACCGCGTGGACAAGATCGCGCGAGAGGCCTTGGGCATGACCGAACCGCGCGATTACGTGATCGTCGAGGCCGCGCCATGAGGCGGCAACGACATCGGCCTTGCGTGCCAGCCGAGGTGCGCCGATGACCGCGGTGCGACACCCCGTCGCCGAGCCGGTCGGTGGTTGGCGCCGCAGCTTCGTCATCGGTGCGATGGCGCTCGGCGCCTTCATCGTTTTCGGTCGGGCGTTCCAGTTGCAGGTGCTGGAGCGCGACTTCCTCACGCGCGAAGGCAACAAGCGCCACATCCGCACCATGACCATCCCGGCGCATCGCGGGGCGATCCTCGATCGGCGTGGAGAGCCGCTGGCGCTGTCGGCGCCGGTCGAGACGATCTGGGTCGTGCCGTCGGCGCTGCTCGAATCGCCGGCGCACCTGACCGCGCTGGCGAAGTTGCTGGACCGTCGCCCGTCCGAGCTGGAGCGTTTTCTCAAGGCGCGGCTCGACCGCAAGTTCGTCTACGTCAGTGATCCGCTGTCACCGGCCGAGGCCAAGCGCATCCTTTCGCTCGGCGCGCCGGGCGTGTTCTCCGAGCCGTCCTATGCACGTTACTACCCGGCCGGCGAAGTCGCCGGCCAGCTCGTCGGCTTCACCGGCCGCGACGGCACTGGCCTGGAAGGCATCGAAAAGGCGCAGGAAACCGTGCTCGCCGGCCGCGACGGCGAGCGTCGCGTGATTCGCGATCGCGCCGGCCGCGTGGTCGAGGACAACCTCGAGTTCCGACCAGCGCAGCCGGGCGAGGACGTGCGCCTGACCATCGACCTGCGCATCCAGTATCTCGCCTATCGCGAGCTGAAGAACGCAGTGGCCGAGCATCGTGCCAAGGGCGGCATGATCGTCGTCGCCGACAGCGCCACCGGCGAGGTGCTGGCGATCGCTTCGCAGCCGGGCTTCAACCCCAACAACTCCGGCGAGCGCATGTCCAAGGGCGCACGCAATCGCGCCATCATCGACTCCTTCGAGCCGGGTTCGACGGTCAAGCCGCTACTGGTCGCGCAGGCGCTGGAGCTGGGGCTGTACCAGCCCTCGAGCCTGATCGACACGACGCCAGGCACCTTCAAGGTCGGCGCGCTCACGGTGCGCGACGTGCACCCGCAGGGTGTCGTCGACCTGGCCAAGCTGCTGAGCAAGTCCAGCAACGTCGGTGCGGCGAAGATCGGCATGACGCTGGGGGCCGAGGCCGTCTGGTCCGGCTATCAGCGTTTCGGCCTCGGCGAGCCAATGTACACGGGTTTTCCCGGCGAGGTGAATCCAGTATTGCGGCATTTCAGCGAATGGGGACAGATCGCGACCGCGACCGCCTCCTACGGCTACGGCTTCTCGCTGTCGGCGTTGCACCTGCTGCGCGCGTACGCGGCGCTCGCCAATGACGGTCTGATGCCGCAGATCAAGCTGGTGCGAGGCGGTCTGCCGATGCCGCCGCAACGCGCGGTATCGGCGAACACGGCGCGTGCGGTGCGGCGCATGCTCGAACAGGTGGTGACGCCAGAAGGCACGGCGCGGCGTGCGGCGATCAGCGGCTACCGCGTCGCCGGCAAGACCGGCACCGTGCGCAAGATCGCCGAGACCGGCGGCTACGACGGCAATCGCCATCAGTCGCTGTTCATCGGCATGGTGCCGGCCGAGCGGCCGCGTCTGGTGGGTCTGGTGATGATCGACGAACCCGGTCCCGGCGGTTACTACGGCGGCCTGGTCGCCGCGCCGGTGTTCTCCAAGGTGATGCAGGGGGCGGCGCGTCTGCTGCAAATCTCGCCCGAGGGCACGGATGCGCCGGAGCTGGCGCCAGCCGTGCCGCACACCGTCGCGTTTCCGCTCGGCGGCGCCGCGGAGCCGCGCTCATGACGCGGACGTCGGCTGCCGCAAGTGGGCGCGCCGCGGCGGGGCTGGCGCCGCGCTCGCTCAAGGCCTTGCTCGCCGGTTATGGCGTGCCGGCACCGGACGTCGAGGTCACCGGTGTCGAGACCGACTCGCGCCGCATCGCGCCGGGGGATCTGTTCCTCGCCTGCCTGGGACGCGGCACGCACGGTCTGGCGTATCTGGACCAGGCCTTGGCGCGCGGCGCCGCGGCGCTGGCTTGGGAACCGGCGCCGGGTTGGGCGCAGCCGCAGATCGAGATCCCGGAAATCGCGGTACCGCAGCTCTCGGCGCGCGCCGGCGAGATCGCCGCGCGCTTCTTCGGCATGCCCTCGCAACGCATGTTCTGCGTCGGCGTCACCGGCACCGACGGCAAGACTTCGACCGCGTATCTGGTCGCGCAGGCGCTGGATCGGCTCGACCTGCCCTGCGCCTATATCGGCACCATCGGCAGCGGTCGCGTCGGCGCGCTCGCAGACAGCACGTATACCACCCCCGATGCGGTGAGCCTGCAGCGCCGTGTCGCCGCACTGCATGCCGACGGTGCGCAGGCGCTGGCGATGGAAGTGTCCTCTCACGCGCTCGACCAGTCCCGCGTCGCCGGCATGCACTTCGACGTCGCCGTGCTGACCAACATCACGCGCGATCATCTCGACTATCACGGCACGGTCGAAGCCTATGTCGCCGCCAAGCGGCGCCTGTTCGAGCGGCCCGAGCTCAGCGCCGTCGTGCTCAACCGCGACGATGCCCACGGCGCGGCCTTTGCGACGGGGCTGCCGACACGGGCGCAGCGCATCGTCTACGGCCTCGACGGTCCGGTCCCGGAGGGCGGCGCCTGGGTGATCGGCCGCGCGCTGCGCCTGACCGCCGATGGCATCGCGCTGTCGCTCGATACGAGCTGGGGCCAGGCCGAGCTGCACAGCCGCCTGCTCGGCCGTTTCAATGCCTACAACCTGATGGCGACGCTCGCGGTGCTGCTCGCCCGCGGCACGTCCTTGCCCCGCGCCGTCGCCGCGCTCGCCCAAGTGCACACCGTGCCGGGGCGCATCGAGTCGTTCCGGGGCAGTGCCGGGCCGCTCGTCGTCGTCGACTACGCGCATACGCCGGAGGCCTTGCGGCAGATCCTCACCGCGGTGCGCTCGCACGTGCGCGGTCGCCTGCATTGCGTGTTTGGCTGCGGCGGCGATCGTGATCGCGGCAAGCGACCGCTGATGGGGGCCATCGCCGCGGAACTCGCCGATGCTGTGATCGTCACCGACGACAACCCGCGCAGCGAGGCGCCGTCGGCGATCGTCGATGAGATCCTCGCCGGCGTCCCCGATACGCGCCGCTCGGTCGTGCAGGTGATCCACGACCGTGCCGAGGCGATTCGCACCGCGGTGCACGCATC
The DNA here is from genome assembly GCF_040327995.1 of Sinimarinibacterium thermocellulolyticum. Classification (NCBI taxonomy): domain Bacteria; kingdom Pseudomonadati; phylum Pseudomonadota; class Gammaproteobacteria; order Nevskiales; family Nevskiaceae; genus Sinimarinibacterium; species Sinimarinibacterium thermocellulolyticum. The sequence goes on along the minus strand of NZ_JBEPIJ010000006.1, from coordinate 193,770 downwards.
CGCCGCCGACGATGCGGTCGTCGTCGCCGGCAAGGGTCACGAGCGCACGCAGACCTATGGCAGCGAGGTGCGTGCGTTCAGCGACCGCGAGTTCGTCGCAAGGTTGCTCGGCATCCCGCTGCCGGGGACGCAGGCATGATGACCCTCGCGGAACTGGCGCAGGCCATCGGCGGCGAGCTGCGCGGCGGCGATGTCGCCTTCGGCGGCGTGAGCATCGACAGTCGTGCGCTCGTCGCCGGCGAGCTGTTCGTCGCGCTGCGCGGCGAACGCCATGACGGGCATGCCTTCGTCGCGCAGGCGCAGGCCGCCGGTGCGGCTGCCGCGCTGGTGTCGCAGTGGTGTGCATGCGCCTTGCCGCAACTGCGCGTCGACGACACCCTCGTCGGCCTGCAGCGCGCCGCCGCCCACTGGCGCGCGCGCCGGTCGATGCCGGTCGTCGCGGTCACCGGTAGCAACGGCAAGACCACCACCAAGCAGATGCTGGCCGCGATCTTCACCGCGCGCGGGCCAGTGCTGGCCACGCGCGGCAATCTGAACAACCACATCGGTGTGCCGCTGACGCTGCTGCGCCTGCGCGACGAGCACCGCACCGCGGTGATCGAGATGGGTGCGAACCATCTCGGCGAGATCGCCGCGCTGGCGGCGCTGGCACGCCCCGACGTCGGCGTCGTCACCCAGGCCGGCGACGCCCATCTGGAAGGTTTCGGCTCGCGCGAGGGCATCGCGCGCGGCAAGGGCGAGCTGTTCGCCGCGCTCGACGGCGGCGTCGCCGTGATCAACGCCGACGACGTCTACGCGCCGCTGTGGCGCGGCCTTGCCGCAAAGGCCGCGCATCTGCACTTCGGCATCGATGCCGATGCCGACGTGCGCGCGCAGCACATCGAGATTCTGGCCGACGGTGCCGGCAGCCGCTTCACCTTGCGCACGCCGGACGGTGCGGCGCCGGTGCACCTGGCGTTGCCGGGCCGGCACAACGTCATGAACGCGCTCGCCGCCGCCGCCTGCGGTGTCGCGCTCGGCCTGGGTGTGGGCGAGATCGCGCAGCGGCTCGCCGCGGTCGAAGCGCCCCAGGGCCGTCTGAGCTGGAAGCGCACGCCGCAGGGCGCGCGCGTGCTGGACGACAGCTACAACGCCAACCCCGGCTCGCTGCGCGCGGCGATCGAACTGTTGTCGCAGCTTCCGGGTCAGCGTTGGCTGGTCCTCGGCGACATGGCCGAGCTCGGCGCCGATGCCGCCGAGTTGCACCGCGATGCGGGCCGCTTCGCGCGCGCGCGCGGCATCCATCGTCTCTACGTCCTGGGCCGGCTGGCGGCACAGGCGGCCGATGGCTTCGGTACCGGCGCCGAGGCCTTCGACGACCTCGCCGCGCTGCAGGCGGCGCTGCGCGAGCGGCTCGACGCCGACACTGTGGTGCTGGTCAAAGGATCGCGCTCGGCGCGCATGGAACGTGTGGTCGAGGCGCTGACCGGTGGCGCCGACGACGGAGCCCACTGATGCTGTACGAATTGGCGGAATACCTGCGGCAATACGTCAGCGGCTTCAACGTCTTTTCGTACCTGACGTTCCGCAGCGTGCTCGGCGTGCTGACCGCGCTGGCGTTCTCCTTCGCCTTCGGTCCGTGGATGATCGAGCGGCTGTACCGCTTCAAGTTCGGCCAGCCGGTGCGCGACGACGGGCCGCAGACCCATCTGAAGAAGACCGGCACGCCGACCATGGGCGGCGTGCTCATCCTGTGCGCGATCACCGCGGCGACGCTGCTGTGGTCGGACCTCGGCAACCGCTTCGTCTGGTTCGCCCTGGGCGTGACGCTCGCCTTCGGCGCCGTCGGTTTCGCCGACGACTACATCAAGATCAAGCACAAGAATCCCAAGGGCCTGCCGGCACGCCAGAAGTATTTCTGGTTGTCGCTCGCGGGTTTCGGGGTCGCGACGCTGATCTTCTCGACCGCGCGCGCGCCGGTGGAGACGACGCTGATCTTCCCGTTCGTCAAGGACGTCTCGATCTCGCTCGGACTGTTCTTCATCCCGTGGGCCTACCTGGTCATCGTCGGCGCGAGCAACGCGGTCAATCTCACCGACGGCCTCGACGGGCTCGCGATCATGCCGACCGTGCTGGTCGCCTCGGCGCTGGCCGTGTTCGCGTATGCCAGCGGCAACGTCGTAATCGCCAAGTATCTGGGCATCCCGTACATCCCCGGCGTCGGCGAGCTGGCGATCTTCTGCACCGCGATCGCCGGCGCGGGCTTGGGCTTTCTCTGGTTCAACGCCTATCCGGCGCAGGTGTTCATGGGCGATGTCGGCGCGCTGGCGCTCGGCGCCGCGCTCGGTGTGGTCGCCGTGCTGGTGCGTCAGGAAATCGTGCTGGCGATCATGGGCGGCGTGTTCGTTGCCGAGACGCTGTCGGTGGCGATGCAGGTGCTCTATTACAAGTACAGCGGCGGCAAACGCATCTTCCGCATGGCGCCGCTGCACCATCACTTCGAACTCAAGGGCTGGCCGGAGCCGAAGATCATCGTGCGCTTCTGGATCGTCACGCTGATCTTGGTGCTCATCGGTCTGGCTTCGCTCAAGGTGCGCTGATCGTGAACGTGAGGCGGAAGATGCAACGAGGCTTGCGCGGCGAGCGCGTGCTCGTCGTCGGCCTCGGCGCGTCCGGTGCCTCGGCTGTGCGGTACCTCGCGCGCGAAGGCGCGGACGTCGTCGCCACCGATTCGCGCGCCACGCCGCCGGGAGTCGACGCCCTGCGCGCCCAGCTCCCGCAGGTGAATTTGCGCCTCGGCGCGCTCTCGGCGCCGGAGCCGCTGTCGCAGTTCTCGATGGCGGTGGTCTCACCGGGCATCGCCCTCGAAGAACCCTTTGTGCGCGAACTCGCCGGCGCCGGCGTCGAGATCGTGGGCGACATCGAGCTGTTCGCGCGCGCCCTGTCCACGTCTCACGCCGCGCGCCTTTCGCCGCACGTCGTCGGCATCACCGGCTCCAACGGCAAGTCCACGGTGACGACCCTGGTCGGCGAGATGGCGAAGGCCTCGGGCATTTGCGTCGCCGTCGGCGGCAATCTCGGTACGCCGGCGCTGGATCTGCTCGATGACGCGGTCGAGCTCTACGTCTTGGAGCTGTCGAGCTTCCAGCTGGAGACGACCAGCAGCCTGCGCTGCGCCGCGGCGACGGTGCTGAACCTGTCGCAGGACCATCTCGACCGCCACGGCACGATGGCGCGCTATGGGGCGATCAAGCGCCGCATCTACGACGGTTGCGGCACCGCAGTGTTCAATCGACAGGACCCGGCCACGACGCCGCCGGCCTCGACGCCTCGCCTCGTGAGCTTCGGCCTCGATGAACCGGACGATGGCCACTACGGCATCCGCGACGTCGACGGCGAGGCCTGGCTGTGCCGCGGCAGCTCACGTCTCACGTCTCAGGTCTCACTGAAGATCTTCGGCCGTCACAACTGGGCCAACGCGCTCGCCGCGCTGGCGCTGGCGGATGCCGTCGGCATCGACCGAAACGCCCAGCTCGCGGCCTTGCGCAGCTTCTCCGGCCTGCCGCATCGCTGCGAGTTCGTGCGCGAGCTGTGCGGCGTGCGCTGGTTCAACGACTCCAAGGGCACCAACGTCGGTTCGACACTGGCGGCACTCAACGGCCTGCCCGCACCGATCGTCTGGCTCGGCGGTGGTCAGGGCAAGGGCCAGTCCTTCGCGCCGCTGCGCGAGCCGCTGGCGCGCAAGGGCCGCGCTGCGGTGCTGTTCGGCGAGGACGCGGCGCGGATCGAGCGTGACATCTGCGGCGCGACGCCGATCTACCGCGAAGCCGACCTTTTGGCTGCGGTCGCGCGCGCGCACACGCTGGCGCGCTCGGGCGATCAGGTGCTGCTGTCCCCGGCCTGTGCGAGCTTCGACCAGTTCCGCAACTACATCGAGCGCGGTGATCGGTTTCGTGCCGCCGTGCTCGCGCTCGCGGGGGGCGGGACATGAACGCCCTCGCCATACGTCTGCAGCAAAACCTGCCGCTGCCGCACGCGCGTTACGGACTCGACGTCTGGCTATGCGGCGCCGTGTCCGCGCTGCTGCTCTGGGGGCTGATCATGGTCGCCTCGGCCTCGGTCGCACAGGCCGAGAAAGCGACCGGCGAGGCCTTCTACTTCCTCTACCGACAGTTGATGTTCGCGCTGCTCGGCGTCGGTATCGGTGCGGCACTGTACTGCGTGCCGCTGATCACCTGGGCGCGGCTGCATCTGTTGCTGTATCTGTTCGCCGTCTTGCTGTTGGTGGCGGTGCTGGTCCCCGGGGTCGGCGTCGAGGTCAACTCGGCACGGCGCTGGATCGACATCGGTGTGCTGCGCCTGCAGGCCTCGGAGCCGGCGCGCCTGGCCCTGATCGTCTTCATCGCCAACTACATCGCGCGGCGCCAGGCGGTGTTGCAGCACAGCTTGCGCGGTCTTCTGCTGCCGCTCGCGGCGATGACGCTGCCCTGCGCGCTGTTGCTGGTCGAGCCGGACTTCGGTGCGACCGCCATCTTGATGGGCGTGGTCTTTCTGATGCTGTTCCTCGGCGGCGCTCGCGTCGGCTATTACCTCGCGCTGCTCGCGGCTGCGGCGTCGGCGCTGGCCTACCTCGCCGTGGCGGCCCCATACCGGCTCAAGCGGCTGCTCAACTTCACCAATCCCTGGGCCGACGTCGAGAACGGCGGCTGGCAGCTCGCGCAGTCGCTGATCGCGATCGGCCGCGGCGAATGGACCGGCGTCGGCCTGGGCAACAGCGTGCAAAAGCTCCTGTACCTGCCGGAGATGCACACCGACTTCATCTTCGCGATCCTCGCCGAGGAGCTCGGCCTGCTCGGCATCCTCGTGCTGCTGGTCCTGTTCGGCATCGTCGTCTGGCGCGGGTTCGCGATCGCTCGCGTAGCCGAAGTCGCCGGGCGCCAGTTTTCGGCGTTCCTCGCCTACGGGCTCACCGGTTGGATCGGTCTGCAGACGCTGATCAACATGGCGGTGAACCTGGGCCTGCTGCCGACCAAGGGGCTGACCCTGCCGCTGCTCAGCTACGGCGGCTCATCCCTGCTGACGGTGTGCGCGATGATCGGCCTGCTGCTGCGCGTCGACTACGAGAATCGCAGCAGCGCCTTCGCGGTCACTCCGGCCGAAGACGCGCTCGCATCCGCACGGCCGCGGCGGCGTCATCGCGCGGCGGAGGGCCGGCCATGAAACTGATGATCATGGCTGGCGGCACCGGCGGCCACGTCTACCCGGCGCTGGCGGTGGCCGAGTATCTGCGCGAGCGCGGCCACCAGGTCGTTTGGATGGGCGCGCCGGACAGCTTCGAGTCGCGCGTGGTGTCGGCGCGCGGCATCCCCATGTGTCTGATCCGTGTCTCCGGTCTGCGTGGCAAGGGGGTGATGCGCCTGCTGCAGGCGCCGCTGCTCTTGCTGCGTGCCGTGCTGCAGGCGCTGCGCGCGATACGCCGCGAGCGCCCGGACGCGGTGCTGGGCATGGGCGGGTTCACCGCCGGTCCGGGCGGTGTTGCCGCGTGGCTGCTGCGCCGGCCGCTGCTCATCCACGAGCAGAACGCCGCACCGGGCCTGACCAATCGCTGGCTCGCACGCCTGGCCTGCATCGTCATGGAGGCGTTCCCGCGCACCTTCGTCGCGGCGCGCAGCGTCGGCAATCCGGTGCGTCGCGGTTTCGCCGAGCTGCCGGCGCCGGGGCAGCGCCTCGATCACGACGGTGCGCCGCGGCTGCTCGTCATCGGCGGCAGCCAGGGTGCGCGCGCGCTCAACGAACAGGTGCCGCGCGCGCTGGCGCTGCTGACGCCGGCCGAGCGCCCGGACGTGCGCCACCAGGCCGGCCGCACGCTGGAAGTCGCGCGGCGCGCCTACGCCGACTGCGGCGTGGACGCCTCGGTCGAAGCCTTCATCGAAGACATGCCGGCCGCGCTGGGCTGGGCCGATCTGGTGATCTGCCGCGCCGGCGCATCGACGATCGCCGAACTCGCCGCGGCCGGCGTCGCCTCGGTGCTGGTGCCGTATCCGCACGCGGTCGACGACCACCAGACGCGCAATGCGGAGTATCTGCGCGATGCCGGCGCCGCGGCGCTGCTGCCGGAGCGCGAGGCCACGCCCACGCAGCTCGCCGCGCTGCTGCGCGAACTGCTCGGCGATCGCCTGCGCCTGCAGCGCATGGGCGAGGCGGCGCGCCGTGTCGCGTGGCCCGATGCCACCGCGCACATCGCCGATGCCTGTCTCGAAGCGGCAGGAGTGCAAAGACCATGACCAGGTCCACGAGCCCGACCGTGAACGATCGCGATGACGCGCGGGCGCTGACCATGCGGCCGATGCGGCGCGTGCGTCGCATCCACATGCTCGGCATCGGCGGCTCGGGCATGGCCGGCATCGCCGAGGTGCTGCTCAACCTCGGCTACGAAGTCAGCGGCAGCGATCTGAAGGACAGTGCCGTGACGCGGCGGCTGGCGGCGCTGGGCGCGCGCATCAGCCTCGGTCACGACGCCGCGCATGCAGTCGGCGCCGACGCCATCGTCGTGTCGTCCGCGGTCAAGTCCGACAACCCGGAATATCGCTACGCACGCGAGCACCGTATACCCATCGTGCGGCGCGCCGAGATGCTCGCCGAGCTGATGCGCTTTCGCTACGGCATCGCCATTGCCGGCACGCATGGCAAGACCACGACGACGAGCCTGGTCGCCAGCGTGCTCGCCGAGGGCCAGCTCGATCCGACCTACGTGATCGGCGGCAAGCTCAAATCGGCCGACGCCAACGCGCGGCTCGGCGGCGGTGCCTACCTGGTCGCCGAGGCCGACGAGAGCGACGCCTCGTTCCTGCATCTGTCGCCGATGATCGCCGTGGTCACCAACATCGATGCCGATCATCTCGAAACCTACGCGCACGATTTCTCGCGGCTGCGCGCGACCTTCGTCGAGTTCCTGCACCGTCTGCCGTTCTATGGCCTTGCGGTGATGTGCGTCGACGACGCCATCGTGCGCCAGACGCTGCCCGAGGTCGCGCGACCGCTGCTGACCTACGGCTTTGCCGAGGACGCGGACCTGCGCGGCGTCGACGTCCGCCCCGAGGGCAGCGGTGCGCACTTCACCGCGGTCGGCACGGATGGTTTTCGTGCCGAGTTTCACCTGAACCTGCCCGGGCGCCACAACGTGCAGAACGCGCTGGCGGCGGTCGCGATCGGCCGCGAACTCGGCGTCGGTGTCGAAGCGATGCAGCGCGCGCTGTCCGGGTTTCAGGGCATCGGCCGGCGCTGCGAACAGCACGGCGTGCTGCGTTTCGGCAGCCGCGCCGCGCTCCTGGTCGACGACTACGGCCATCACCCACGCGAGATCGCGGCGACTTTTCAGGCGATGCGCGCCGCGCACCCAGGCCGCCGTCTGGTCGTCGTGTTCCAGCCGCATCGCTACTCGCGCACGCGCGATCTGTTCGATGACTTCTGCGCGGTGCTGTCCGAGGCCGACGCGCTGCTGCTCGCCGAGGTCTACGCCGCCGGTGAGGCGCCGATCGAGAACGCCGATGCGCGCGCGCTGGCGCGCTGCATACGTGCGCGCGGTCGCGTCGAGCCGGTGCTGCTGCCGCAGGGTCTGGCCGAGGCGCCGGCGCTGCTCGAACGCATCGTCGCCGACGGCGACGTGATCCTCACGCTCGGCGCCGGCGACGTCGGCAGTCTGCCGGCGCAGCTCGTCCAGCGGTTCGGAGCTGGCGCATGAGTGCGGCGCCCAGCCTCGCGCCGCGCGGTCGGCTGCTGTACGGCGAGCCGCTGGCGCGGCATACCACCTGGCGCGTCGGCGGGCCGGCCGACCGCTACTTCGAGCCGGCCGACCGCGAGGACTTGCTCGCCTTCGTGCGAACCCTCGCGCCCGACGAGCCGCTGCTGTGGATCGGGCTCGGCAGCAATCTTCTGGTGCGGGACGGCGGTTTTCGCGGCACCGTGATCTGCCTGCACAACGCCCTGGACGCGGTGCGTTGCGAGGACCGCGGCGGCGAGCGCCGCATCCACGCCGAGGCCGGCGTGCACTGCGCGCGGCTGGCCAAGTTCGCCGAGCGCGAGCGCCTCGCCGGGCTCGGTTTCATGGCCGGCATCCCCGGCACGGTCGGCGGTGCGCTGGCGATGAACGCCGGTGCCTGGGGCGGCGAGACCTGGCCGCGCGTCGAGGCCGCGGAACTGATCTTGCGCGACGGCCGCACCGACTGGATCGCAGCGGAAGCGGTGCACTACCGGTATCGGCACGTCGAGCTGCCGGTGGACGCGCTGGGATTCCTCGGTGCGCGCTTCAAGGTCGAGCCGGACCCGGACGGCGAGCACGCGCGTTACACCCGTGCCTCGCTGGCGCAGCGTAAGGCGACGCAGCCGGTCGGCAAGCCCAGCGCCGGCAGCACCTTCCGCAATCCACCGGGCGATCACGCCGCGCGCCTGATCGAGTCCTGCGGGCTCAAGGGTCATCGCATCGGCGGTGCCGAGGTGTCGACGCAGCACGCCAATTTCATCATCACCCAGGCCGGCGCGCGTGCCGCCGATGTCGAGGCCCTGATCACGCACATCGCGCTGACCGTGAAGGCGCAGACCGGCGTCGAACTGGTGACCGAAGTGCGTGTGGTTGGAGAACCGGCATGACCGTCGCGGCAAGCTCTACGTCTTACGTCTGGCGTCCGCGGATCCGCGACCCGCGCGCGTTCGGTCGCGTCGCCGTGCTCATGGGCGGCTGGTCGGCCGAGCGCCAGGTCTCGCTGTGGTCGGGCGCGGGCGTGGTCGAGGCGCTGCGCGGCAAGGGCGTGGACGTGGTCGCCATCGACGCTACGCGCGAGAACGTGCTGCGCCTGCGCGAACAGCACATCGACCGCGTGTTCAACGTGTTGCATGGCACGGGTGGTGAGGACGGTACCGTGCAGGCGGTGCTCGATCTGCAGGGCATCCCCTACACCGGCAGTGGTGTGCTCGCCTCGGCGCTGGCGATGGACAAGCTGCGCAGCAAGCGGTTGTGGATGGCCGAAGGGCTGCCGACGCCGGATTACCGCTTCTTGCGCAGCCGCGCCGATCTGGATGCGGCGGCGGCGCACTTCGGCTATCCGTTCATCGTCAAGCCGTCGGACGAGGGCTCCAGCGTCGGCGTCACCAAGGTCAAGTCGCCGGCGCAGCTCGACAAGGCGTGGTCCGCGGCGGTCGGCGAGCGCGGCCGCACGGTCATGGCCGAGCGCTACATCGGCGGCTGTGCGCTGGGCCACGAGTTCACTTGCGCGCTGCTTGACGGCGAGGCACTGCCGACGATCCGCATCGAGCCGGACGGGGAGTTCTACGACTATCACGCCAAGTACGTCTCCGATGCGACGCGCTATCACTGTCCGAGCGGGCTCGACGCGGCGCTCGAAGCGCGCGTGCAGTCGCTCTGCGTTCGCGCCTTCGCGTCGCTCGGTGCGCGTGGCTGGGGGCGGGTGGATTTCATGCTCGACGGCGAGGGCGAGCCCTGGCTGATCGAGGCCAACCTGGTACCGGGCATGACCGCGCACAGCCTGGTGCCGATGGCGGCGCGCGCGCGCGGCATGGACTACGCCGAGCTGTGCTGGGCGGTGCTCGAAACGACGCTGCCAGCCGCCGGAGACGGGCGATGACGGTGATGGTCATGAGCCTTGATGCCCCCATGCGCGACGACCAGATGCCGGCCCCGTCGCGGCTGTCGCGCTTCATGCTCGGCTCGGGCGCGTTGCTCGGCGCAGTGGCGGCGGTCTGGTCCTTCTTCCAGTTCACCGGCCTTGCGCCGGTGGCACGCCTGCAGGTGCAGGCGCGCTTCGAGTGGATCGATCCGGCCGAGCTCGATCGCGCGCTGCGGCCGCTGCTGCAGAGCCGCTTCTTCGAAGTCGATCTCAAGGCCGTGCAGCGGGCCGCCGCCGCACTGCCGTGGGTGGCGCGTGCGCGCGTCGAGCGCGAGTGGCCGGCAACGGTGCGGGTGCGCGTCTGGGAGCGCGAGCCAGCGGCGCACTGGCATGGCGGCCTGTTGCTCGATGTCGACGGCACGCGTTTCGATCCCGCCGGCCGCGAGGTCGCCGCCACGCTGCCGCGGCTCGCCGGCCCCGAGGGCAGCGAGCGGCGCGTGCTGACGATGTTCACGCAGCTCGCCGCGAAGCTGGAAGGCACACGCTTCGCGCTCGCCGGCCTGCGTCTGGACGCGCGTGGCGACTGGACCGCGACCACCGTCGACGGCATCGAGCTGCGCTTCGGCCGCAACGATCCGCTTCAGGGCGTCGACATGCTGCTCGGGCCGGCGGCGCGCGCGCTGGCAGCGCAGATGCCGGACGTCGAGCACATCGATCTGCGCTACACGAACGGATTCTCGGTGGGTTGGCGCGAGCCTGCTGCCGGTAACCAAGGGAACTGAACACCATGGCACGACGCGAAGAACGCAGCCTGCTGGTCGGATTGGACATCGGCACGTCCAAATGCGTGGCGGTGATCGGGCAGGTCACCCCCGACGGACGGGTCGAGATCGTCGGCAGCGGCAAACACGTCTCGCGCGGCATGAACCGCGGCGACGTCGTCAACATCGAACTGACCACGCAAGCGATCAAGCGCGCGATCGAGCAGGCCGAGTTGATGGCGAACTGCAGCGCCAAGTCGGTTTACGTCGGCATCTCCGGCACGCACATCCGCAGCCTCAATTCGACCGGCGTCGCGCCGGTGCGCGCCGGCGCGGTGAGCGAGCGCGACGTCGACAGCGTGATGGACGCCGCACGCGCGATCGCGATTCCCGCGGACCAGAAGATCCTGCACGTGATTCCGCAGGAGTTCGTCATCGACGGCCGCGAGGGCATCCAGGATCCAGTCGGCATGCATGGCGTGCGTCTCGAGGCCAAGGTGCACATCGTCACCGGGTCGATCTCGGCGGCACAGAACATCTACAAATGCGTCGAGTCCTGCGGCCTGAAGGTCGACAAGCTGATCCTGCAGCACCTCGCGTCGAGCTACGCGACCCTGCTGCCCGACGAGCGCGATCTCGGTGTGTGCATGGTCGACATCGGCGGCGGCACCTCCGACATCGCCGTGTTCAAGGGCGGCACGATCCGCCACACCGCCGTGCTGCCGATCGCCGGCAACCAGGTCACCAACGACATCAGCGTCGCGTTCCGCACGCCGGGGCCGTACGCCGAAGAACTCAAGCTCAAGCACGGCGTCGCCCTGCCGCAGTACGCCGCCGGTCATGAAGAGATCGAGGTCAAGGGTGTCGGCGAACAGCCGCCGCGACGTCTGTCACGCCTGACGCTGGCCGAGGTCATCAAGCCGCGCTACGAGGAGCTGTTCCACTTCATCCGGCGTGAGCTGGTGCGCGCCGATTGGTTCGACATGATCGCCGGCGGCATCGTGCTCACCGGCGGCTCGGCGCAGATGCCGGGCGTGGTCGAGCTCGCCGCGGAGGTGTTCGACCTGTCCGTGCGTCTGGGTACGCCGCACAACGTCGACGGACTCAAGGACATCACCCGCGATCCCGCCTATGCGACGGCGATCGGACTGTTGCTGTATGGCCGGCAGAGCCGCCCGCAACCGGCGCCGACGCCGATGCAGGGTTTCGGCTACTGGCTGCAACGGGCCGGAGATTGGTTCAGAGGAAGTTTTTAACTAGAGATTATTGACGGATTTTTATTGACATTCAAACAGTGAAGGATTACGGTAGATTTGCGGCGTAATAGATACAAAAAAACAGCAGGCCGGTTCGGTGACGATCAAGCATCGACCCCTGCGACGGGTGACAGGAACACAGCGCGCCAGACGGCGCAGGAGCAGTGACATGGGCGGACAAGTACGAGAGGTCTTCGAGATCGACGACGGGCAACGCAAGCGCGCGGTGATCCGCGTGATCGGTGTCGGCGGAGGCGGTTGCAATACCGTCAACCAGATGGCGCAGGCCGGTATCGAGGGAGTGGACTTCATCTGCGCCAATACCGATCGCGATCATCTGGAGCGCTGCGTGCCGACCAACCAGCTGCAGCTCGGTGCCGAGATCACGCGCGGGCTCGGTGCTGGTTCCAATCCCGAGATCGGCCGTCAGGCTGCCGAGGAGGACCGCGACCGCATCCGCGAGATGATCGAGGGCACCGATCTGCTTTTCGTCACCGCCGGTATGGGCGGCGGCACCGGCACCGGCGCGGCGCCGGTGATCGCCCAGATCGCCAAGGAGCTCGGCATCCTCACCGTCGCCGTCGTCACCAAGCCGTTCGCGCACGAAGGCAAGAAGCGCATGGCGGTGGCGATGAAGGGCATCGACGAGCTGCGTCAATACACCGACTCGCTGATCATGATCCCGAACGAGAAGCTCGGTCTGGTGCTCGGGACCAAGATCACGGTGCTCAACTGCTTCAAGGCGGCCAACGACGTGCTGCAAAACGCGGTACAGGGCATTTCCGATCTGATCACGCGGCCGGGTCTGGTCAACGTCGACTTCGCCGACGTGCGCACGGTGATGAGCAATCGCGGCATGTCGATGATGGGCATCGGCCAGGCCAGCGGCGAGGGGCGTGCCGAAAAGGCCGTCGAGATGGCGCTGTCGAGCCCGCTGCTCGACGACATCGAGCTGCACGGTGCGCGCGGCCTGCTCGTCAACGTGACCTGCGATGAGTCGCTGACCATGGAGGAGCTCGAATACATCAACTCGCGCGTCGCCGAGATCGCGTCCGACGAGGCCGATGCCAAGTGCGGCATGTCGATGAACCCCGATCTCGACGGCATGCTGCGCGTCACCGTGGTCGCCACTGGCCTGCCCGGCAACAAGCACCAGGTGGCAGCGGCGCCGACCGCGCCGCTCAATCCGAACGTCGCCCCGTTCGTGCGGCCGCAGACGACGCTGCCGAACGCCCCGCAGATGCCGCCGCTGGGCTCGCCCAAGCTCGACATCCCCGCGGTGCACCGTCAACAGCGCAAGTACGCGACCGGCGGCGGCAGCGCCTTTCCGCTCGGACTGGACGAGGACATCATCAACATCCCCGCCTTCCTGCGGAATCAAGCCGATTGAAGGCTTGACCGATTGAAGGCCTGGCCGATTGAAGGCCTGGTCGCTGGATGAACCGGCGACCATGGACGCGGTCAGGCCGCGGAACGCCGCAGGTTCAGCGAGGGCTCATCCGATCCGGCGGTTCCCGCCGTCGGATCGGAGCGCCACTGAACCCGTGTTAAAGTCGGCGGTCACAACAGCGCCGTGCGCGGTCGCACGGCGCTCTTTTTCGATTCCGGCACCTTCGAGGCGAATGGTCAGACAACGCACACTCAAGCAGGCGGTTCGCGCCAGTGGTATCGGCCTGCATTCGGGCCGCAAGGTCTACATGTCCATGCTGCCGGCCGGACCGGATACCGGCATCGTGTTTCGCCGTACCGATCTGCAGCCGGTCGCCGAAGTGCCGGCCGATGCCTACCTGCTGCGCGAAGCGGTGATGTGCAGCACCCTGGTGGCGGACGACGGCGCCAAGGTCATGACCATCGAGCATCTGATGTCGGCCTTCGCTGGTCTGGGCATCGACAACTGTGTGGTCGAGCTGTCTTCGCCGGAGGTGCCGATCATGGACGGCAGCGCCGGTCCCTTCGTGTTCCTGATCCAATCCGCCGGCATCCACGAGCAGGACGCGCCGAAGCGCTTCTTGCGTATCCGCCAGCCGGTGCAGGTCGCGGAAGGCGACAAATGGGCGCGCTTAGAACCCTACGACGGCTTCCGGCTGTCGTTTTCCATCGATTTTCGGCATCCGGCCTTGCGCGCCAGCGCGCAAAGCGCGGTCGTGGAGTTTTCCACCGCCAGCTACGTCAGCGAGGTCAGCCGGGCGCGTACCTTCGGCTTCATGCGTGAGCTGGACACGCTGCGTGCCGCGAACCTCGGCTTGGGAGCCAGCCTCGACAACGTCGTCGCCCTCGACGATTACCGCGTCGTCAACCACGATGGGCTGCGTTACGACAACGAGTTCGTGCGCCACAAGATCCTCGATGCGATCGGTGATCTGTACCTGCTGGGGCATCCGGTGATCGGCGCGTTCACCGCGTACAAGTCGGGGCACGCCCTCAACAACAAGCTGGTGCGGGCAGTGCTCGACGACGCGGCCGCCTATGAGATCGTGACCTTCGAGGACGCGGCGCAGCCGGCCCCGATCCGTTTCGTCCGCGGTGCCGCCGCGGCCGCCTGAATCACGATACTGATCCGCCAGTCAGGGAAAAGCCGCAGTTTCAGCCACTTGGCTTGCGCTCGGGCGGCGGTGGCCGATACACTCGGCCGTGCGTTCGTTGCGGCGCGGGTCTGACCTTGGTTTCGATGCGGGTGCAAGCGATCTGGTAGCGCGTCTGCAGCCAGGTCAGCAGGGACGGGGCGAGGCCCCGTAGCGGGACCAGCGCCGCCGCCGATGTGGCGTAGACCACGACGGTGTCGCCGCGTAGGTTGGCGATACGGACGTCGCGGATCCACGGCGCGTCGCGCCAGTCGCGCAGGCTGCGATTGATGCCGGCGATTTGCTCGGCGCGCGCCAAGGTGGCGCCGGCCATCGACGTGTGCTGACGCAGGATTTGCTGGATGGGGCGGGGGTCGGATCGTTCGGGGCTCATGAAATCGTGATGGACATCATCGTCGTCAGCCACAAGCGTGGCCGTACCTGGCGCTTCGCGCTGGATCCGCGCCGCGCGCTGTGCTGGCTGCCGGCCTTGGTCGTGACCGCCATCCTACTGAGTTTCGGTTTCGGTGCGGGATGGCTGGCCGCAGGGCTGGGCGACGAACCGCAGCGGCGCTCCGATTTGTCCACCGCCCTGCTCGAGCGCTGGTCGAGCGAAGTGAGGACGCAGCGCGCCGCCTTGGAGCAGGCCCGTGCCGAGGCCGAACGTAACTCGGCGGCGCTGGCGCGGCGCATCGCGCAGCTGCAGGCGCACGTCATGCGCCTGGATGCGGCCGGCCAGCGTCTGACCGAGATCGCCGGCCTGGACAGCGGCGAGTTTAGCTTCGGCGAGCAGCCGCCGGTCGGCGGTCCGGAGTCCGCGAGTTTGCCCGAGACCGGCCTGGATTCCCTGCTGCTGTCCCTGGGCAGCTTCGAGCGTCAACTCGCCGATCGCGAGCGCCAGTTCCGCGTACTCGAAGACCTTTTGCTGGCGAGCCGGCTGCAAAACGAAGTGCGGCCTTCGGGCTGGCCGATCGAGGGCGGCTGGATCAGTTCGCTGTTCGGCGTGCGTACCGATCCGTTCACCGGCCGGCGCACGCGGCACCTGGGGATCGACTTCGCCGGTCGCCCCGGTTCGAACGTGCTCGCCGTCGCCGCCGGCATCGTCACCGAGGCCGGCGCCCGCGACGGATACGGCAACCTGGTCGAGATCAATCACGGCAACGGCTACACCACCCGTTACGGCCATAACAGCGTGATCCTCGTCAAGCCGGGCGATCGGGTGAACAAAGGCCAGCCGGTCGCGCGGCTCGGCTCGACCGGGCGCGCCACCGGGCCTCACGTGCACTTCGAGGTGCTGTTCAACGGCGTGATGGTCAACCCCGAGCAGTACATCCGCGCAGCGCGCTGAAAGCGCGGCGCGATGGCGGCCAAGGCTTGAATCGGACGAGGACCGCCGCAACAAGGGCATAATACGCGGCCTTGAGTCGACCCTTGCCGTTGCGCGCGCGCGCAGGCTCCACCACTGAAAGCTATGCTCAACACCCTGCTGGCTCGCGTCTTCGGGAGCCGCAATCAGCGCATTCTCAAGCGTCTGGATCGCCTGGTCGCCGCGGTCGGCGCCTTGGAGCCCCACTACGCCGCGATGAGCGACGATGCGCTCGCCGACCAGACCCGCGTGTTGCGCGAACGTCTGGCCAAGGGCGAGACGCTGGAGCAGATCCAGGCCGATGCCTTCGCCGTCGTGCGCGAGGCCGGCAAGCGTGTGCTCAACATGCGGCACTTCGACGTGCAGCTCATCGGCGGTGCGGTGCTGCACGAGGGCAAGATCGCGGAGATGCGCACCGGCGAGGGCAAGACCCTGGTCGCGACGCTCGCGGCGTATCTGAATGCGCTGCCCGGAAAGGGTGTGCACATCGTCACCGTCAACGACTATCTGGCGCGGCGCGATGCCGAGTGGATGGGCCGCATCTTCCGCTTCCTGCGCTTGACGGTCGGCGTCATCACGTCCGGACAGTCCAGTCAGGAAAAGCGGCAGGCCTATGCCTGCGACATCACTTACGCGACCAACAACGAGCTGGGCTTCGACTACTTGCGCGACAACATGGCGTTCTCGCTCAAGGACAAGGTCCAGCGCGGACAGCATTACGCGATCGTCGACGAGGTCGATTCGATCCTGATCGACGAGGCGCGCACGCCGCTGATCATCAGCGGACCGACCGACGACGATCCGGAGTTGTACCGCAAGATCAACGCGCTGATCCCGCGCCTGGTGCGTCAGGCCGAGGAAGACGGTCCGGGTGATTTCTCGGTCGACGAAAAGACCAAGCAGGTGCATCTGACCGAAGAGGGCCACGAGAAGGTCGAGTCACTGATGCGCAGCAGCGGTCTGCTCGGTGAGGACGACAGCCTCTACGACGCCGCCAACGTCATCCTGCTGCACCATCTCAACGCCTTGCTGCGCGCACACCATTTGTACAAGCGCGACGTCGAGTACATCGTGCGCAACGGCCAGGTCGTCATCATCGACGAATTCACCGGCCGCATGATGCCGGGACGTCGCTGGAGCGATGGCCTGCACCAGGCGATCGAGGCCAAGGAGGGCGTGCCGATCCAGCAGGAAAACCAGACGCTGGCGAGCATCACCTTCCAGAACTACTTCCGCCTCTACGAAAAGCTGTCCGGCATGACCGGCACCGCCGACACCGAGGCCTTCGAGTTCCAGAACATCTACCAGCTCGAAGTGGTCGTCATCCCGACCAACAAGCCGATGATCCGCAAGGATCATGGCGACCTGGTCTACATGACGGCCAAGGAAAAGTTCGACGCCGTCATCAAAGAAATCAAGGACGCGCATGCGCGCCAGCAGCCGGTGCTGGTCGGCACCGCGAGCATCGAAACGTCGGAACTGCTCTCCGGCCTGCTGAAGAAGGAGGGCGTCCGCCACGAGGTCCTCAATGCCAAGCAGCACGAGCGCGAGGCCGAGATCATCGCCCAGGCCGGACGTCCGGGCGCGGTGACCATCGCCACCAACATGGCCGGCCGTGGTACCGACATCGTGCTCGGCGGCAATCTCGAAGCCGAACTCGCGCAGATTCCGACAGAAGACACGGCCGCGCGCGAGGCGGCGAAGGCGGCCTGGCTGCAGCGCCACCAGCAGGTGCTGCAGGCCGGCGGACTCTACGTGATCGGCTCCGAGCGCCACGAGTCACGGCGCATCGACAATCAGCTACGTGGCCGTGCCGGCCGGCAGGGCGATCCGGGCGCGTCGCGCTTCTTCCTGTCGCTCGACGACACCTTGATGCGCATCTTCACGCCGCCGCGTATGCGCGCGATGCTGCAACGCCTGGGCATGGAACCAGGCGAGGCGATCGAGCACCGTTGGGTCACGCGCGCGATCGAGACTGCGCAGCGCAAGGTCGAGGCGCACAACTTCGACATCCGCAAGCATCTGCTCGAATACGACAACGTCGCCAACGATCAGCGCAAGGCGATCTACGAACTGCGCGACAGCATCATGGGCGCCGAGCGCGTCACCGAGATGGTCGAGGAAGTGCGGCCCGATGTGATCAACGCCGTGGTCGATGCCTTCATCCCGCCGCAGACGCCCGAGACCTTGTGGAACGTCGACGGCCTGCAGGAGGCGCTACGTCGCGATTTCGCGCTCGACCTGCCGATCCGCCAGTGGCTGGACGAGGAGCAAGACCTCAACGAGAAGGGTCTGCGCGCGCGCATCATCGACAAGCTGGCCGAGGCCTACGCCGCGAAGAAAGCACAGGTCGGCGCCGCCGTGCTGGAGCACTTCGAAAAGGCGATCATGCTGCAGGTGCTCGACAACCTCTGGCGCGAGCATCTGGCGTCGATGGACTACATGCGCCAGGGCATCCATCTGCGCGGCTACGCGCAGAAGGATCCCAAGCAGGAGTACAAGCGCGAGGCCTTCGCGATGTTCAACGAGATGCTGGCGCGCTATAAGCACGACGTGACCTCGATGCTCGCGCGCGTGCGCATCCAGACCGAGGCGGAAGTGCGCGAGGTCGAAGAGCAGCGCCGGCGCCAGGCCGAGGCGCGCGAGCGGATGATGCAGTTGCAGCACGAGTCGGCGCCCGGCGTCGAGTCGACTGCCGTGGCTGCGGCGCCGGCGCCGGCGGCACCTGCCGCGAGCGCGCCGCGGCGTCTGCAGCAGGCTGCGCCGCCGCCCCCGCGGCCGCAGACCGTGGTGCGCGAGATGCCCAAGGTCGGCCGCAACGACCCCTGCCCCTGCGGCAGCGGCAAGAAGTACAAGCACTGTCACGGTGCGCTGGTCTGACACGGTGTCCAGTTGGGAGTTTCCAGACGAGCCGAGCGGCTTTCCGGCTAAAAACCGCAAACTGGAGTGGAGACTCAAGGCATGGCCGTCAACCTCTCTGAACCTTCCGCGCTGTGGCCGGTCGCCGGCGTGCGCCTGGGTACCGCCGAGGCGGCGATCAAGAAGCCGGGTCGAAAAGACCTGCTGGTGATCGAGCTGGCACCCGGCAGCCGCGTCGCCGGCGTGTTCACGCAAAACGCGTTTGCGGCCGCACCGGTGCGGCTGTGCCGCGAACGTCTTTCGCGGACGGCGGCGCAGCGCGCACTGCTGGTGAACGCCGGCAATGCCAATGCCGCGACCGGTCGCGGCGGGCTCGACGATGCGCGCGCGACGACGGCCGCGCTCGCCGCCGCGCTCGGCTGCGCGCCCGAAGAAGTGCTGCCGTTCTCGACCGGCGTGATCGGGCAGCGCCTGCCGGTGCAGCGCATCGGCGAGGCGATCCCCAGGGCCGTGGCCGCACTGGCGCCGGATGCCTGGCTTGCCGCGGCGCGCGCGATCATGACCACCGACACCGTGCCCAAGGGCGCGAGCCGGCGCGTGCGGACCGCGCAGGGCGAGGTTACGGTCACCGGCATCGCCAAGGGCGTCGGCATGATCGAGCCGCACATGGCGACGATGCTGGCATTCGTCGCCACCGATGCGCGGCTCACGCCGGCTGCCGCCGACGCGGCGTTGCGTGCCGCCGTCGATGACTCGTTCAATTGCGTCACCGTCGACAGCGACACCTCCACCAACGACGCCTGCGTGCTGTGTGCGACGGCAAAGGTCGGTACGCACGACATCGAGCGTGGCGACGCCGACTATCACATCGTGCTCGATGCCATCCGCGCGGTGTGCATCGAGCTCGCGCACGCGGTCGTGCGCGACGGCGAGGGCGCGACGCGCTTCATCACCGTCGAGGTCGGCGGCGCCGCCAGCACGGCCGAGGCGCGCCAGGTCGCCTATGCGATCGCCAACTCGCCGCTGGTGAAGACGGCGATGTTCGCCGGTGACGCCAACTGGGGGCGCATCGTCATGGCGATCGGCAAGGCCGGTGTCGATGGCCTTGATCCGGCGCGTGTCGGCGTAAAGCTCGACGAGGTGATTCTGCTCGAAAACGGCGAGCCGCATCCGGACTACCGCGAGGAGCGCGGCGCTGCGGTGGTTGCCAAGCCGGAGTTCACCATCGGCGTCGATCTCGGCCGCGGTGATGCGCGCGCGCGCATCTGGACCTGCGACTTCAGCTACGACTACGTGAAGATCAACGCCGAATACCGCACGTGAGCACATCGGTGACGCCGTCTCCGGCGCGGTGCTCGTGAGCGTCCGGGCCTGCCGCGCCGCCCCTCGTTTCGGGCGCTCGCCGGCGCGCAGCGGTGCTGCGTGACGGCCCCGGCACGCCCGCTGATCCACGTCGCGGCCGGGGTGCTGTGCCGGCCCGGCGGCGAGGTGCTGTTCACGCAGCGGCCAGCGGGCAAGATCGCCGCCGGCTGGTGGGAGTTTCCCGGCGGCAAGATCGAACCGGGAGAGACCGCGATCGACGCACTGACGCGCGAGATCGAGGAGGAACTCGGCGTGCGCGTGCGCGCGGCGCGGCCGCTGATCCGCTTTCGCCACGAGTACAGCAACCGCAGCGTCGTGCTCGAAACCTGGCGCGTCGACGCCTTCGATGGTGAGCCGCAGCCGCGCGAGGGCCAGACGCTGCGCTGGGTCGCACCGTCAGCGCTGGCGGCATGGCCGCAGGCGTTGCCGACCGTGGCGCCGATCGTGCGTGCCTTGACCCTGCCCGAGCACTACGTCTTCACGCCGCCCGCGGCGCGCGCCGACGAGATCCTTGCCGGGCTCGGACACCTGCCACCCGGCGCCCTGCTGCGCCTGCGCCTGCCCACGCTCGACGACGCGCGTTACCGCGATCTCGCCGCACGGCTACTGCCGCGCGCCGCGCAGCACGGCCTGCAACTGCTGCTCGACCGTGATCCGGCGATGGTCACGGCGCTGGGCGCGGCGGGCTGGCATGCCACGGACGCCACGCTGCAGGCGCTCACCGCGGCACCCGCGGTCAAAGGTTTGCGCCTGGCTTCCGTGCACGATGGTGCGGGCCTGCGCCGTGCCGCGGCGCTCGGTTTCGATGCCGCCGTGCTCGGCACGGTGCTCCCGACCCCGAGCCACCCCGAAACATCCCCACTCGGCTGGGACGGATTCGCCGCGCTGCGCGGCAGCATCGCGCTGCCGGTCTACGCCATCGGCGGCGTCGGGCCCGAGGTTCTGCCACGGGCTTTCGCGGCGTGGGCGCAGGGCGTTGCCGGCGTCTCGGCGTATTGGCGCGGGCCTGAAGCGGGATGATCCAGGGGGACGACGTGCGCACGCGCCGCAGCCGCGCGCTGGCACGCTTCGCGGCTCGCGGCCGCACCGACGACTCGGTCATGCGCCGTGCGGCAGGGTCTTGCCGGCGGGGATGCCACGCACGGTCAGGATTCGCGGTCCTCGGCCATTTGCTGCGTCGGAGAGAGCAGGGGATCGGATGCCTCGCCGACGGGAATCGAGCGCGCCTCGCTAAACCACGCTCCGAGGTCGATCAGCTTGCAGCGTTCGCTGCAGAACGGCCGCCAGGGGTTGCTCGCATCCAGGCGCGCCGATCTGCCGCAATGCGGGCAGGCGGCGATGCGAGCGGTCGTTGCGCTGGCCGTGGTCACAGCGCGCAGAACTGGATCGAAAAGCCGATGTCCGCGGACGTCTGCTGCGCGCGGCCGGTGGCCGATCGCGCGTCCATGAAGCGCACCGTGCAGCGGTGCTTGCCGGCGCTGATCTCGGGATAGACGCCGGCTTGCTTGGCCACCAGCACGCGGATCAATTGACACGGCCCCGGCGGGGTGACGACGTACATGCCGCCGCGCGCATCAGCGGCTCGCGGCTCGACGCTGGTGCGCAGCAGCTGCAGGTAAAGGCTGATCGCATCGGTGAACGGTTTGATGTCCGCGCGCCAGGCGTCGAGATCGCGGCGCACGCGTTCGTAAGGCTGGGACAGCCAGTAGTGGTAATGCGGCAGGTCGAAGCCGCAGGTACCGCCGGGAATACCGGAGCGGTTGAGGATGCCGTTGAGAAAGTCGCTCTCGCGCAGCAACGAGCCCGCAAACTGGGTCGCGAGCTGCTGCAGGCCGTTCTGCGCGCGCGCGATGTCCGTGAGGATGTCGCCGAGCCGGTCACGATCGATGCCCGGCGTGGCGGCGAGACGGGTCAGATGTGCGTGTTGATCGGTGAGTTCCTTGAGGATGTCGTTCTTCAAGTCCGAACGCGACAACACCACGAGCGTATCGAGCATGGTGTGCAGCGTCGCACGCACGCCGAACTCGCTGTGGTCCTGTCGATGGTGCTCGTGCTGGCTGAACAAGAACTCCAGCCGCAGGAAGGTGCGCACCCGCTCGGTCAGCGGTTGCTCGAAGGCAATGGTTTCGCCCGCCTCAGACACCCGAAGCCCCCTTCCCGCTACAAAACTCCATTGTGAACTAGATCACGGATGCCGGCAAACGCAGCCCTGGCGCCTTTGGCGTGCCGTCCGCGGCCAGGCCGAGGTAGAAGCGGTGGAGTCGCTCGACGTGCTGCTGGGTGCGTGCCAGCGGACCGTCGTTGCGCAACACGTCGTCGGCTGCCGCCAGGCGTGCCTCGCGCGAGGACTGCGCCGCGAGCATCCGCTCGATCAAGACATCGTCGATGCCGTCGCGGGCGCGAAGGCGCTCGCGCTGGACCGCCACCGGCACGTCGACCACGAGTACCCGATCCACGAGGTCATGCATCCGCGCCTCGAGCAGAATCGCGACGCTGAGCACGCAGTAGGGCGCCCGCTGTTCCGACAGCCAGGTGCGCATGCGTGCGCGGATCGGCGGGTGCGTGATCGCTTCCAAACGCCGCAGCCGCTGCGGCTCGGCGAACACATGCTCGCGCATCCGTCGACGATCGAGCGAGCCGTCGGCGAGCAGCATATCGGCGCCGAACTCGCGAGCGATCGCATCGAGCGCGGGCGAGCCCGGTGCCACCACCTCACGAGCGACCTGGTCGGCGTCGAGGACGGGCACGCCGAGCGCAGCGAAGGCGTTCTGCACGGTCGACTTGCCGCTGGCGATGCCGCCGGTCAGACCCACGGTGAGACAAGTGCGCATGAGGCGCCCGCAGTCGGAATCAGCGGCCTAGTCTGCAGACCTCGCGGGGAGATGCAAGCGCAAGGCGCTAGCGTCTGCCGATCAGGCCGCGCGGCGCGCGTCCGTGACTGGCGCCACCGTCGGGGATCCCTGGTTCAAGTGATCGAGCTGGACCCAGCGCACGACCTGGATGCGGCCGTTATTGTCCTCGGTCAGTGCCGTGCACGACTCGACCCAATCGCCGCAGTTGTAGTAGCTCACGCCGCCGATGTCGCGCGCATCGGCGTGATGGATGTGGCCGCAGACCACACCGTCGAAGCCGCGGCGCCGGCACTCGCGCGCGAGCGAGTCCTCGAAGGTCGAGACGATGTTCACCGCCGTCTTGACGTGCTGCTTGGCAAAGGCCGACAGCGACCAATAGCGCATGCCTAACATCGCGCGCGCGCGGTTGAACCAGAAGTTGAAGCGCATGGTGCCTTCGTACAAGGCGTCGCCGGCCATCGCGATCCAGCGGTGGTAGCGCGTGATCACGTCGAACAGATCCCCGTGGATGACCAGCAGGCGGCGGCCGTCGGCGGTCTGGTGCACGGCCTCGTTGACCAGCCGGATGTTGCCGATCTGCAGCTTGTAGTCGACGAATTTGCGCAGGAACTCGTCGTGATTGCCGGTGACGTAGTGGACCCGAGTTCCGCGCTTGGCCTTGGTCAGGATCTTGCGCACGACATTGGTGTGCTCCTGCGGCCAGTACCAGCCGGAGCGCAGCTTCCAGCCATCGACGATGTCGCCGACCAGGTAGAGGTGATCGCAGGTATGGTGTTTGAGAAAGTCCACCAGGTGCGCCGCCTTGCAGCCGGGCGTGCCCAGATGCACGTCGGAGATCCAGATCGTCCGATAGTGGGTCTTGCCGTGGGGCTCGATATGGTCCTTGCGCCGCGGCCTCGGCGACGATCGGATCGGCGCGCTCATGCGTAAATCCCTGTTTTCACGGCCGGCATGATCCGGATGCCGGGTGTGCGATCGATGACGGCTGCGTGAAGCTTTCGTGACGGTCTTGCTGAGCGCTTGACAATGAACACTGTTCATAACAATCTTTAATGAGCGGCGTTCATTACCGCGACACGAGGAGTCAAAATGGCAAGTCTGATGGCAAGAATCCGCGAGATGGTCGCGGCCCATGCGCACCACGGTCTCGACCGGGTCGAGAATCCGGATGTCATGGCACAGCAGGTGCTGCGCGACCTCACCGAGGACATCCAGGCGGCGCAGCGGGCGCTGGTCGTTGCGCTAGGCGCGCACAAGCGCCTCGCTAAGGAGCGCGACCGCCTGCATGAGGACGCCACCGGCTGGGACGCGAAAGCCGGAGCGCTGCTGCGCGCCGGCGACGAGCGGCTCGCCCGCGAAGCCCTGCAACGCGCGGTAACGGCGCGCGCGCAGGCAAAGGCGCGCGAGCGCCCGCTGGCTTCGGCGCAGCAGGCGGCGCAGCGCGTGCGCCAGCAGATCGATCAGCTCAAGCGCGAGCTCGCCGAGGCGCAGATCCGCGCCGCCGAGATCCGCGCCTGCCTGACGGCGGGCGAGGCCGCCGGCGTCGCCCTGCGATTTCGCGATCACTACGGCCGGGCAATGGCGCGGGCGCAGAAACTGGACCGGTTGGCGCAAAAGGCCGGCAGCCTCGAGGCCGAAGCCGCCGCCGCCGCGGAGCTGGTCGAAGAGGCGCACAGCCTCGATCGCGAAGCCGAGCGCGTGACCGTCGCGGCCGAGGTCGATGCGGCCATGGCGACGCTCAAAGCGCGGGTTCAGGCCGATGGCACATCATCACGACCAACAAATGAATGACGTTCACGACTGCCGCCAGGTCACTACGCCACGCGGACTGCGCCTGCGGCGTTTGCTGCGCCTATCGCTGAGAACCGCGGTGCTCAACTGTCTGTGCGTGCTGCTTGCCGACCCGCGCGCGCCTGGCCGCTGGCTCGGTGATCTGATCTCGACGTTCTAGAAAAGGAGTCTCGACATGGAAAACCAGTACGACAGCACGCGCTTGGATTCGCCCGCCTGGGTGTTCTTCGTCAAGGTGTCCTTCGCCTGCGCGCTCGGCGGCATGCTGTTCGGCATCGTCATGATGGGCGAGGTGCCGATCTGGATGCGCGGCTATCTGGTGCTCGGCACCCTGTTTCTCACCGGCGCGACCTTCACGCTCGCCAAGACGCTGCGCGACCAGTTCGAGGCCGGCAAGCTGATCAATCAGCTCGCGCAGGCGCGCACCGAGAAGCTGCTCAAGGAGTACGGTGTCGAGCGCTGAACCGCGCCGGTTTCAAACGTGCGCCAGGCCGGCGACGAAGGTGGAGACGAGCTGGTCGCTGTAGCGCTGGAAATCGGCGTCGCCGGCCCATTTCAACTTGCCGCCGACCGCGAGCGCGGCGATGCCGTGGACCCCGCTCCACAGCGTCGCCGCGGTCTGGCGCAGGCGTGCCGGTGAGGTCCTCGGCAGCAGCGGCGCGAGCGTGGATTCGACCAGCTCGAACATGCGCTTGATGCGCAGCTCGCTGCTTGGCCGCGGTTGCATCGCCGGCGGCAACTGGTGTTCGAACAGCATGCGGAAGCGGTGCGGATGGCGTTGTGCGAATTCGATGTAGGCGGCCGCCAGCGCGCGCAGACGCGCGAGCGGTTCGACGATGGTTTCGGCGCGGTCGCGCAGGTGGCCGTAGATCGCATCGGTGGTGCGCTCGTTGATGATCGCGAGCAGATCGTCCTGGTTCTCGAAGATCAGATAGAGCTGGCCGACGGTGTAGCCGATCGCGTCGGCGACCTTGCGCATCGACAGCCCGCCGAAGCCCTCGCGCACGAGAATCAGTTCGGCCGCGGCGATCGCCATGTCGCGCTGCTGTTCACGGGAATGCTGGTTGCGACGCCCCATGGACGGATTCTAGCGCCCGGATGAACATTGTCCATTTGTTCTCGGGCGCCCCGCTGCGGCGGTCGTGGCCTGCGTTTGCCGTGATCCCGACCCGCAGTTGCGCCCGGTGTCGAGGACGCGGCCGCGCGCGTGGCGAATGGGCCAGCGCGCGATGCCGCGAGCTGGCCCGACGCCGCGGACCGCGTGGTGATCGCAGGCAACGCCGATCAACCGCCGTCGCCGCAGAGCACCGACAGCAGCGGCAGCCCGGCGAACGGGCAGTCACCGCCGCCGGCGCCACCGCCGATGCCACCGGCCAGCGTGCCGAGCACGCTCTGGACGATGCCGAGCACCGGCCCCAGCGGATTGCCGCCGCCGCCACCGCCGATGCCGGCGAGGGCCTCGCTGAGCGGGGCGAGCAGTGCCGGCAGCAACTCGTTCTCGATCGGATCGAGCACCGGGTCGAGCGCACCACCGAGCGTATTGGCGAGCACCGGCGTGCTGACCGTGCCGACGAGCTGACCCAGCAGCGCCGCGAGCTGTGCGGCACCGCTTTCGATCGGGCCACTGATCAGGCCATGCTGACCTGCCTGCGCCTCGAAGGCGCGCACCGGCACGACCTCTGTGAGCAGATTCACCAGTGTGTGCTCCAGCAGCACCTGTACGCCGGCGCCGGTCGCGGGGCCGTCGTAGGCGAGCGCGGCATCGAGCAAGGCACTGGTGTCGTCGAGCGCCATCGACAGCGTCGTCAGCGCGGCGCCGGCAATCGGCGTCTCGTAGGCCTCGGCCGGAACCTGGGCGAGGCCGTTCTGCAGCGCGAGCTTGAGCTGTGCGACGAGCGCGGCGACGCTTGACAACTGCAGGTCCTCGCCGGCGTTGCCGCTGCCATTGACCAGCGACGCGATCTGTGCAAGCACCGGTCCGAGCGCAGCGCCCAGCGGCGCCAGCGGTGTGCCCTCTAGCGGATTCACGCCGGAGTCGATGCGCTCGAGCGCAAGAATGTCGGCGGTGCAGCCCTCGCCAAGCCCGGCCAGCGATTCGAGCAACTGCGTCAGGTTTGCCGCCAGCGAACCCAGCGCGGCGGTCAGCGCGGCCGGATTCGGATCGAGCGGCGTGCCACCGCCGCTGAGCAACGTGGCCTGCAGTTGCGCCAGCACGGTGTCGCCCAGATCGAGCACGTTGTAAGTCACGACTTCATCGGCGCAGCGGATCACCGCTTCGAGTGGGGTGCCTGCCGCCGCCTCGGCCAGTGGCGCGAAGACGCCGCTGCTGACCTGATCCTGCACCGGGTCGAGCGGACCGCCGACGCGGGCGACGACGATGTAGTCGGTATCACTGCGACTCGGCGGCGCGGCCGGCGGTGAGCCGCCGCCACCGCAGGCACCGAGCAAGAATCCGGCGCCGACGATGGCGCCGATCGTTGAAAAGCGAATCATGGTGAGCTCCTCGTGATTGCTGCGTCTTGGGGTACTGCCCCGACGAGCGGACTCTACGAAGCGCCTCGTGTAGGACGGTTGCCATCGGTCGCGAGCGGCGCCAACCGCCGCACCAGTGGTCGTTTTCGGTCGCGTCAATGCCGCCGGTCGCCGCCGGCCGTCGCTTCATCGGTCCGGTTGCCCTCGCGCCGCCGTTCACGGCCATTCGCCGCGTCAGGCAGCTCCCGACGCTGCGCTGTCCGCTGAACGCTGGCCACTTGCCGGCGGGTCGCAAGCCAGCGGGCCAGCAATCATGGATGCGTTCACGATGGTGGTGCTGATCGTGCGGATCGACTCGATCGGCGCACCGGCGTCGGCGCTGCCGAGGCTGCTGTGCGCACGACGCTCGCGGTGCCGAGCGCCGGCGGCGACTGACCCCGCCGCCAATGCGGTGCCGGTGCCGCCTGGTGCCAGAATGCGCGCCGGTTCTCCCATGGAATAAACGCATGCCCCGCGTCCAGGCCAACGGTATCGAGATCGAGGTCGAGTCCTTCGGTCGTGCCCAGGATCCGGCGATCCTGCTGATCATGGGCCTCGGTGGCCAGATGGTGCTGTGGCCGGACGATTTTTGCGCACGCCTCGCCGCGGCAGGCTATCGCGTCGTGCGCTTCGACAACCGCGACGTCGGCCTGTCGAGCAAGCTCGATCATCTGGGCAAGCCGCCGCTGCTGCGCAACGGCATCGCCCATACGCTGAGGCTACCGGTGCGCGCGCCGTACCGGCTCGATGACATGGCGCTGGACGCGGTCGGCGTGCTCGATGCGCTCGACATCGCGCGGGCGCACGTCGTCGGCGTGTCGATGGGCGGCATGATTGCGCAGATTCTCGCTGCGCGGCATGCGCCGCGCGTGGCGAGCCTGACGTCGATCATGTCGAGCAGCGGCCATCCCTGGCTGCCGGGGCCGCGGCTGGATCTGCGCTTGCACCTTCTGAAACGACCGGCGCGTCTGGATCGCGAGGGCCTGATCGCGCACGGCATGAAGACCTGGCGTCTTCTCGGCAGCCCGGGCTATCCGGAAGCCGAGGCGGACCTGCGTGACAAGGTGGTCCGCCAGATCGACCGCAACGTGCATCCGCAGGGCTTCGTGCGTCAGCTCAGCGCGATCATGGCTTCGGGCAGCCGCGCGTCCTTGCTCAGGCAGGTGCGCGCGCCGACGCTGATCATCCATGGCAAGGACGATCCGCTGGTGCCGGTCGCCGCCGCGCACGATCTGAAAAAGCGCCTGCCGCACGCGCAACTGGAGATCATCGACGGCATGGGTCACGATCTGCCACGGGCGCTGTTGCCGCGCATCGAGCGCCTGATTCTCGACCACCTCGGCGGCGTCGCGGACCCGCCGCAGCAGCGCTGCGCTTGAGCGCGACACCGTCGTCGCCGGCCTGGCGCGTCGTCGTCGCCGCCGGCGCCGGGCAACTGCTGGCCTGGGGCAGCAGCTATTACCTGCTGGCGATACTTGCGCGGCCGATGGCCGCGGATATGGACCTTGCGCCGCTGTGGGTTTACGCGAGCTTCTCCGGCGCGCTGCTGGTCGCCGCGATGCTCGGCCCTTTCGCCGGTGCGCGCATCGACCGCCATGGCGGCCGATGCGTGCTGCTCGCGTCCAACGCGCTGTTCGCGCTGGCGCTGATCGTGCTCGCGCTCGCAGAGGATCGCTGGAGTCTGCTGCTCGGCTGGCTGTTGATGGGCGCGGCGATGCCGATGGGGCTATACGACGCGGCGTTTTCGACCATGGTCGGGCTTTACGGTGCACGCGCGCGGCGGGCGATCGTCGGCATCACCCTGATCGCCGGCTTCGCCAGCACGATCAGTTGGCCGCTGACTGCGGCGATCGAGGCCGAGGCCGGCTGGCGCGCCGCCTGCGTGGTCTGGGCCGTGCTGCATCTGACGGTTGGCGCCGGCATCCACGCCTGGCTGCTGCCGCCGTCGCCACCGATGTCTGCGCATCCCGCAGTGGCGGCGGCGGCCGCCGGCGACGGCGTCGGCGTACCGCCGCCGCGGACCCTGTGGTTGCTGGCGCTGGTGTTCACCGCCAGCGGCTTCGTCTTCGCAGCGATGGCCACGCACCTGCCGCGACTGCTCGAACTCGGCGGTTGCAGCCCCGCGCAGGCGGTCGCGGCGGCGTCGCTGGTCGGCATCGCGCAGGTGGTCGGGCGCGTGGTCGAGGCCGGCTGGTTGTCGCGGCTGCATCCGCTGGCGACGGCGCGGCTGTCCAGCGTGCTGCACCCGCTGGGCGCGATGCTGTTCGCGCTGTTCGGCGGGCCGCTGGCATTCACGTTCGCGGCGCTGCACGGCGCCGGTGTGGGCATCATGACCATCGTCAAGGGCACGCTGCCGCTGGCGCTGTTCGGCACCACAGGCTTCGGTCGCCGCGCTGGCCTACTCGAAGCGCCGGCGCGGCTGGCCCAGGCCACGGCGCCCATGCTGTTCGGTGTCGCCCTCGATCACTGGGGCGCGGCGGCGCTGTGGCTGTCGATCGCCGCCGGCGCGATCGCCGTGGCCGGCGTGCTCGGCCTGCGCACGCGTGCCTGAACGAAAAAGCCGTCGCGAACGACGGCTTTGAACGTGCTGCGGACCGGCTTCAGGACGTTGGGGCAGTCTTGCTCGGTGCCTTTTTCGCGGCTCTCTTGGTCGCTTTTTTGGCCGGCGCCTTCTTCGCGGCCTTCTTCGCCGGCTTGTTCGGCTGGGCTTCGGACTTGAGCAGATCGAGCAGCTTGTCGACCGCACCGGCGACCGGCGTGCCCTTGACCGCGCGCTTGAACTGGTTGACGCGGTCTTCGTGCGACATCACCCAGTTCAGCGCCGCCTCCGCTGCCTTGGCGCGCAGCGCGGCGATCTGCTTCTTGCGCGAT
Organism: Sinimarinibacterium thermocellulolyticum; assembly: GCF_040327995.1. NCBI lineage: Bacteria > Pseudomonadati > Pseudomonadota > Gammaproteobacteria > Nevskiales > Nevskiaceae > Sinimarinibacterium > Sinimarinibacterium thermocellulolyticum. Next base: position 163,981 of record NZ_JBEPIJ010000006.1, on the reverse strand, counting down.
GCGGCAACCGAATCGAGTTTCTTGCGGAACGCCTTGAGTTGCGACTCGAAACCTTGCGTGGCCATGCGTTTGACTCCCTGAGCGGTGGAGCTACGAGCATAGGCAGATTGTGCGCGCGACGCCAGCGCCGCGCGTGGCTTTAGATCCCCATCGAGCTGAGGGTGTCGACCAAGCGGCGCAGCAAGCCGGCGGCGCGCGGATGCTCGGCTTCGAAATCGGCCACGGCCTCGCGGACGCCGCTCAGGAAAGACTCGTGCGGTTCGCTGTCGCGTTGCTCATCGAGCTGCGCGTCGATGCGTTCGACCAGCTGGCGCAGGCGCTCGCGACCCGGCGCTTGTGCTGGTAGACGTTCCAGCTCGGCGCGTAGCGCATCGAGGTGCTCTTGCAGTCGCTGGCGGTTCATCGCGCGGTACTCCGGTCGACCGGTTGCATTGTCATCGAGGGCGCCGGCGCTGTCCAAGCGTCGGCCGCGCGCACACCGGTCTTGGATCAGTCGACGCTGGCGAAGGCCTCGGCGAGAAAATCGTGCATCGTCGCGAAGGCGCGCCGGGCAATCTTGGCGTCGTACATCGCCTGGCCCGGCATGTTGGCATCGGGGTCGGTGAAGGAATGGACCGCGCCGCCGTAGCTCACCAGTTGCCAGTCGACATCGGCCGCGCGCATTTCCTTGACGAAGGCCTCGACCTGTTCGGCCGGCACGTAGGGGTCGGCGTCGCCGTGCAGCGCCAGGATGCGCGCGCGGATCGGCGCGTTCTCGATCGTGCCCGGCAGCGACAGGTTGCCGTGCAGAGATACCGCAGCGGCGATGTCGATGCCGGTGCGCGCGAGTTCGAGCACGGTGGCGCCGCCGAAGCAAAAGCCGATCGCCGCCACCTTGGATACGTCGGCCGGCACGCCGAGCGCGGGCGCCGCTTGGACCGCCGCGGCATGCGCGGCCGTAGCGCGTGCGCGCAGCAAGGCGCGGTTGCCGTAAAGCGCCTGCACCGCCTTGCCAGCGGCCTGGGGGTCGGCCGGCTGGCGCTCGGCGCCGTACATGTCGGCGACGAAGACCACGTAGCGCTGTCCGGCGATCTCGGCAGCCTGCCGGCGGTTGGTCGCGTTGGTGCCGAGCCAGTTGGGCACCAAGAGCACCAGCGCTCGCGCGGTCTTCACGGTGTCGTCGAAGTAGAAGTAACCGCGATGCGTGACGCCGTCGATCTCGTAGTCGACGGCCTTTTCGACGACGGCGGCGGGCGCCGGCAGAACGATCATCGCACCGGCGGCGAGCAGCAGCCGCGAGGCGAGACGGGCAAAGGGTTTGCGCAGCATCGGAATCTCCCAACTTGGCGGGCAAGCACTCGATCGAGGTCGCCGCGCATGCGGACGTCGCATCAGCCGAAGACGACGACCGACTGCCGGCTCAGTGCGGCGAGTCTGCCATCCGGCGTCCACAGTTGCGCGCTCTGGCCGAGATAGCCGTCCGCGCCGGCGGTCACCTCGGTATCCATGCGCCAGAACGCATCGAACGCAAACTGCGTGCGCTGATCGAACAGCTCCAGCGTCCAGGTCATCGAGCTGGCCATCGCGCGCTTGCGCAGCACCGACAGCCCCGGCGAAGGCACGGTGTCGGCGAGCGCGATCAGATGCGTCTCGTCGAGCGCCTGTGCCTCGCGGTGGCGCACATGAATGCAGGTGCGCGGCTCGCTCGCGCCCTGGAACGGAAAGCCGCCCTGCGACCAGCGCATCACGAAATGCTGCGTGAACGCCGGCGTCACGCCCTCGACGTACCGGAACTCACGTCCACCGTCGGCGGCGCGCCCAGCATCCGGCTGAGGCGGCGCGATGGCGAGTTCCGATCCCCGCGACTTGCCGAAGATCGCGACCACCAGACACAGCGTCTGCTCGCCGTCCACGATGCGGCATTCGGCGTGCACGGTGAAGCCGCCGATGCGCAGCACGCGCCCCTGCAGGCGTACCATGCCCGCCGGCACCGGCGCGACGAAGGTCGTCTGCAGCGCACGCAGGGGCAGGTCGGCGGGGACGTGATCGCGTAGCGCGCGCACGCACAGCGCCGCCTGTAGACCACCGAAGGCGGTGCGGCCCTGCAACCAATCCTCGCCGACAGCGACCTGCCACCCCTCGTCGTCGCGGCGCAGGCTGTCCAGCAGTTCACGAAAGATCATCGGAATCGGGCATCCAGACGGGCGGGGACGCATCTTACCGGCCAGCGATGCGGCGACGGAGCTTGGGGGAAAACCCGCGCGACATCAGCAACGGCTTACGTTACCGTGCGTAAAATGACGACATTGTCGGCCCTCTTCGACGGGGGTCCCAGCGTGATCGACAGGGGATGTACATGAGCAGGCAGGTTTGGGGCGGTCAGGGCGTCGCGGCGCTTTTGCTGACGATGATCATCACGGGGGCAGCGGCTCAGGAAAGCCTCGAGACGCCGCCCGAAGCGGCTGCGGAGATTCAGGCCCTGGGAGATGTCCAGCCGGTCCCTGACGCGCCGTCGCCGACCCCGGACGATGCGGAGGATGCCGATACGGCGATGATCGAGGTCGAGCCGCTGCGCGACGATACGCCGCCCGAGGAGGCCCTGGCCGCGCCCGAGGACAGCGCCCGGCTCGATACCATCGAGGTCACCGGCTCGCGCATCCGGCGCGCCGACTTCGAGACCGCACAGCCGGTCACCATCGTCAGCCGCGAGGACATCGAACGCACCGGTCTGACCAACATCGGCGACCTGCTGCAGGAACTGCCGTCAGCGGGTTCCGCGCTCAACCGCCAGTTCAACAACGGCGGCTCCGGTACCACCGAGATCGACCTGCGCAACCTCGGTTCGCAGCGCGTGCTGGTGCTCGTCGACGGCCACCGCTGGGTCGCCGGCACCAGTTTCGCGAATCTCGCCGCGGTGGACCTCAACACCATCCCGGTCTCGGTGATCGAGCGCATCGAGATCCTCAGGGACGGCGCCTCGGCGATCTACGGTTCCGACGCGATCACCGGCGTGGTCAACATCATCACCAAGAAGGACTACGACGGCGTCGAGGTGCGCGCGCAGGCCGGGGCCTTCGACGACGGTAAGGGTTTGCAGCAGGCCTACAACTTCACGGTGGGGACGTCGAACGCGCAGACGTCGATGTTCTTCGACATCAGCTTCGTGCGTCAGGACGATCTGTTCGCAGGCGACCGCGCGATCTCGCGCGAGCCCAAGTTCGGTACCGGCCTGACCCGCGGCAGTCTGTTCACGCCGCGCGGTACACTGTTGTTTGTGCCCACTCCCGCCAACGGCGCGATCCTCGGCACCGAGCTGTGCCCCAGTCTGACCGCCGACGTCGCCAACGGGGTCATCGGCGATCTGATCCCGGGTGCGCCGCCGCTGCCCGATCCGCAGCTCGGCGGCGTGCAGCTGTGCCAGATGATTCTGCGCCCGGACCTCGACTACCCGGCGATCATCGGGGATGCGTCCGAGACCACGGCGACGGTGCGGGGCTTGTACGAGCCGTACAACAACACCTCGCTCGATCCGGCCGTCAACGACGCCTACAACTTCGCGCCGATCAACTACCTGCTGACGCCATTCGAGCAGACCACGCTGTTCGGCAAGGCCAGCCACGCGTTCACCGACGGTCTGCGCTTCAACCTCCTGCTGCTCTACAACAACAGCAAGACCGAGCGCCAGCTTGCGGAGACGCCCCTGCTGTTCGGCGATCTACTGTTCCCGCCATACAACAGCATCTACATCGCTGCCGACCAGCGCTTCAACCCCTTCGATCAGGACATCGGCCGCACTGGCGAGGACGGTCTGATCGGCACCGGCATCCTCGCCCGGCGTCTGGTCGAACTCGGACCGCGCTTTCTCGGCCGCGACAAAAAGACTATCTTTGCGCGCGCCAGCGTCGACGGCCTCGTCGACATCTTGAACACCTCGGTGAACTGGGATGCCGGCTATTCACTCGGCCGCTCGGATAACACCAACGTGCACCGCGGTGACGTCAACATCGAGCGCCTGGCGCGCGCGATCGGTCCGGACGCCGACTGCGTCGCGCCCTGCGTGCCGCTCAATCTGTTCGGCGGTCCGGGCAGCATCACCCCGGAGATGGCGAACTACATCAGCTACACCGCATCGAGCTACGAGCAGGCGCAGACCGAGGATCTGTACGCCAATGCGGCCACCTTCTTCTCCGTGCCGGGACTCGCCGCGCCGCTGGGGGTCGCCGCCGGCGTGGAGTACCGCAGCGACCAGTTCACCGAACAGCCCGATCCCTTCGTCGAGGCTGGCATCAGCAGCACCAACATCCGCCGCCGCACCGAGGGCCGTTACTATGCCAGCGAGGCTTATCTCGAATTCGATCTGCCGATCCTCGCGGGCCTGCCGTACGCCGAGGAGCTGGGCCTGTCACTCGCCGGCCGTTACACCCGCTACAACACCTTCGACCCGGCGACCACCGGCAAGGTGTCGCTGCGCTACAAGCCGATCGCGAGCCTGATGCTGCGCGGCACCGTCTCGCAGGCCTTCCGGGCGCCCTCGCTCACCGATCTTTATCTCGGCGAGGCCGACAGCTACCCCGCGCTCGACGATCCCTGCGTCGATCCGCTGCCGGGGAGCAATGCCGAGGCCAACTGTGCCGAGGACGGCGTCACCGATGCGGATCAGTTGTCTTCGCAGATCCTGACCAAGTTCTCCGGCAACCGCGATCTCGATCCAGAGACGGCGGACACCATCACCGCCGGCATCGTCTGGAGCCCGGACTTCGCGCCCGATCTGGGGGTCACCGTCGACTACTTCAACATCAAGCTCGACGACTTCATCACCAACCTGGGCCCGGACTTCATCCTCGACGTCTGCTACAACGCCGAGCGCACCAGCGGGCGCCCCGAGGTCTGCGACTTCGTCGTTCGCAACAACAACGGCACCGGCAGCATCCAGTTCATCCGCGCCGCGACGTTCAACTTCTCGCGCCTGGAAACCTCCGGCGTCGATTTCAACCTCGAGTACCGGCTGCCGATCGAACGTCTGGTCGAGGGCCTGGGCACCTTCAAGCTGACGTTCGACTCGCAGTATCTGATCAACTACGACAGCTTCCTGCCGACTGTGGACGGCAGCGAGCAGAAGTTCCCTGGCGCCGGCCAGAACTTCGGTGACACGCCGCTGCCGCGGGTCAAGGCCAACCTCGGCATCGCCTGGACGCGTGACGTCTGGAGCGCGAGCTGGATAGTGCGCTACATCCGCAGCACGACAGAGTTCTGCAATGACGGTATCGAACCCTCGCTGCGCGACATCGGGGTCTGCTCGGATCCGGACCCGGATCTGTCCGACGGCAACGACGACTCGACCAACGAGCTCGGCGACGTGTTCTATCACAACGTCCAGGTCGGCCTGGAAATCCCGGATTGGCAGACGCAGCTCCTCGTCGGCGTAATCAATTTGTTCGACCAGCAGCCGCCGGTGTCCTACACGGCCTTCGCCAACAGCTATCCCGGCACGCTCTACGAGGCGCCGGGGCTGCAGCCATATTTACGCCTGAGCACGCGCTTCTGAGGCTCACTCCCGACCCCGCCGGCCGGCACGGCGGCGGGGTTTTGCCGCTCGCATCATCGCGGCCGGCTTCGGCTAAGCTTGCGCGATGGCCTACTCCAAGATCGTTGGCACCGGCAGCTATCTGCCGGAGCGTGTCGTCACCAACCAGGAACTCGAATCGCGGATCTCCACCAGCGACGAGTGGATCGTCTCGCGCACGGGCATCGAGGCGCGCCACGTCGCCGCCGACGGCGAGCTGACCAGTGACCTGGCGCTGCGCGCGGCGCAGAACGCGATGACCGCGGCCGGTGTCAGCGCCGACGAGATCGACCTGATCGTGGTCGCGACGACGACGCCGGACATGGTGTTCCCGTCCACCGCCTGCCTGCTACAGGCCAAGCTCGGCATCAAGCGCGGCGCGGCTTTCGACGTGCAGGCGGTGTGCACCGGCTTCATCTACGCGCTCGCCACCGCCGACAAGTTCGTCGCCAGCGGCGCGCACAAGTGTGCGTTGGTGGTCGGCGCCGAGGTGTTCTCGCGCCTGCTCGACTGGAACGATCGCCGCACCTGCGTGCTGTTCGGCGACGGCGCCGGCGCAGTCGTGCTCAAGCCATCCGATGCACCGGGCATCTATTCGAGCCATCTGCACGCGGACGGCAGCTACAGCCACATCCTGCGCGTCGCCGGCGGTATCGCCGAAGGGCAGATCCGTGGCAATCCCTACCTGGAGATGGACGGCCAGGCGGTGTTCAAGCTCGCGGTGCGCGTGCTCGACGAGTGTTCGCGCGAGGCGCTCGAACACAACGGCTTCAAGGGCAGCGACCTCGACTGGTTCGTGCCGCACCAGGCCAATCTGCGCATCATCAATGCCACCGCCGACAAGATGGGCGTGCCGCGCGAGCGCGTCGTCACCACGGTCGCGCGCCACGGCAACACCTCGGCGGCCTCGGTGCCGCTGGCGCTCGACAAGGCGGTGCGCGACGGCCGCATCCGGCCCGGTCATCTGGTGCTGCTCGAAGGCGTCGGCGGCGGCATGACCTGGGGTTCGGTGCTGCTGCGCTTCTGACGGTCGCGGCCGGATCGGGCATTCTGCGCGGCATGGCCCAGCTCATCACCCTCATCGTCGTACTCGGCACGCTCGCGCTCATCCTCACCCGTATCCGCGCCGGAGCGCTCCACTTTCGTTTCGGCGAATGGCCGCTGGGCCAGCAGATCGAGGCCGGGCTCGCGCTGTTGTTCGCGCTGCTCGCGGCGCTGGCCGCCGCCGCCGGCGAGTACGGCTTTGCGAGCTGGCTGGTGTCGATGGCGGCGCTGCTCGCCGCTTTCGCCGTGCTGACCTGGCCGAAGTCGGGCTAACTGCGTTCGCGATACGCGCTGTGCGTGGCTAGCGCGCGGCACTGCGCGGCGATGTGCCCGCGTTCCTCGGCATAGAAGTCCGCAATCGCGCGCGCAAAGCCGGCATGCGCGTACCAGTGGAACGACGGCACGGTGAGCGGATCGAAGCCGCGCAGCAGCTTGTGCTCGCCCTGCACGCCGGCGTCGAACACCGCGAGTCGATGGCGGATCGCGTAGTCGATGCCCTGGTAGTAGCACAGCTCGAAGTGCAGCAACTCGTCGTCGACCGCCGCGCCCCAATGACGTCCGCACAGGCGCTCGCCATCGACGAAGAAGAACGCCATCGCGCGGATCTGGTTCCCGCGGCGCGCGGTGCAGAACTGCATGCGGGCGCCGAAAGCACGGGCCCAGTCGCGCAGGACGCCGCGGGCGAGATAGGGCGCCTGTCCGCGCCGATGATAGGTGCGCGCATAAAGCGCATAGACGCATTCCCAGTCGTCGCCGGTGAGCGCATCGCCGCGCTGCCAGGCGATGTCGAAGCCTCGTTCGGCAACCAGGCGGCGTTCGCGGCGGATGTTCTTGCGCCGCTTCGATGACAGCGCGTCGACAAAGGCATCGAAGTCGGCGTAGCCGCGGTTGTGCCAGACGTAGCGGAGCTGTTCGCGCCGCAGCCAGCCCAGACCCTCGAGCACTGCGGCGTCGGCGGCCTGCGGATAGAGCACGTGCGCGCCGGAGGCGCCGCGCGTGCGCGCGGTCTCGATCAGGATTTCGGCCTGCACAGTGCGCCCGGCGTCGTCATCGGCGAGTAGACGCGGTCCCGGGACCGGCGTGTACGGCACGCAGCAGACCAGCTTGGGGTAGTAGTCGAGGCCGCGCTGCGCGTAGGCCTGCGCGATCTGGAAATCGAAGACGAACTCGCCCCAGGAATGCGTCTTCAGATACGTCGGTGCGCGCAGCTCCGGTAGCGGCGTCCAGCCGGTGCCGGTGCCGACGCTGCCGTGGCGTTCGAGGGCATCGAGATAGTCGCGGGAAGTGAACAGGTCGTGCAGCACATGCACAGCATGCCGTAAGGCGGGCCAGTGTGATCGCTTCGCCCGCGCGCCAGCGCAGTGCCCGGCGCAGTCAATGCGCGGGCGCGCCACACCCCTTATCGTGTCGCGCCATGGCCGAACCGGAGGCTCCCGTGTCGAAGACCAAGACGGCCGAGGGTGTGGCCGACGCGCTGCTCGATGCCCACGTGGCCTATCTCGTCGATGAGCTCACCGGCGAGGGTTTGCGTGAACTGATCGCACTGCAGCTCGACGGCCTGCTCGCCGACGCTGCGCGCCTCAAGCTCAAGGACGTGGTCAGTGCGCGCATGATCAAGGACACCGCGCGCACCTACGCCGCCGAGATCGAGCTCGGCGGCGGGCTGCCGGAGCTGGTCTCGGCCATCGCCCGCGCGCTGTACGCGCACAAGATCCACGACCGCACCGCGCTCAAGGACGTGGTCGCGCATGCACGCTACGAGGAGTTCGTCGACAAGCTCCTCGAACTGCGGTCCCTGCGCGAGAAGCTGCTGCGCGCGGTCGTCGGCAGTCCGATCTACATCGCCTTTGCCTCGGACCTGCTCTATCACGGCATCAAGGACTATCTGGCGCGCGGCAGCGAGCTCACGCGCAACCTCCCCGGCGCCGGTTCGGTGATGAAGCTCGGCCGCAGCGTGCTGAACAAGGCCTCGCCAGGCATCGAGCACATGCTCGATGACCAGTTGCGCCGTTACGTCGCCAAGAGCGTGGAGGCGACTTCGCGCCGCAGTGCCGAATTCGTATTGCGGCATCTGAACGAAGACGCCCTGCGCCGGATGACGCGCGAAATCTGGGACAAGCTCAAGTTCGAGCACTTCGGCGGCCTGCGCGAGGACCTCGCCGCCGACGACATCGAGGACCTGTTCGTCATCGGCTATGAGTTCTGGCGCGAGCTGCGCAAGACCGAGATCTACACCACGCTGATCGATGCCGGCATCGACGCCTTCTTCGAGTTGTACGGCAACCGCACGCTGAGCGCGCTGCTCGACGAGATCGGCGTGACCCGGCAGATGATGCTCGATGAGGCGATGCACTTCGCGCCCCACGTGCTCAAGGTGCTCAAGCGCAAAAAGCTGCTCGAGGCGATCCTGCGCCGCGGCCTGGAGGGTTTTTACCGCTCCGGTGCGGTGGAGCGGGTGCTCGCCGTCCACGGGTGAGGGGCCACCCCTGCGCCGTGTGTGGCGGCGCGCACGCGGCGTATACTGCGGGTCATGCACCGGTGGCTGGCCATCGCCGGATTTGTTGCGGCCGTATGCAGTTCGGCGGCGCAGGCTTCCTACGTCGCGCTGGTCGAGATCGACGGCGCGATTGGCCCGGCCAGCAGCGCGCATTTCGAGAAAGCCCATGCCCGCGCGGTCGATGGCGGCGCGCAGGCGCTGGTGCTGCGTATCGACACCCCGGGCGGGCTCGACAGCGCGATGCGCGACATCATCCGCGGCATCCTCGCCTCGCCGATTCCGGTGATCGGCTGGGTCGGTCCCGGTGGCGCGCGGGCGGCCAGCGCCGGCACTTACATCCTCTACGCGACGCATCTCGCGGCGATGGCGCCGGCGACGAATCTGGGGGCGGCGACGCCGGTGCCGGTCGGCGGCTCGTGGCCGCTGCCGGGCGCGCGCGACGAGCGCCGCGAGCCGGGGGAGGACGGCGACACCAAGACCGCCGAGCCGCCGCACGACGCCGGGCAGGCCAAGGTGATCAACGACGCGGTCGCCTACATCCGCGGTCTGGCCGAGCAGCGCGGGCGCAATACCGACTGGGCCGAATCCGCGGTGCGCGAGGGCGCGTCGCTTTCGGCGAGTCAGGCACAGGCGCAGAACGTGGTCGAGCTGATCGCCGCCGATGTCGCCGAGCTGTTGCAGGCGGCCGACGGCCGCCGCGTGCACACCGCAGCCGGCGAGCAGACGCTGCGCACCGCGGGTCTGCGCGTCGAGACCATCGAGGCGGACTGGCGCATTCGGCTCTTGAGCGTGCTGACCAATCCCACCGTCGCCTACGTGCTGATGCTGATCGGCATCTACGGGCTGCTGCTCGAAGGTTACAGCCCCGGCGCGCTGGTGCCCGGCATCGTCGGCGCGATCAGCCTGTTGCTGGCGCTGTACGCCTTCCAGATGTTGCCGGTGAACTACGTGGGTCTCGCGCTGATTCTGCTCGGCGTGGCGTTGATGGTGGCCGAGGCGCTGGCGCCGAGCTTGGGCGTGCTCGGCATCGGCGGTGCGGTGGCTTTCGTGTTCGGCTCGATTCTGCTGATGGACGCCGACGTGCCCGGTTACGCGGTGAACCTCGGGGTCATCGCCGGCATCGCCGTGTCGGCCGTCGCGTTGCTCGGCATCACCCTGTTCCTGCTGTGGCGCGCGCGGCGTGCGCCGGTGGTCACCGGCGACGGCGGCTTTGCCGGCCAGCATGCCGTCGCGCTCGAGGCTTTCGAGTCCGAAGGCTGGGTCGAGTTCGCCGGCGAGCGCTGGCGCGTGCGCACGACGCATCCGCTGACCAAGGGGCAGCGCGTGCGCGTCATTCGCCGCGACGGCCTGTGGCTCGAGGTCGAACCCGTGAACTGAATCCACCAACCAGGAGAACACCATGCTCGGACTGAGTGGAGCCCTCATCGCCGTCGTCATCGGCCTGATCGTCGCCGGCATCAAGATTCTCAACGAGTACGAGCGCGGCGTCGTGCTCACCTTCGGCCGCTACACGGCGACGCGCGGACCGGGCCTGATTTACGTGTTTCCGGTGATCCAGCAGATGCTGCGCGTGGACCTGCGCACCGTGGTCATGGACGTGCCGCCGCAGGACGTGATCTCGCGCGACAACGTCTCGGTCAAGGTAAATGCCGTGCTGTACTTCCGCGTCGTCGATCCGGCCAAGGCGGTGCTGCAGGTCGCGCAGTACTACGAGGCCACCAGCCAGCTCGCGCAGACGACGCTGCGCTCGGTGCTCGGCCGCCACGAGCTGGACGAGATGCTGACCGAGCGCGATGCGCTCAATCGCGACCTGCAGGAGATCCTCGACAAGGCCACCGACGCCTGGGGCGTGAAGGTCGCCAACGTCGAGATCAAGCATGTGGACCTCGACGAGAGCATGATCCGCGCGATTGCGCGCCAGGCCGAGGCCGAGCGCGTGCGCCGCGCCAAGATCATCCACGCCGAAGGCGAGTATCAAGCCGCGGTCAAGCTGCGCGAGGCGGCCAGCGAGCTGGCCAAGGAGCCGCAGGCGCTGCAACTGCGCTACCTGCAGACCCTCATCGACGTCGCCGGCGAGAAGAACTCGACGATCGTGTTTCCGCTGCCGTTGGACCTGATCACACCATGGTTGAGCAAGCGCGGCCGTGAATGACGGCGCGGGTGCGGCTTTCGCGTCGCCCGTACCAGGAATTCGACAGCGGCCTTGCTTTCGCGTAGAGTGCGCGCCGCAGTCGTTTCAAGCCATAGACACCGAGTGGTTGCGCGGCCATCGTTAGGCCGGCACGTTGCCTCCTGATGCCTTCCTTGATCGCATGCACCCTGCAGGCGGGCGAGCCTGTTCTTTACTTCAATCCAAGGAATGTATCCATGAGCAATGTTTCCACCGGCACCGTGAAGTGGTTCAACGAAGCCAAGGGCTTCGGCTTCATCACCCCCACCGGGGGTGGCGAAGATCTTTTCGCGCACTTCAAGGAGATCCAGGGCACGGGCTTCAAGACCCTTACCGAAGGCCAGCGCGTGGAGTTCAAGCCGCAGCGCGGCCCCAAGGGCATGCAGGCGACGCAGATCCGCGCGATCTAAAGTCCGCACCCGCTGCACAAGGAACCGCGGCCTCGTGCCGCGGTTTTTCGTTGCCCGACGATTGTGGCCCTCGGCGGCGAAGATCCAAGGCTGGGCGTGGCCGCAACAGGGTCCGCGACGACGCGGACGCAACCGATCCGAGTCGTCGGCCGCAGCCGTGCGGTCTGCGGCTGGCGTCAGTGACGCAGCCCCTTGACCCGCACCTTGAAGTCGTTGGCCGGCCCCGGCGTCGGTGCGGTCTTGGTCTTGAGCACGTAGTCGGGCGACTCCAACTCCATGTCGAGCTTGTGGAAGATGCGCGCCATCGAGATCGCCATCTGCACCTCGGCGAGGCTCTTACCGAGACAGGTGTGCGGGCCGCGGCCGTAGGGTGAGTAGACGCCCGGCTGCATGTGCTCGGCACGGCCCTTGGCGTAACGGTCGATGTCGAACTTCTCCGGCTCGGGCCAGTACTCGCCCATGAAATGCGGCACCGAGGTGCCGATGTAGATCATCTCGCCCGCGTAGATCTGGTGTCCTTCGAAGACGAAGTCCTTGGTCGCCGTGCGCATTTGCGCGACCGCGATCGGATACAGCCGCATGGTCTCCATGATCGCGCCGTTGAGGGCCGGCAGCTCCTTCATGAAGGTCTCTTCGTTGATCGGCCCCTTGGCGAACAGCGCGTCGACCTCGGCGAGGACGCGCGCCTTGACCTCGGGATGCTTGAGCACGCAGTAAACCACCGCGGAGATCGTGTTGGCGACGGTGTCCAGACCGGCGACGTAGGGACCCGTCAGCGAGACGATCAGATCGGACGCCGGCATCACCTCAGGGGTTTCGACGTGGGCGGCGTAGATGTCGTCGATCAGGTTGCGCTCGCCCTGCGGCACCTTGCCGTAGCGCGCCTTGGCCTGCTCGATCATCTTGTAGCCTAGCTCGAACACGCGCGCCTTGGCCTTTTTGTAGACCGGGCGCTTGAGCAGGATCTTCGGCCGCTGGCGCGTCACCAGCACGTTGAGGATGTGCAGGATGGTGATGCGGATGTCTTTGACGTACTCCAGCGGCGCGGCGCCGGTCAGGATGGTGCCGAGCTGGTCGACGACCAGGTACTGCATCGCCTGCAGAACCGGCACTTCGGTGCCGACCGGCCAGTCGCGCTGGAGCGCCTTGTCGGTGATGTCGACGAGCTCGTTGTAGCGGCCCTTGATGGACTCCTTGGAGTAGCCGTGGCGCATGATGTCGCGCAACTGCTTGTGCGCCTCGCCGTCGGAGCCGGTGAGCACGCGCGTGGCGCCGTATTCCTGCACCAGACCTTCCCAGAACTCCTTGGAGCGCAGGCACTCCTTGCCTTCGCGCGTGCCGAGGAAGTTCGCGGCCTCGACCCCGGCGATCAGCACGTAACGCTGACCCAGCACCTTGAGTCGGCACACCGGGCCGTACTTGCGATAGCACTGCAGGAAAAAGCGGGCCGGGTCCCTGGCCATGTCGAGCACGTTGCCGAGCAGCGGCAGACCGGGGACCTGCGGCGTGGGACGTAGGGGCAGCGCGGGGGCGGCGGATGTCATGCGGCGCGTCTCCGTGTGGGGCCTCGCTCGAATTTCGAGAAGGCGTTTCGATAATCGGTGCAGGTTGTAGCAGGGCGGCGCCGCGGCGGACTCACCCGTGTGGATGACGCGCGGTTTTCGCGTCGCCCCCTTATCTGTGGGAAACTGCCGCGGCAGCGCGCCTGGTGGGGTCCATAGCGGCGCGCACCAGGCATCGGCACGAGTAAGCACGGACGGACATGAGCAAAGGCACTCGCATCGCGGTGGTGATCGCGCTCTTGGCAGGGGTCGTGGGTGGCGTCTGGTACTGGTTCCGCGACCGGCCGCCGCAGCACTTCGCGCCGCCGGTTGCGACCGCGAGCCCGTCGCCGGCGGACGCGGGCACGTCGCAGGGCGCCGAGTACCCCGTTGCCGAGCCGCCGACCGCGATCGACCGCGCTGCATCCGCGCCGCAGGCGGCCGCTGCGCTGCCGCCGCTGGACGATTCCGACGCGCTGCTGCGCGCCATGCTGGAGCGCAGCTTCGGCACCGGTCCGGTCGAGGCCTTTCTGATTCCCAATCGGCTGGTGCGACACATCGTCGCCACCGTCGACAGCCTCGATCGCGAGCCGGTGCGCCTCAAGCACCGTCCGCTGGTCCACGTGCAAGGCCCGCTCGCGGTCGAGCCGCTCGGCGAGCGGCTCTACGTGCTCAGCGCGCGCAACTATGAACGCTACGACGCCTTCGTTTCCGCCCTCGATGCGGTGGACGCCGGCACCTTGGTCGACGGCTATCTGCGCTACTACCCGCTATTCCAGCGCGCGTATCGGGAGCTCGGCTATCCGCGAGGGGACTTCAACGAGCGCGTGATCGCGGTCATCGACCACCTCGTCGCCATGCCGCCGGTCGAGCCGCCGGTGCAACTGTTGCGGCCCAAGGTGCTCTACACCTTCGCCGATCCACGGCTCGAGAACCGTTCGTGGGGGCAGAAAACCCTGATCCGCATGGGGCCGGCCCATGCCGAGACGGTGCAGCGCAAACTCGCCGCGATCCGCGCCGAGATCCTCGCGCGTGGCGCCGTGGACAGCGGCAAAACCGGGTTCACCCCGGATTGAGGCGCAGCAGCGTGGCGCTGCTGGCGCTGGTGGTGACGATGACCAGCATCTCGTCGGTCCCGGCGCGGCGCAGCGTGGCGAGGCCGGATTCGAGCCGCGGCGACGGCGTGCCGCTGCACTGGATGCGCAAGGAGGCACCGTAGAGGTTGAACTTTTGGTCGATCAGCGACAGGCGCCCGCTGTAGTTGCAGCCGTCGGCATCCTGGCCGAACAGATCGCCGCCCTCGCTGATGCTGAAGCTCGCGGTCGCGGTGCCGAAGTTGTCCTCGTTGACCCAGGTGCCGGCGACCAGTGGCAGGTCGGAGCGCCGTTCGTACTGTGCCCGGGCATAACTCCAGGAGATGTTGCCGCTGTCGATGACGTCGCTTTCACCTTCGACGCTGGCGGCATAACTCATCAGGATGCGCGCCTCGGGGTCGAAGCCGCCCGTGGCAGTGATCGCGAGTCTGCGCACCGTCTCGCCCGGGGCTGGCGTGTCCCCCGGCGCCTCGCCGTCGTCGCCGGCGGGCGGTGCCTCGCGGCGCTGAAAGCCGCGAGCCTGCCAGTTCAGGTCCCGCCCACTGGTCTCGTAGCGGCCGCTCGCGATCAGCTCACCGTCTTCATCGAAGGCGAAGATGCGTTCGGGGCTGACCAGCGCGGTGACGGCGAGGGTGCGATCGTCCGCGACCGAGCTCAGCGTGCCGCCATAGATCCCCGCCGGCGCCGGACTCGGTGGGCGCACGACAGGTACGTCGAGGGCGTCGATCTGCGAGCCACAGGCACCGACCACGGCCGCCAGCGCGGCGGCGGCGCCAAGGCGCACCTGCAGCCCTCGAACACGCGGACCATCCACGAGTAATCCACACATTTCGATTACAGTTGTAGGAGAATACCGGGACGAGGAGCAGTATGCCTGAGTCGAATCGCCGCCTGAACATGGATCCCCGCAGCATTGAGTATCTGCTGCGCCGCCGCCCGGCCGAGACCGTCGAGCCGTTGGTGCGCGCCCTGTCGGCGGAGCTGCAGTCCCAGGTGCCGGAAGACCAGTTGCGGGCCTTGGCGTACATGGCGGGACGGCGTCTGGCGGCGCAGCACTCGATCGGCGAGGTGCGCACGCTGGCCGAGTTCGAAGCCTTTGCCAACGACACCCTGGAGCGGCTGGACTGGGGCTGGATGCAGGTGGAGGAAACGCCGGGGGCGGTCGATATTCTCCACGGTTGCGCCCCGTTGGAGCGCTGTTTCGGCGAGGGCGTGCAGGGCTGGGCGCCGGCGTTTTTCGAAGGTATGTATGCGGAATGGATGCGCCAGCTCGGCGCGGGTGAGCGTCTCGACGTGCGGCAGATCCTCGGGGGATCCTTGCCGTCGGAGGTGATGCGCTTCAGACTTGCCCACGAGTCGAGCTTTGCGCAGTAGTTTGGGGAGCACATCATGAGCGGACAACCCGATCCCGTGTATGACGATGTCGGCTCGCTGGTGAACCAGCTGGGCCTGTCCGGCATGCGCTACCGCGAGTTCGGACCGCGCAAGCCAGCCGTGGTGTCGTCGGCAGGCCCCGCTGCCCCGGCGGCCCCAGCATCCCCTCCAACGGGCGCGTCCGCCGCGCCGATGTCGCCGACCCCGCCGGCGCCGCCCGCGAACGGGCCGGGCGCGGCGGCCAGCACCGCGCGCGGCACGCCCGTTCCCACGGCCGTGGAGCCGCCGCGCCTGCGTAGTGTCTCGGCCGCGAGCCCCTTGAGCTTCACCTTCGAGCGCCTGCGCCGCCAGGCCATCGGCAGCGCCGTGCGTGCCCCCGCGCTGCGGCTCGACCTGCCCGGTCGTGCCCCCGCGTGTACCGCCGACGTCAGCCCCCAGCCCAAGAGCTTGCGAGAGGTTTTCGCGGCACTCGAGGCCCACGCGCCGCGCCGTAGCTGAGCCGCATGACGGCGTCGCAGCACCGACGTCCGCGGCTTTTGGACTTAAGCTGGCCGATCCTCATCGGCCTGTCTGCGGTGCCGGCCTACGTGGTCGTCACTACGCCGCTGACCCTGGAATGGCAGGCGCTGTGCGGGCTGCTGATGATCGCCGCGGCCCTGATCGCGCGCCGGTTCGAGCGCCGCTCAGTCCTGATCGGCCTGATGGTGCTCTCGCTGCTGGCGAGCAGCCGCTACCTGTACTGGCGCATCACCCAGACGCTGCCGATCGGTCCGCAGTTCGACGCCTGGGATCTGTTCCTGGCCACTGGCTTGCTCATTGCCGAGATCTACGCCTATCTCATCCTGTTGTTCGGTTTCATCCAGACCGCCTGGCCGCTGGGCCGCAAGCCGGTGCCCTTGCCGGATGATCCGGCGTTGTGGCCGACGGTGGACGTCTTCATCCCCACCTATAACGAGCCGCTCAAGGTCGTGCGTCCGACCATCCTCGCGGCGCTGGCGCTGGACTGGCCGCGCGACAAGCTGCGCATCTACGTGCTGGACGATGGGCGTCGCGAGGAGTTCCGAGCGTTTTGCGAGCGCGTCGGGGTCACCCACGTCACCCGGCCCGACAACAAGCACGCCAAGGCCGGCAACATCAACGCCGCGCTGAAGAAAACCAGCGGCGAGCTGATCGCGATCTTCGACTGCGATCACGTCCCGACGCGTTCGTTTCTGCAGTTCACCGTCGGCACCATGCTGGCCGACCCGAAAGTGTCGCTGGTACAGACGCCGCACCATTTCTTCTCGCCGGATCCCTTCGAGCGCAATCTCAATACCTTCCGCAAGGTGCCCAACGAGGGCGAGCTGTTCTATGGCCTGATCCAGGACGGCAACGATTTTTGGGATGCCTCGTTCTTCTGCGGCTCCTGCGCGGTGCTGCGCCGCACCGCGCTCGAAGAGATTGGCGGCATCGCCACCGAGACCGTGACCGAGGACGCGCACACCTCGCTGCGCATGCACGCGCGTGGCTGGAAGAGCGCCTACATCGCCATTCCGCAGGCCGCGGGCCTGGCCACCGAGTCGCTGTCGGCACATGTTGGACAGCGCATCCGCTGGGCACGCGGCATGGCGCAGATCTTCCGCATCGACAACCCCTTCCTGATGAAGGGGCTGAAGTGGGGTCAGCGCATCTGCTACGCCAATGCGATGATGCACTTCTTCTACGGCCTGCCGCGGCTGATCTTTCTGACCTCACCGCTGGGTTATCTGTTGCTGGGGGCCGACATCATCGCCGCGCAGGGCTGGATGGTGCTCGCCCATGCCGCGCCGCACGTGGTGCTGGGTACGCTCACCAACAGCCGTGTCCAGGGCCGCTTCCGTCACTCGTTCTGGTCCGAGGCCTACGAGACGGTGCTGGCGATGTTCATCCTGTGGCCGACGTTGCTCGCCTTCATCAACCCCAAACTCGGTAAGTTCAACGTCACCGCCAAGGGCGGCATCGTCGACCGCGACTACTTCGACAAGGACATCGCCAAGCCTTACTACTTTCTGTTCCTGCTCAACGTGCTGGGCCTGATCGTGGGCGCGGTGCGCTTTTTCACCGAGACCGAACACGCCGATACCGTGCTGCTCAACGTCGGCTGGACGATCTACAACCTCTTGATCATCGGCTGCGCGCTGGCCGTGGCCTCCGAGCAGCGCCAGGTGCGCCGCGCGGTGCGTGTGCGCGTGCGCCTGCCGGCGCTCTTGCGGCGCCGCGGATCGACGGCGGTCTATCCGGTCGACACGCTGGACGTGTCCGATGCGGGCGTCGCCCTCTCGCTGCCCGAGGGGTTCGCCGCTGAACCCGGGGCGCCGATGCAGGTCGTACTGATTCCGCAGCGCTCGGACGTCTGGCTCGACGGGCGTGTGCGCCGCGTCGGTCATGGCCTGCTCGCGCTGGAATGGGACGAGATGAATCTCGAACAGCAGATGTCCATGGTCAATGCCCTGTACGGCCGCGCCGATGCCTGGCTCAAGTGGCGCGATGCGCGCGCGGTCGATCGCCCGCTACTCGCCTTGCGCGACGTGGCGCGCTTCGGCGTTCTGGGCGGCTACAAGTTCCTGCGCTGGCTGGTGCAAGAGCTGCGGCGCGTGGTGTCCCCGCGGCGCGCCGCCGCAGCCGGTGCCGCCGGTGGTCACGGCTAGGCGCAAGGACGCGGACGTGCATCGGCGCACCGGTGCTCCGGCGCCGGGCATACAGACGCAAAAACCACATCACGACGGACGGACGACCCGTAACGGCATGATCAAGCTCTCCAAAGTTCTCGCCTCTGGCCTGATCGGCGCGTGCCTGGCCGGCGCGCCGCCGCTGTGGGCGCAGTCGAGCGCCGCCGAGCGCCGGGTGGAGCTGCGTTTCCGCGATCTGGGCATCGATTACCCGATCCGTCTGCGTACGGTGTTTGGCCAGGCCTCGCTGCCGCTGAACCTGCGCGCCAACGAGCTGGTGACCGCGGCTGAGCTGGAGCTGCGCATCGCGCACTCACCATCCTTGCGCTTCGACCTCAGCCATCTGAGCGTCGCGGTCAATGACCAGATCGTCTGGACGCGGCCGCTCGACGCCGCCGGCGCCTCGGGCAAGGTGGTGAAGATCCCGCTCGATCCGCTGCTGCTGGTGAGCCGCAACCAAATCCGCTTCGATTTGGTCGCCCACTACGCCAGAGAGGGCGAGTGCGAGGACCCCACGCATTCGACCCTGTGGGCCGACATCTCCAACGACAGCGTGCTGCGCTTGACGCTGCGCACGCTCGATCTGCCGCCGACGCTGGAGAAGCTGCCGGCGCCCTGGTTCGACGCGGCCGAGCGCGAACGTCTGCGCCTGAGCTTCGTGCTGCCCCCCGATCCGGGGCTGCAGACGGTACGCGCGGCCGGCATCGTCGCCGCCTGGTTCGGTGCGCAGGCGGACTACCGCGGTGCCGATTTCCCCGTGCACTTCGGGCTTGCGCCCGCCGGGCATGCCGTGCTGTTCCAGCTCGGCGGCACCGAGCCGCAACTGCGCGCGATCCGCAATCCAGGCGATGTCGACGGCCGCCTTTTGGTGTTCTCGGCCCCGGACGAGGCGGGCCTGGTGGAGCTGGCCCAGGCTTTCGCGCTCGGTCACCTGGTCATGCGCGGCGACGCCGCCAGTCTGACCCGGCTCGAGCTGCCGCCGCCGCAGCGCGCGTGGGCCTCGCCGCGCTGGCCGCTGCTCGACCAGCCGATCCCGCTCGATGCCTTTCGGCTCGGCCCGTCGACCGTCTCCGGCCTCGCGCCGGGGCCGATCACCTATGAATTCACGCTGCCGCCGGACCTGTACTTCCTCGGCCGCAGCGGCGGCTGGGTGGACCTCCACTACCGAGCCAGCCGAGCCGGCAACCCCAAGTCCTCGCTCAACGTGCTGCTCAACGGCCAGTATCTCGGCTCGACGCTGCTCGACGCCGGCGGCGCGCAGCGCGCGGAAACCGACAGTCGCGCGCTCGAGGTGGAACTGCCGCCGCAGCACTTGCGCGGCCGTAACCGCCTGGTCGCGCAGTTCGAGTTCACGCGCGACACCGCCAAGGCCTGCGAGGATTTCCGCGCCGACACGCTGCAGGGCGGCATCGATCCGCGCAGCCGGCTCAAGCTCGCGCGCCACGCCCACTATGCCGAGATGCCGGCGCTGGAGAAGCTGGTCAACGGTGGCTTTCCGTACGCGAAGTTCGCCGACCTGTCGCAGACGGCGGTGCTGCTGCCGGAGCGGCCGAGCGCGGCGGACATCTCCGCGGCGCTGATCGTGCTCGGCCACATCGGCCGCTGGACCCAGGAGGCGGCGACGCGCGTCGAGGTGCTGGGGCTGGCGCAGGTCGAGGACGCCGCCGACAAGGATCTGCTGCTGATCGCACCGGCCGAGGTCGCGACGCTGCCGACCGCCTTCGACGAGGCCGGCGTGCTGCGCCTTGGCGCGGACGGCGCCGAGCTGCGCACCGCCTCGAGTCTTGCGGCCCTGCAGGCGCGCATCGAGGGGCGGCCGCTGCGTGACGCCGAGAAGGTCGCCGCGCGCGTCTTGGTGCAGTCGCGCGGCGCGCTCGGCACGCTGCAACAATTCGAGTCGCCGCTCAAGCGCAAGCGCAGCGTGGTCGCCCTGCGCACCACCGGCGATTTCGATCCGCGCGCGGTCGCGCTCGCGCTGACCGAGCCGGGCCGCAGCCAGTTCATCGAAGGCGGACTGGCGCTGGTGACCGCCGATCAGGTCAGCGGTTATCGCCTCGGCGCGCGCTACGGCGTCGGCCGCCTGCCGTGGTGGTATGCGCTGACACGCTGGATGCAGCACCATCCGTATCTCGTGGTGCCGCTCGCCATCGCCTTTGCCTGGCTGTTCGCGCTCGTCGCCCAGCGCCTGTTGCGCCGGCACGCCGCCAGCCGCCTGCCCAAGGCGGGCTGAGGCGCGATGCGGGTGCGTCTCATCGTGCTGTTGGGCCTCTTGCTGGTACAGCCGGCCTGGGCCGAGCGCGCGCCGTGGCCGGACTGGGAGGCGTTCAAGACCGGCTTCGTCAGCGACGAGGGGCGGGTCATCGACTGGACCAGCGAGGCGCGCACGGTCTCTGAGGGTCAGGCCTATGCGCTGTTCTTCGCGCTGATCGCCAACGACCGCGAGGCCTTCGCGCGCATCCTGCACTGGACCGAGGTGAACCTCGCGGCCGGCGACCTGTCGCGTCAGTTGCCGGCCTGGCTCTGGGGCACGGCCGCGGACGGCACGCGCAAGATTCTCGATCCGAATCCGGCCACCGACGCCGATTTGTGGATCGCCTACGCCTTGCTCGAAGCGGCGCGGCTGTGGCGCAAGCCGCCGCTCGAAGCCAAGGCGTGCGCGATGCTCGCGCAGGTGCGTGCGCAGGCCATCGAGCGTCGCGCGGACGGCACGGTGCTGCTGCTGCCGGCGCCGCGGGGCTTTCGCTTCAGTGAGCGCGTGCGCTTGAATCCCTCGTACACGATGCCGGCGCAACTACTGCGTTTTACCGCGGTCGACCCCTCCGGGCCGTGGGCGGCGCTGCTCGAGCAGTTCCCGGCACAACTGGCCGAACTCTCGCCGCTGGGCCGTGTGCCGGACTGGTCGCAGTATCGCGAGCGCCGCCACGAGCTCGACGCCGACACCGGCGGCACCGGCAGCTATGACGCGATCCGCGTCTATCTCTGGGCGGGGCTGGGGCCGCAGCGGCACGAGGCCGTGCGCGCGATGCTGCGCAATGTCGCCGGCTTTGCCGTGTTGACCGCGGAAGCCGGCCGGGTGCCGGAGAAATGGTCCGCGCGCAGCACCTGGATCGAGGGCGAGGGGCCGGTGGGCTTCGATGCGGCGCTGCTGCCGTACTACCGCGCGCTCGGCGAGCAGGCGCAGCTCGCACGCGCGCGGGCGCGCGTCGCGGCCGCGCGCCAGGACGGCGTCTACGGCCGCCCGGCGCGATACTACGACCAGGTGCTCGTGCTGTTCGGCAAGGGCTACGACGACGGGTACTATCGGTTCGACGGGCAGGGGAGGCTGGTGCCGAAATGGAAGCGCTGAAGCGCGGTCTGATCGCCGCGGCCGTGGCCGTGGGCGCGGTGCTGCCGCTGGCCGTCGACGCCCTCGACGCTGCTGCACTCCAACAGCTCGTGCGACAGGCGCAGTTCTGGGAGACGCGTAACCGTCCAGACCTCGCGCGCGAGGCCTGGACCCGCGTGATCGAGGCCGATCCGGACAACGTGCAGGCCCTCGAACGCCTGATCGAGCTCGAAGCGCGCCACGGCAGCGCGCAGAAGGCGGCCGAGTACGAGGCGCGCCTGCGCCGCCTCGCGCCGGACTCACCCGTCTTTCAGCGCCGCGCGCAGGGCCTGGGCGCCGCCGACCGCGAAACCGCGCTCGCCCAGGCGCGCAGCCTGGCCCGCAGCGGGCGCAGTGCCGAGGCCATCGCCGCCTGGCGGCCGCTGCTCGATGCCCAGGGCGAGCCGCCGGCGGCGCTGGCGGTGGAGTACTACGAGACGCTGGCCGGGACCGAGGACGGCTGGGCGCGGGCGCGCGATGCGCTGGCGCGGCTGAGCACGGCACGGCCCGAGGACCGGCAGGCGGCGCTGGCCTACGCGCGCGTGCTGAGCTACCGCGCGGCCACGCGGCGCGAGGCCATCCGCCGCCTCGAGGCGCTCGGCGATGCGAGCTCGCCGGTGCGCGCCGAGGCGCGGCGCGCACTGCGCCAGGCGCTGCTGTGGCTCGACGCCGGGCTGCAGGATCGGGCGCTGTACGAGCGCTATCTGCGATCGGTCGGCGACGATGCCGAGCTGCGCGCCAAGCTCGACGGCTTGCAGGCCGCGGCGCGGGCGCGCGAGCGCGCCGCGGCCGATGCGCGCCGCGCCGAGGCCTTGCGCGCCGGCTACGAGGCGCTCGACGCCGATGCCCTCGACGCCGCCGAGCTGTTCTTCTCGAATCGGCTCAACACCTCGCCGAACGAGGCCGACTCGCTCGCCGGTCTGGGGCTGGTGCGGCTGCGCCAGCAGCGCTTCGCCGAGGCCGAAAACCTGCTCGGCCGCGCGATCGCGGCGCGGCCGTCGCTGCGCGCCTCGCTGACCGAGGCGCTCGACACCAGCCGTTACTGGCGACGCGTGAGCGAGGCGCGCGCCGCGCAACAAGCGGGGCAGTGGCGCGAGGCCGCGCGTCGCTTCGCCGCTGCCGTCGAGCTGCGCCCGGACGGCGACGCCGACGTGCGCGCCGCGACTACGCGCGCGCTGCGCAAGGCCGGCGACGCGCAACAGGCCGAGCGCATCTTGCGCGAGGGCCTGCGCCGCAAGCCCGGGGATCCGGCGCTGGTCGGCGAATACGCCGAGCTCCTGCTCGCACAGCAACGCGAAGCCGAACTCGATGCATTGCTTGCGGAGGCCGACCGCCGCGATCCGTCGATGCTGCGCGAGGTGCGCGCCGCGCTGCTGCGCACGCGCGCCGCGCGCGCGCGGGATGCGGGTGATCGCACTGCGGCCGAGAGATGGCTGCAGCAGGCGCTCGCCGCCGATCCGCAAAGCCCCTGGGTGCGTCTCGAACTGGCGCGCCTATACCGCGACATGGGCCGCAGCGTCGAGGCCGATTCCCTGCTGCAGGCGCTCAGCGAGATGCCGGTCGGCGAATCCGACGACGCCGTGCTGGTCCAGGCCTATGCGCTGGCCGATGCGCAGCGCTGGTACGAGACCCTGATCGTGCTCGAACGCCTGCCGCCGTCCAAACGCAGCGTCGATGCCGCGGATCTGCAGAAGCGAGCCTGGATCCAGTACCAGTTGCAGCGCGCCGAGCAGGCGGCGGCCCTGGGCGAACCGGGGCGCGCGGTGGAGATCCTCAACGCCGCGATCGCCGCCGCCGGTCGCGGTCCCGACCATGCCTCGGCGATCGCCAAGGGCTGGCAGGCCCTCGGCGATCCGGCGCGCGCGGTGGCCGCGCTGCGCCGCGCCTTCGCGCAGCGACCGCCGACGCCGGGGCAGTCGATCCAGTACGCGGCCTTGCTGCTCGAACTCAACCAGGACGCCGAGTTCGAGGCGGTGACCACGAGCCTGATCCAGTCCGGCAAGACCAGTTCCGCCGAGCGCCGGGAGCTTGAAGACCTGATCGTCGGTTATCGCATCAAGCTGGCCGATCGCCTGCGCGAACAGGGCGATATCGCCGCGGCCTATACGCAGTTGCGCGAGGTGGTACAGCGCTATCCGGAGCAGCCGCGCGTGCAGAGCGCGTTGGCGCGCTTGTTCACCGCCGCCGGGGATGTCGATCAAGCCCTGGCGATCGGCCGCGCACTGCTGCGCGACCAGTCCGAGGATCCGCGCGCATGGGCCGACGCCATCGATGCGGCACTGGCCGCCAACGACCGTGAAACGGCCCAGGCGTGGATCGAGCAGGCGCGCCGCCGCTACCCCGAGGATCCGGCCTTTTTGCGCGCCGCCGCGCGGCTCGCCGAACAGCAAGGCCAGCGCGCCCGCTCGCTGCGCTTGCTGCGCGAGGCCGCGGCGCTGGAGGATCGCGCGCGCGCCGAATCCGCCGCGCCCGAACTGATGCTGATCGCGGCCGACGGCAGCGCCCGCAACGGGCTGCCGCAGCCGGTGTTCGATCTGTTGCAGGAGGGCGGCGCCGAGAGCGTCGGCCCGCTGCTGCCGCGCGCCGGCGACGCCGGCCCCAGCGCCGCACCGATGCCCCTGCGCGTGCAACGCTATCGCTTGGACGGCGCGCTGGGTGCACGGGCCACCGAGACCCCCGCGCGCCCGGCTGCATCAATCAGGCGGCCGCTGCAGTTGCGGCTCGACCATGGCGATCCCGACGCAGCCGCCCGGCCATGGCCGGGCCGCAGGGCGCCGCGCAGCATCGCCCCGACGCTCGACGAGACCATGCAGCGCCTCGAAACCAGTCTCGGTCCCTGGGGCGCGGCCAGTTTCGCGAGTCGCTCGCGCCGCGGCGAGAGCGGCCTGTCGCGGCTGCTGGCGATCGAGACCCCGTTCGATCTGGCCAGCCAGGAATGGGAGCTCGGCCGTCTGGGCCTGCGCGTCAAACCGGTGGTGCTCGATGCGGGCACGGTGTCCGGTCTGCGCAACAAGCTGCGCTTTGGCACGCTGGCGCTGATCAACGGCGAGTCAGGCGATCTGGATCAGTCGGCCGACGGCATCGCCCTGTCGCTGGGCTGGCGCATCGGCGAGTTCGCCGCCGACATCGGCACCACGCCGCTGGGCTTCGACGTCGAAAGCCTGGTGGGTGGCCTGCGCTGGCAGACGCGCATCGGCCAGGCCGCGCAACTGGCATTCGAGTTCGCGAGCCGGCCGGTCACCGACAGCTTCCTGTCCTATGCCGGCGCCTACGATCCGCTGACCGGCAAGACCTGGGGCGGCGTCGTGCGCAGCGGCGGTCGTCTGGACTACGCCTACGATCTGGACCGCTACGGGCTCTACCTCAACGGCGCCTACTATGCCCTGGGCGGGCGCAACGTCGAGGAAAACTCGGTGTTGGAACTGGGCGGCGGCCTGTTCTTCCGCCTGCTGCGCGAGGCGCGTCACGGCAATCTGACCGTCGGCGTCAACGTCACCAACTTCGGCTACGACAAGAACCTGCGGCATTTCACCTTCGGCCACGGCGGCTACTTCAGCCCGCAGTTCTTCACCACGGTGGCGCTGCCGCTGACCTGGACCGGACATCGCGGCCGCCTCGACTACCGCCTGGAGGCGGCGTTCGGCCTGCAGTCTTTCCGCGAGGACGGCGCCCCGCTGTTTCCTGGGCGCGCCTCGCTGCAGCAGGAGCTCGAGGAGATCGTCGAGTTCGAGCCGATCAACGAGATTCCGCTGGGCTACGCGGCGCAGAAGAACTCGGGGCTGGCCTACAAGTTCGGCGGCGCGCTGCAGTACCGCGTCAACGCCCAGCTCAGCGTCGGCGGTCTGCTCTCGCTCGACAACGCGCGCGACTACGAGGAAAGCATCGCGCAGGTCTACCTGCGCTACGACTTCGCCGGTCGCAGCGCCGAGCCCGGCGTGCTGCTGCTGCCGGAGTTGACCCGGGGGACCCTGCCATGATCCGCGTCATGCTCGCGCTTGCCCTGCTGGCCCTCGCTGCGAGCGGCCGCGCCGATGACCAGACCACGGCCCTGCTCGAAGCCGGCTATCCGGACACCGCCCTCGCCGAGCTCGAGGCACGTCTGGGCGCCAATCCCTACGACCCCGTCGCGCTCAACAATCTCGCGGTGGCCCGTGCCCGCGGCGACGAGGTGTTTGCCGCGCTCGAGCTGCTGGATCGCGCCGCGCGGCTCGCGCCCGAGCATCCGGTCATCGCCGAGAACCGTAACCGTCTGCGCACCTGGCTGATGCGCCGGATCGAGCGCGCAGACGCGCATGGCAGCGACGACGCCGTCGCTGGCGCGAGTCGCCCGCCGGCGCTGCTGCCGGAGCCGCCGCCGCTGTGGGTGCCCTAAAGGCGCGCCGGCTCGTCCTCGTGCATCGGCGGTTCAGGCGGCGTGGTGGATGCTCGATGGGTCAGGTCTGACGGCGGGCGGCCACGCCCGCCGCCCACCCGGAGTGAGTCATGTCCCGTCTGCCTCTCGTTTTTCTGCTCTGCGCCGCCCTCGGCGCCGCTTGTGCCGGCCGCGCCACGCCCTACCAGCCGGTCACGAATGGTTACGGCTATTCCGAACAGCGGCTGGAACAGGACCGCTACCGCGTCAGCTTTTTCGGCAATGCCCGCACCGATGCCGAAACGGTCACCAACTATGTGCTCTACCGCGCCGCCGAGATCACGCTCGATCAAGGCTATGACTACTTCGTCGTGATCGACCGCTCGACCCAGGGGCAGCAGCCGGCCGGCGGCGGGCCCAGCGTCGGCGTCGGCCTCGGCGCCTTTCGCTTCGGCGGCAGTGGCGGCTTTGGCATCAGTATCGGCACCACGACGTCGGTCGGCGGCGGTGGTGGCGACGCTTACCGCGGCACGGCCGACATCCTGCTGCGCAAGGGCGACAAGCCCGCGGACGACGTGCAGGCCTTCGACGCGCGGGCGGTGAAGGCCAATCTGCAAGACCGCATCGTGCGGCCGCGTCTGAATCTGCGTTAGCGAGTCGTCGGCGATGCCGGCAGATGACGCTGCAGCATCGCGATCAGCCTGCGCTTCATCGGCACCACCCAGTTGGCCTTGAGCGTCGGCGACAGCAGGCCGGCGTCTTCGAGCTCGTCGCACAGGTGCATCTGGTGGGCGAGGTCGAACAGGTCGAGCTGCTCGGTAAACAGGCCGTCGTCGCCGACGGTGATGAAGGACACGCCCGGCGTCTGGTAGTACGAGCCGTCGGCGCGTCGCCCCGGACCGCGGTTCCACCAGTGGGTGATGATGCGGTTGCCGTGCGTGGCGTAGCGCTCGATCGGGAAGCTCCAGCCCTCCCAGCCGACCTTCATGTCGCGGCCGTAGTGGGTCGCGCGGATTTCGT
Organism: Sinimarinibacterium thermocellulolyticum; assembly: GCF_040327995.1. Lineage (NCBI taxonomy): Bacteria > Pseudomonadati > Pseudomonadota > Gammaproteobacteria > Nevskiales > Nevskiaceae > Sinimarinibacterium > Sinimarinibacterium thermocellulolyticum. The sequence goes on along the minus strand of NZ_JBEPIJ010000006.1, from coordinate 136,887 downwards.
CGCGCGTGCGCGCGTGCACCCGCAGCGTGCCGCCGTACTCGCAGACGTAGTCGCAGCGCTCGGCATAGAAGGCGTCGGCGATCCATTCCCATTCGTTGCGCTCGGCGGCTTCGACGAAAGCCGCTTGCAGCGCCGCTGCGCGTGCCGCGACTCGTTCGGACGTCATCGCCATGTCGTTCTCCGTCGCGGTGTACGGGCGGCTCAGGGCCCGGTGATGATTTGCGGCGGCAGATCGGGGAAGGCCGGGCCGGTGTCGCGCTCGGCGAGCGGTCCGTCCTCGCGCGGGACGCAATCGGCGTCCACGCGTCGTGCCGCGGTGAGAATGCCGTTGAGCAGGTGCTGGCGGAAGTTCGCGTCGCCGTAGATCGACACCGAATGGCCCAGCGCGGTGTACCAGGCGCGGCCACCGAGGCGATCATGGCACCAGCTCATCGGGTGGTCGTTCATCGTGCCGGTTTCGCCGATCAGCAGGCGCTCGTCGAGCAGGGCGTCGGGATCCGGCAGCCGCGTGAAGCCGCTGCTGGCGCTGGCGAACAGCTCGGCGAGCGCGGCGATGTTGGTGGTATTGGGGTCTTGGGCGTAGCTGGCCTCGTCGATGTTGAGCAGCACGCGCACCTGGCCGCGCGGATTGGTCCGGAACGAGTAGAACTCGTCGCGGATCGTCCACGGCACCGGCAGGTGCGCGACGGCGGGATGATCCGGCGCCTCGAGGTGCAATTGCGCCGACTGCACGCCGGGGCCTTGCGGATCGTTCACCGGAAACACCGGATGACTGTGGAAGTACGCGCCGACCAGTTCGCCGTAGAACGGCCAGTCGTACTCGGTGTCGGAGGCCGAGTGCACGCCGGCATAGCCGCCGCCGGCTCCGATGTACTGCTCGAAAGCGAGCTGCTGCGCCTCGTCGAGCACGTCACCGGTGGTGCTCAGCCATAGCACCACCGCATATTGCGCGAGGTTCTCCGTGCTGAACGCGGCCGGATCCTCGGTGTGGTCGACGCCGAAGCCGTGCTGGGCGCCGAGCGTGCGCACGGTGTCGACGCCGGTTTCGATCGAGGCATGGCGAAAACCGGCGGTGCGCGAGAACACCAGCACGCGGAAGGCTTCGGTGCTCGCCGCGGGCGCGTCGGCGCTGCCGCAGCCGGCAAAGAGCGGCGCCGCGAGTGCACCGGCCATGAGGTTTGCGACGAGGGTTTTGCGCATGGCGGTGTTGTGTCTTTAGGTCTTGCCCGTGCCGATCGCGCGCGCGATGCGCAGCGCGTTCGCGAAGATCGTCAGCGTCGGGTTGAAGCCGGGGAAGGTCGGGAACAGCGAGCCGTCGACCACGTGCACGTTGTCGCATTCGTGCAGCTTGCCCCAGCGGTCGCAGACGCTGGTGGCCGGATCGAGGCCGAAACGCGCGGTGCCCGCGTGATGCGCCGACAGCGTCGGCCGGTCCGATAGCAGCGGGTCTGGCAAGACGATGGCGCCGGTGGCCCCGGGCGTGGCCTGCAGCATCGCCAGCAGCAGCGGCGCGGTGTAGGCGGCGCCGGCACGTTCGTGTGCGTGCGGCGACCAGGTCACGCGCGGCACCGGCAAGCCGCGCCAGTCGCGCACCTCGGGGTCGAGATCGACACGGTTGTTCGCCTGCGGCAAATCCTCGCCGACGAACTGGATCGCCGCCAGATGCTTGCGGATGAAGCCGAGCTGCATCAGCGTTTTGTGCGCGGCGCCCGGCGGGATGCCGATGCCGGCGTACTGGTAGGCCTCGAGCAGCAGCGGCACCGAGCCGCCGACTTGGATCAGGCCGCCCTTGATGTAGGGCACACCCAGCGCCTGCACCAAAGGGCCGGTGAACGGGCCGACCAGGTCGTCGACCTCCACCGTCGTGCTCTGCGCGCGGTAGGGCTGCACGTCGTACGCGAACACCGCCCCGCCGATGGTGAAGTAATGGAACATCATGTTGCGGCCGACCTGGTCCGAGCCATTGCCCAGGCCGTGCGGATGCGCGCCGCTTGCCGACAGCAGCAGCAGGCGCGCGGTCTGCACCGGGCTCGCGGCGATCAGCACCTTGTCGGCGCTGATGCTGCGCGCGACGCCATCGCGGTCGAAATAGCGCACGTCGGTGGCGCGGCGGCCGTCGGCCGTGGTGTCGATGCGATACACCAGCGCGCGCTCGATCACGCGCACGCGGCCCGAGCGCACCGCCGGATTGAGATAGCTCACCAGTGCGTCGCCGCGCGCGTTGATCGGGCAGCCAAAAGACGAGCACAGGCCGCAGGAGTTGCACGCCGGGCGGCCGTCGAAGACCTGCGAGTTCACCGCTGCGGGGTAGGGGAAGGGTTCCCAGCCGACGTTCATCGCGCCGCGCGCGAGCAGCCGCGCCGCGTAACCGGTGGGATTCGGCGGCATCACGAACTGGCGCGCGCGCGGCGCCTGTTCGAGCGTGCGCGCCGGCATCTGGTTCACGTCGCCCTGCACGCCGATGTAATGCTCGACCTCGTCGTAGAACGGCGCCAGATCGTCGTAGGTGATGGGCCAGTCGGCGACTTGCGCGCCTTCGACCGGCCCCAGGTCCGACAACTGCGTGAAGTCCTGTCGCCAGAAGCGCGGGAACTTGGCGTTGTAGTGCAGCGAGGTGCCGCCGACCGCGGCGCCGAGCGAGACGTGCGTGCCCTGCACGCTGCGCGCGATGCCTTCGGCAGCCTCGCTCTGGCTGCGGCCAGTGATCGGTTCGAGCAAGGGGTGCGGAAAGCCGAAATGGCGCGTGGTCTTGATCTCGTCGTTCGCGTACAGCGTGCCCAGCTCGCGGCTTTCGACCTCGCCGAAGCCGGGGCGCAGGTTGCGCCCGCGTTCGAGCACGGTGACGAACCAGCCCTGGCGCGCGAGTTCGTGCGCGGCGATGCTGCCGGCCGGGCCGGAGCCGATGACGATGGCCTCAGCCATGGTGCGCGCGCCAGATCCACTCGGGTCGCACCCGCGCGGCCACGTCCAGGCGGCGGCGCAATGCGGCGAGCGAGCCCTGCGCATCGAGGATCGCCGCGGTCAGGCTCTCGCCGGCCGGAATCACCAGCGGTGCGGCCGCGCCACTGCCTCGGGGGGCGTCGCCACCCCCGTAGGGCGGTGGCAGCAGGGCGTCGAACGGCCCCGGCGGATCGCGGTGGCTCACCTGCTCAGCGGTCCAGCCGCGCGGCTGCACGTCGCCGGGCCACTCGGTCGAGGTCCAGCCGACCAGATCCCGGTTGCCGCCGTACTCGGGCGCGCCATAGGTGCCGTCGAGCGTGTCGAGAAATGCGACGTCGACCAGCGCCCGCACCTTGGCATCGCTGTCGTCGAACACGATCACGTTGCGCAGCAGCGCCGGCAGATCGGCGAAGGTCTCGGTGCCGGTGAGCGCGTTCACCAGATCGAGCACGTCTGAAAGCGGTGTGTCGGCGAGGCGTTCGCGCAGGATCTCGCCGAGCGCCGCCGGCAGTACGCCGGTGGCGAGCTCGGCCGCGCGCGCATCCAGATGCGCGAGACCCTCGCGGTAGATCGCTTGCAGGCCGATCACGGGGCCGTTGAACTCGCGTTCGGGCCGGCCTTGGGAGCCTTCGATGACCAGCCGCCACGCCAGGGTTTCGTACTCGTCCAGCGGGATGAAGCGCGCCAAGTCGTTGCGCGCAGCCCCGGCGCGGTCCGAGTACGGTCCGCCGGCGTAGATCAGCGGCGGATCGGTCAAAAAGGCGGCGAGCAAGGCGTCGATGGCGTCTTCGGCGTGTGCCGCCGCCGCGCCGGGTTCGAGGCCGGCCGGGATCAGGCGGTCGACCAGCGCGCGCAGGGTGCGCCGTTCGGCGTCGGTCAGAAAGCGCGCGTGCGGCGTCGGCCGGTCGGGCCCGCGCAGCGGATCGTCCACCCCCTGCGAGTGGCTGCAGCCGCCGAGCAGCCATGCGCTCATCAACACCGTGCCGCCGGCCTTGAGCAACACCCGCCGCTCGGGCATGCGCGGCGCTTCGCCGTCGTTCATGCGCGCTCCCCCGTGATCGATCGATGCCCACGGGCCGCTGCGCACGATCCGCTACTCGCGATCCGCTGCGCACGCCCCGTGCTGGCGATCCGTGCGCCGATGTTGCGTCCAGCAAGCGCCGCGCCGCCTCGTGCGTTCGGGTGATCGCACTGCGCCATCCGCTCAGGATGAGGCTTCGAGCTCCTCCAGCGCCGCGCGCGCATAGACGGCCAGACGCTGCAGATGCGGGACCGTGTCGCGGCAGCCGATGAAGCCGAAGTTGAGTTGGTCCACGTAGCTGACCACGGTCACGTTCAGGCCATAGCCGTGGAAGGGAATCGACAGCGGGTAATAGGCCTGCATGCACGCGCCGCGGAAGTACAGCGGCCGGGTCGGTCCGGGGACGTTGGAGACCACGAGGTTGAAGGCCGGGCGCACGCGGCCGACCGCGCCGGGGATCTGCGAGAGCAGCAGCGGCGCCATCAAAAGGGCGCTGTACTGCATGATGGCGCTGCGCGTCATGCCCGCGAGCTGCGCCTTGGCCGCGCGCGTCGAGGCGATGATGGTGCGCAGGCGCTCGCCGGGGTCGTCCACGTCGGTGGCCAGTGACGCGAGGATCGAGCCCACGGCATTGCCGCCGCCGGGATCGCCCTTGGGGCGAATGTTCACCGGCAGCATGGCCGTCAGCGGCCGCGCCGGCAGCGCGCCGAGCTCCCGCAACAGGCGGCGCAGCGCGCCCGCGCACAGCGCGAGCACCACGTCGTTGAGCGTGCCGTCGTGGCGCCGGGCCACGGCCTTGAGCTGCGCGACCGAGAACTGCTGCGTCGCAAAGCGGCGGTTGCGGCCGATGCGCCGGTTCAGGATCGAGTGCGGCGCCTGCATCGGCGCGACCAGTCCTTCGTTCTTCGCACTCAACGTCTTGGCCAGCGCCTTGATGACGTTGCGCGTGCTGCCGAACTGTTCGCGCAGCACGCCGAGCAGCGCCTCGAGCGTGGGCGCGCGCCAAGCAGCCGTCGGCGTGCGCGCTGCGGTCGCGCGCGCGAAGAACAGCGGCGTGTCGCGCGCCTCGGGCGTGTGCGCGAGGCTGTGCGACAAGAGCTGGATGCCGGTATAGCCGTCGACCAGGGCATGATGGACCTTGAAGTACATCGCGAAGCGCCCGCCTTCGAGGCCCTCGATGAAATGCACCTCCCACGGCGGCCGGTGGAAGTCGATCGCGTGGCTGTGCAGGCGCGAGACGAGGATTCCCAGCTCGCGCTCGTCACCGGGCGCCGGCAGCGCCGAGCGGCGGACGTGGTATTCGACGTCGAAGTGCGCGTCCTCGACCCAAGCTTGCCGCGGGTGCGCGATCAGTTGCGGATGGCGCAGCTTGAGGTTCCATGGCGCAAACGCGCGTGCCTCGGCGCGCACCTCGTCCATCAGGCCGCGCAGCCAATCGGCGGGCGCATCGGGCGGCATCGAGAACGGCATCAGCGCGCCGACGTGCATCATCGACTCGCGCGTCTCCGCGGCGAGAAAGGTCCAGTCCAGCGGGTTCAGGCGCTTGGTCGCGCGCATGATGGTCTCTCCTGCGCTTTTGCCCATCGTATGCAATTGTCCGCGCCGTGTCGCCAGCCACATTTTTCCGTCGCGCGCCAGATTGGCAGCGCAAGATGGCTTGGCTATCGTCGCCGCCCCTTTCCCGCCAGCCATCGCCGCATCGCGCATGTCCGAGATCGCCGCTCACATCGCCCGCACCATCGCCGCCGAGATCGCCGCCCAGCCGCGTCAGGTCGAGGCCGCCGTCGCCCTGCTCGACGCTGGTGCAACCGTGCCGTTCATCGCGCGCTACCGCAAGGAGGCGACCGGCGGACTCGACGACACGCAGTTGCGCAGGCTCGAAGAGCGCCTGGGTTATCTGCGCGAGCTGGAAGACCGCCGCACGGCGGTGATCGAATCGATCCGCAGCCAGAACAAGCTGACCGACGCGCTCGAGGCCAAGCTGCGCGCGGCCATGACCAAGGCCGAGGTCGAGGACCTGTACCTGCCATACAAGCCCAAGCGCCGCACGCGCGGCGAGATCGCGCGCGAGAACGGACTCGAACCGCTGCTCGATGCACTGCTGGGTGATCGCGCGCTGGTGCCGGCCGAGGCTGCCGCCGCATACATCAACGACAAGGTCGCCGATGCCAAGGCGGCGCTCGAAGGCGCGCGTGACATTCTGATGGAGCGGCTCGCGGAAAATGCCGAGCTGCTCGGCCGGCTGCGCGCCTATCTGCGCGCGCACGCGGTGCTGCGATCCAGGGTGTGGCCGGGCAAAGAGGCCGAGGGTGTCAAGTACGCCGACTATTTCGACCATCGCGAGCCCTGGCACAAGATCGCCGGTCATCGCGCGCTGGCGATGATGCGCGGTCGCAACGAGGAGATCCTGATGCTGGAGCTTGAAGTCGACGCCGACGACCCGGCGCCGTACAAGCCGGTGGAGCGCATGGTCGCCGAGGTCATCGGCGCGCGCGCCGATGGCGGCGCCGCCGACGCCTGGCTGATGGACGCGGCGCGCTGGACCTGGCGCGTCAAACTCAACACGACGCTCAGCGTCGACCTGATGAGCGAGCTGCGCCAGCGCGCCGAGGCCGAGGCGATCGAGGTGTTCGCGCGCAATCTCAAGGACCTGCTGCTCGCCGCACCGGCCGGCGCGCGCGTGACGATGGGCCTGGATCCCGGCATCCGCACCGGTGTCAAGGTCGCAGTGGTCGACGGTACCGGCAAGTTGCTCGACACCGCGACCATCTATCCGTTCCAGCCGCGCAACGATGTGCGCGGCGCGCAGGCCGAATTGGCGCGCCTGATCGCCCGGCACCGCGTCGAGCTGATCGCGATCGGCAATGGCACGGCGAGCCGCGAGACCGACAAGCTGGTCGCCGAGCTGCTGCCGCTGCTGCCCGAGCCGCGGCCGATCAAACTCGTCGTCAGCGAGGCCGGCGCCTCGGTGTACTCGGCGTCGCAGATCGCATCGGCCGAGTTTCCGAATCTGGATGTGTCGCTGCGCGGCGCGGTGTCGATTGCGCGGCGGCTGCAGGATCCGCTTGCGGAGCTGGTGAAGATCGATCCGAAGTCGATCGGCGTCGGTCAGTACCAGCACGATGTCGACCCGTACCGGCTGGCCAAGGCGCTGGACGCCGTCGTCGAGGACGCGGTCAACGCCGTCGGCGTCGATCTGAACACCGCATCGGCGTCGCTGCTCGCGCGCGTCTCCGGGCTCGGCGCCTCGCTCGCCGAGGCCATCGTCGCGCACCGTAACGCGCACGGTGCATTCCGCTCGCGCAAACAGTTGCTGGAGGTGAGCCGGCTCGGTCCCAAGACCTTCGAGCAGTGCGCGGGGTTTCTACGCATCCGCGACGGTGACGAGCCGCTCGACGCCTCGTCGGTGCATCCGGAGGCTTATGACCTCGCGCAGAAGATCGTCAAGGCCTGTGGCCGCGAGCTGCGCAGCCTGATGGGCGACAGCAAAACCCTGCGCGCGCTCGATCCGCGCGCCTTCGTCGACGAGCGCTTCGGCCTGCCGACGGTGCGCGACATCATCGATGAGCTGGAAAAGCCGGGGCGCGATCCGCGCCCGGCGTTCCGCACCGCGCGCTTCGCCGACGGCGTCCACGAGATCACCGATCTCAAGCCGGGCATGGTGCTTGAAGGCACGGTCACCAACGTCGCCGCCTTCGGTGCCTTCGTCGACATTGGCGTGCACCAGGACGGCCTCGTGCACGTCTCGCAGCTCGCCGACCGCTTCGTCAAGGACCCACGCGAGATCGTCAAGGCCGGCGACATCGTCAAGGTGCGCGTCGTCGAGGTCGATCCGGCTCGCAAGCGCATCGCGTTGTCGATGCGCAAGGACGATGGCGGCGCGCGGCGGGTGGGCGCTGGCAGCGACCGGCGCACGCCGGAACGCCGCGACACGCGCGGCGCGAAGAAACCGGCCGCGGCCGCACCACAGGGCGCGCTCGGCGCAGCGCTGCTGGAAGCGCTGCGCAAGCGCTGAAAGGTCGGCGCCATGACCATCTTCGACGCCATCATCGACGGCCGGCTGCCGGCGAGCTTCGTGCATCGCGACGAGCACTGCGTCGCATTCATGGACATCAATCCGATCACGCGCGGTCACGTGCTCGTGGTGCCGCGACAATCGGTGGCGACGCTCGACGAGCTCGACGCCGAACTGCGCGCGCATCTGTGGGACGTCGCGACGCGCGTGGCGCGCGCGCAGCGCGCCGCGCACGGCAGCCGGGCGCAGCATCTTTTGGTGAACGACGGCAAGGCGGCGAGCCAGACCGTGCCGCACGTGCACATCCACGTGATCCCGCGCTACGGCAAGGACACCCTGCGCACCGTCGGCCGTCTGATCTGGCACGTCGGCACGCTGATGATCCCGCGGCCCGAGACGACTGCGCGCCGCCAGCGCCTCGATGCACTGGCGGCGCGCATCGCCGCGCACCTGCGCTGACGGTCTACTGCAGCGCGCGCCAGACGCCGGTCCAGTCGAGCCGGCTGGCGGCGTCCATCGCGCGCTGCCACTCGGCGCTGCCTTCGCGACCGGCCTGCGCGGCGAGCAGCAGGGCATAGCCGGCGCGGTTGCGCCGCCAGTTGGCCTGGTCGTTGGCGCCAAAGTCGATCATGCGACCGTCCTGCTGGTAGCTCATGCTGCTCCAGATGCTACTGAAGGAATTGCTGGAGCCCGAGCTGCTGCTGTTGCTGGTGATGTCGTGCGGGTGGCGCTGGCCGAGGATGTGGCCGGTCTCGTGACTGAACAGGTATTCCCACCAGTTGAGGAATTCCTTGCCCTCACCGGCAAACACGCCGACCGGGCTTTCCGGATCGAAGGTCAGCCGGAAGATGTCATGCACCCAGCTCATGCTGATGCGCTGACCCGGGCTGTCGTCGTAGGTGCCGATGCCGATCACGCCGCCGCCGGGCACTGCGAGCAGATCGCTTTGCACCACGATCGACAGGTATTCCTCGCAGCCCGGGTGGTCGACATGGTAGCGATCGAAGTTCAGCGACAGATAAGCGCGCAGTACCTCGAAGGCGGGGAACTCGCCACGGGTCAGTGCATCGAGTACCGGATCGTCCTGCGGCAGTTGCAGGATCTTCAGGTCGAAGCTGGCGATGCCGCCGGTGAGATTCTGGAACGCCGCGGCGATGTGCTCGGCAACCAGCGCCTCCTCGACCGGTCGCAGCAGCGGCGTGGCCTGCGCGATGCTGGTCTGGCGCACGCCCATGATGCCGGTGACCGCATGGCAGGGCGCGGTGGACACCGGATAGATGCTGCCCTGGAGCATGCGGTACTCGGTCGCTTCGCGCACGAAGTTGGCCATGGTCGCGGCGTCGTCGGCGGCCAGCGGATTGGCGAAGTCTTCGCCGCTGCCGTAGGGGTCGGGGACTGCCGATGGGTCGAGAATGAGCAGTGGCTTGCGGTCGCCGAACAGGCGCACCGGTTCGATGAAGCCGGTCGTGCCCTGTACCTTCCAGCCGTGCTCGCCGACGCCGAAGGCCGCCAGATGCAGAATCACCATCGACGGTGCATCCGGGTTCAGTGCGAAGCCGTGACGGGGCAGCGCGGCGGCGAGGAAGTCCTCCATGGCGATCGCATCAAAGCGCGTGTCGCTGAGCCGGGCCGCGGCCAGGGCGGCTTCGAACTCGGCGACCAGCGCAGCCGGGGCCGGCGTCACCTGGTACAGCGCGGTCGGCAGCACCGGCAGCGTGAAGCTCTCGCCGAGCAGCGGCACCAGCACCAGCGCGCCGTCACTTTGCAGTTCGTCGATGTCCGGTGGCAGCGACTGGTTGAGGTCGCCATTGGCATGATCGACGGTGTAGGGCTGCAGCTCGGCCTGCAGCGCCGCGGCCTGTTCGGCGCTCAGGCCGAAGGTCACGACCGGCACCGGTACGTCGACCGACAGGCGCCCGTCGATCCACTCGGCGCGCTGCTTGGCGATGCCGCCGTCACCGCTACCGGGTACGGCGGGTGGCGCCGCGTCGGGAAGGTTGCTGCTGCCGCAGGCCGCGAGCAGCAGGCTGATCGAGGCGAAGAAGACGGACGCGCGCTGGCGCAGGCGGAAAGTGGCTGGCATGGTGATCCCCCGAGAATGCTGTGGCATGCTGCGCTTGGCTGCGCAGTCGTCCTACGTACTGTAGGTGTGTTCAGATGCCTGGGGGAGCGGGGCTTTCCTCAGCCGGCAGCCCCGGCCTCGGCGTCGCGCGGCTGCGGTTCGCGCACGAAGCCCAGGACCTTTGGCGCGGCGTCGAAGTCGAGCCGGCCGAGCGGCAGGGTCGTTGCCCCCAGGCGCAGCGACAGCATCGTCCGTGAGCCCGAGGGCAGCGCGAGGGTCTCGGCGAGCAGATCCTCGTCGACCGGTGTCTGCGGCCCGCGCAGGTGTTCCAGCAGCCAGTAGAGATCCTCACCTTCGAGCACCGCGGGGCCGTGCGCGGTGCGCAGCCACAGCGCGCCGTTCTCGTCGAGCCAGGCCGCCTCGGCCGTGTCGACGGCGAGCCCGGTATGCGTCAGCAGCCGGCCGCATCCGTCGCTGTGCAGCACCAGCGGTGCCGATTCCAGCGTCACGTAGCCGCGCTGCGGGCCGTTCTGGAAAAACCAGCGGCCGTGCTCGTCGGCGGCGTAGTTGGGGTTGATCGTGTCGATGATCTGCGGGCGGCTGATCAGCTCGCCGCGGATGGTCCAGCGCCCGCGCCGGTCGAGGCCGAGCCAGCCGAACAGCGCCGGCACGTTCGGCCACTTCTCCAGTGCGCGATAGACCCAGTCTTCCATCCGCATCAATCCGCAGGGAGCCGCTTCGATTCTATCGCTTGCCCCGACCGCTGCCGGCCGAATGCCGATGCGTGCTGTCGGCAAATGCCGACACGGTGTTTAAGGGGCGCCACCGAAGCCATCCGCACGAGCCGCGCGGACAATGAAACCGTCACCGAGCCCTCCGAGTCTTGCGATGCCGCAGCCCGATCTACCCGCTTCGATCCTGCCCCGGATTGCCGCGATTCCGGCGCGCCCGCCTAGCCAGTGGCCGGTCGGCGTGCGCCTGCGCTTTCGCCCGGACGCCGAGATGAGCCCGACCCACGAGGCGCTGCGCGGCAAGCCGCTGCTGGTGCTCTCGGCGCTGCGCCTGATCGGGCCGAACGATGGCCGCTGGTCGTGGCGTCAGCAGGTGCTGTCGCTGACGACCGGTCGTGTCGGCTGGGCGCGGCCCGACCAGCTCGACCTGCCGATCGACGACGACGGCTGGATGGCCTTCTGACGAGCTGTGTTCCCTGAGCAGCGCGGATCCCGGTGCTGCAACTGCCGGCCCGGTGACTCCCCCGGGCCTTTTTTTGCTCAGGCGGCCTCGGGGAGGGCGGCCTGGGCGAGCACGGCATCGACGCCGAGCATGCGATCGATTACGCGGCAGTCCTGCTCGCGACGCAGCGCATCGAACAGTTGCTCCGCCTGCGGATAGCTGCGCGACAGCGCCTTGAGCCACTGCTTGATGCGCCCCGGCGCGAAACGCGGCGCGAGCTTGGCGCGCACCTTTCGCCAATAGTCCTGCACGAACGGCAGCAGCGCGTCTCAAGCCATTGACGGGGAGCTGCGGCCGGCGGCGGTCGCGGCGAAGTGCACGTCGAGCTCGATGCCGCCGATGCGCGTGAGCACGTCGCGCATCACGTCGTCGACCAGGCCTTGCATCGGGGCGAGTTCGAGCTGCATCGTCGCTGAAGGTCAGAAGGGGGGCGGCTTAGCGCTCGCGCTGGGGGGCGTGCACGGTCGATCCGGGACCGGGTCGCGCGCCGTTGGCATCCGGGCGCCGATACGCCGCGCGCAACTGGCTGATCGTGCCGGCGCCCTCGGTGAATACGAACAACCACAGGATCGGCGGGCCGTCCCGGGCCAGAACGACCCAGGCCAGCACCAGCGCCACGTACAGCCGTCCCCAACCGTCGATCACCGCGAACAGCCCGACCGGGTGCAGCAGCCGCGCGACCACCCACACGCTGACCAGTGTGCCGGTCAGATACACGAACAGGTGATGGATCGGCTCGAACGGCGGCGCCTCGGCCGTGCCGCCGATCAGTCCATTCGCCCAGTACAGCATCTCGATGAACTTCGGCGCCAGCGGCGGCAAGGCCAGCATCAGCGTCACGGCCGAATCCACTCCGGCCCAGAAGCGGACGGTGCGCGCAGGGACATGGTCGTAACGGCTCATCGGGCGGCCCTTGCTGGACGAGGCGCCGGCAGTGTCGCCGAGTCACGCCGTGCGTGTCACCCCCGCCGACGCGCGATCGCCGCACTGGGTGCGGTTCGCGGTCAGCGCTGGGATACGGCATGGCCGCGATCCCAGCGGTCGGGCGTGCGCGCCGGCGGGGCTTGGGCGACCGCTCAGTCCCAGACCAAGGCGCCGCCGGTCTGGTATTCCGTGACCCGGGTCTCGAAGAAGTTCTTCTCCTTCTTCAGGTCGACGATCTCGCTCATCCACGGGAACGGATTGTCCGCGGCGGGGTAGAGCGCGGCGATGCCGATCTGCGCGCAACGGCGGTTGGCGATGAACTTCATGTACTCGTTGAACATGTTGGCATTCAGGCCGAGCACGCCGCGCGGCATGGTGTCGTGGGCGTAGCGGATCTCCAGCTCGGTCGCCTCGCGGATCATCGCGCTCACTTCCCGCTGGAAGTCGGCGGTCCAAAGGTGCGGGTTCTCGAGCTTGATCTGGTTGATCACGTCGATGCCGAAGTTCATGTGCATGGACTCGTCGCGCATGATGTACTGGATCTGCTCGGAGGTGCCGACCATCTTGTTGCGGCGGCCGAAGCTGAGCAGCTGCACGAAGCCCACGTAGAAGAAGATGCCCTCGAAGACGACGTAGAAAGCGATCAAGTCGCGCAGCAGCCGCCGGTCGGCCTCGGGCGTGCCGGTGCGGAAAGCCGGATCGGCCAGGCTCTGCGTGTACGGTAGGCTCCACGCGGCCTTGTCGTGGATGCTCGGGATCTCACGGTACATGTTGAACACCTCGGCCTCGTCCAGGCCCAGGCTCTCGATGCAGTACTGGTAGGCGTGGGTGTGGATGGCCTCCTCGAAGGCCTGACGCAGCAGGTACTGCCGGCACTCGGGGTTGGTCAGGTGGCGGTAGACGGCCAGCACCAGGTTGTTCGCCACCAGCGAGTCGGCGGTGGAGAAGAAGCCGAGCGAGCGCTTGATGATGGTGCGCTCGTCCGCGGTCAGACCATTGGGGTCCTGCCACAGGGCGATGTCCGCGGACATGTTGATTTCCTGCGGCATCCAGTGGTTGTTGCAGGCCGCGAGGTACTTCTCCCAAGCCCACTTGTACTTGAACGGGACGAGCTGGTTGAGGTCGGCGCGGCAGTTGATGATGCGCTTGTCGTCCACCTGGATGCGGCGGGCGCCCATCTCCAGGTTTTCCAGGCCGGTGGCGCCGGCCGCGGCGGCGTGCGCGGCCTGCTCGATCACCGCCGGGTGCACCGCCGGCCGGGTCATGGGCTTGTGCGCCGGCGCGGCGGCAGTCATCGGTTCGGGGGTGGTCTGCGGGGTATCGTCCCAGCTCAGCATCGGTGTTGCTCCTGTTCTACGTTCCCGGCCGGGGGCGGGCCCGGGCCGGTGGTGGGTCTGAGGTGTCGGCGTCGCGGTGGCGGTGGGCCTAGACGCACCGGTCCGGCGTGGGCCGATGCGGCGCTGGCCATGCAGGGTGCCTCGGGTGTCTGGCTTTTCCCCCCTTGCACTGGATGCTGCCGATGAGGATCGCGCACCGCGCCGCGGACCACGGCCCCGCGACGGCGACGGCGGGTACGGTTAGGGTGCGCCGGTCGGCGTGGCGCGTCAAGGGGGTGTACACAACTGGTTGTGATCTCGCAATGCGCGCGCCGCTACATATAGTGATGGACACAGGCAATCCCGCGCCCATGCACAGGCTTGCTCGGGGACGCACGGGCAGCTTGTCCACGCTGTTATGCACAGGGGCGTCGATCTGTCGCGCGCACCCTGCCCCTCGCGGCGCCGTCGCGAAGGACGGCGGGGGCGGGCTGGTACACTGGCCGCCATTTTTTGGTTCCCGCCGTAATCCCTCCCATGCAAGAGCAGTATTCCCCCGCGGACGTCGAGACCTCGGCGCAGTCGTTCTGGGCGCGCACGCGCGCCTTCGAGGTCCACGAGGACCCGACGCGCGAGAAGTTCTACTGCCTGTCGATGTTCCCGTACCCCAGCGGCAAGCTGCACATGGGGCACGTGCGCAATTACACGATCGGCGACGTGATCAGCCGCTATCAGCGCATGCTCGGCAAGAACGTGTTACAGCCCATGGGCTTCGATGCCTTCGGCCTGCCGGCGGAGAACGCGGCGATCGCCAACGACACGCAGCCGGCCAAGTGGACCTACGCCAACATGGACTACATGGTGAACCAGCTCAAGCGCTTGGGCTTCGCCTATGACTGGTCGCGGCGCGTCGACACCTGCCGGCCGAACTACTACCGCTGGGAGCAGTTGCTGTTCACGCGCTTGATGAAAAAGGGTCTGGTCTACCGCAAGAACGCGGTGGTGAACTGGGACCCGGTGGATCAGACCGTGCTCGCCAACGAGCAGGTGGTCGACGGGCGTGGCTGGCGTTCCGGTGCGCTGGTCGAGCGCAGGGAAATCCCGCAGTGGTTCCTCAAGATCACCGCCTACGCGCAGGAGCTGCTCGACGATCTGGATACGCTCGACGGTTGGCCGGAGGCGGTCAAGACCATGCAGCGCAACTGGATCGGCCGCTCGGAGGGCCTGGAGCTGCAGTTCGCGATCCAAGGCGAACGCGAACCGCTCACCGTCTACACCACGCGCCCGGATACGCTGATGGGCGTGACCTACCTCGCCGTCGCCGCCGAGCATCCGCTCGCGGTCAAAGCGGCGGCACACAACCCCGAACTGGCCGCCTTCATCCGGGAGGCATCGCGTTCCGGCGTCGCCGAGGCCGACATCGAGACGATGGAGAAAAAGGGCATGCCGCTCGGCATCAGCGCCGTGCACCCGATCTCCGGCGAGAAGGTGCCGGTGTGGGTCGCCAACTTCGTGCTGATGGGCTACGGCACCGGCGCGGTGATGGCGGTGCCCGGGCACGACGAGCGCGATTTCGCCTTCGCCCGCAAGTACGGCCTGCCGATCAAGCAGGTGATCGCGATCGACGGCGAGGTCTTCGATCCGCAGCGCTGGCAGGACTGGTACGCGGACAAGACCCACCCGCGGATGCGCGTCGTCAACTCCGGCGAATTCGACGGCCTGAATTACAGCCAGGCCTTCGATGCGATCGCCGCGCGCGTCGAGCGCGCCGGCACCGGTCGGCGATGCGTGAACTTCCGGCTGCGCGACTGGGGCGTGTCGCGCCAGCGCTACTGGGGCTGCCCGATTCCGGTGATCTACTGCCCGCGCTGCGACGCCGTGCCGGTGCCCGAGGACCAGTTGCCGGTGGTGCTGCCCGAGGATGTGGCCTTCACCGGGGTGCAGTCGCCGATCAAGGCCGACCCCGAATGGCGCAAGACCACCTGTCCAGAGTGCGGCGGCCCGGCCGAGCGCGAGACCGATACCTTCGACACCTTCATGGAGTCGAGCTGGTACTACGCGCGCTACGCCTGCCCGGACAACGACACGCAGATGCTGGATGCTCGCGCGAACTACTGGCTGCCGGTGGATCAATACATCGGCGGCATCGAGCACGCGATCCTGCACCTGCTCTATGCACGCTTCTTCCACAAGCTGCTGCGCGACGAGGGCCTTGTGGCCAGCGACGAGCCGTTCACCAGGCTTTTGACGCAGGGCATGGTCGTCAAAGAAACCTATTACCGCGAAGTCGACGGCAAGAAGCAGTGGATCAATCCGGCCGACGTGGAGCTCGAACTCGACGCCAAGGGCCAGCCGCTCGCCGCCAGGCTCAAGGCCGACGGCGCGCCGGTGGTCATCGGCGGCGTCGAGAAGATGTCCAAGTCCAAGAACAATGGGGTCGACCCGCAGGCGATGATCGACGCCTACGGCGCCGACACGGTGCGTCTGTTCGCGATGTTCGCCGCGCCGCCCGAGGCTTCGCTGGAATGGCGCGACGACGGTGTCGAGGGCGCTTCGCGTTTCTTGCGTCGGCTCTGGCGCGGCGTCTACCAACACGTCTCGGCCGGTCCGGCGCCGACGCTCGACAAGAGCGGCTTGAGCGCCGAGCACAAGGCGCTGCGGCGCAAGCTGCACGAGACCATCGCCAAGGTCAGCGACGACTACGGCCGCCGCCAGACCTTCAACACCGCGATCGCCGCGGTCATGGAGCTGATCAACGAAGCCGCACGTCTGCCGGACGACGCCGCGCAGTCGCGCGCCGTGCTGCAGGAAGTCTGGGAGGCGGTGACGCTGATGCTGCAGCCCATCGTGCCGCATATCTGCCACGCGCTCTGGCAGGCGCTGCGCGGCCGCGACGACCTGCTCGACCAGCGCTGGCCGTCGGTGGATGCGTCCGCGCTGGAGAAGGACGAGCTGGCCATCGTCGTGCAGGTCAACGGCAAGCTGCGCGCCAACATCCGTGTGCCGGCGACGGCGGGCAAGGATGAGATCCTGGCATTGGCGCTGGCCGACGCCAACGTGCAGCGCTTCATTGCCGGGCAGACGATCAGAAAGCAGGTCGTGGTGCCGGGCAAACTGGTCAATTTCGTGGTGTAGGCTGGCCGTCCATGACGCATCGCCGCCTCGTCTGGACCGTCACGGTCGCGCTCGCACTGCTGCTGACCGCCTGCGGGTTTCGCCTCGCCGGCACGCGGCCGTTGCCGCAGCCCTTGCAGCGCGTCTACATCCAAGTGATCGCGCCGTATCGGGTGGTACAGCCGCCGCTGGAATCCGCGCTGCGCGCGATCCTGCAGCGGCGCGGCGCCGACGTGCGCGGCGAGACCGAGCGGGGAACGACGGTGATCCGATTGTCGGATCTGGTGGAAAAGCGCGAGGTGCTGTCGGTCGGCATCGACGGCAAGGCACTGGAGTTCCGCCTCGTCACCAGTGTGCAGTATCAGGTGATCCGCGACGGCGCCCTACTCGCTGGTCCCGATGCGCTGCGGCTGACGCGCGATTACAGCTTCCAGCCGGAACAGGTGCTGGCGAAAGAGGCCGAGGAGGCGCGGCTGCGCGCGTTCATCCAGACCGAGATCGCCGAGCTGATGTTGCTGCGCCTGGAAGCGCAGCTCGCAGAGCACGAGCCGAGCGCGCCATGACGCCTTTTCGTGCCACGCGAACGGACGCGCTTGTCCTTCGTGCGTGCGTGAGCCCCCTTCGTGTCTCCATTCGACTCGGGAGTCGTGATGTTCCGTTGCTGCTTCGTCCTGCTCGCCGTTCTTGTCTTTTCCCCAGCGTCTGCGCAATGGGCGGGTGAGGTCGGTCTGGGCTATCTCGGCACCTCGGGCAACACCCGAACGGAGTCGCTCAATGGCAAGCTCGCGCTCGACTACACGCGCGGGGGCTGGAAAAACGGCTTCAAGGCGCAGAGCACTTACAGCACCGATCAGGACGAAACCACCGCCGAACGCTATGCGCTGTCCGACAAGCTCGACTGGAGCTTCAGCGAGCGCAATTACCTGTTCGTGTCGCTGGACTGGGAGAAGGATCTGTTCGGCGGCATCCGCGAGCGCACCTCGGAGACCGTCGGCTACGGCCGCAAGCTCTTGGTCGGTCCGACGCACTTTCTCGAAGCGGCGATCGGCGCCGGTGCGCGCCAGTCCAAGGAAAACGTCACCGGGTTGCGCGATGAGGACCTGATCTACCGCGGCTCGGCCCTCTACACCTGGAAGCTGTCCGAGACCAGCGCATTCAGCGAGGGGGTGAAAGTCGAGTCGGGAGAATCGAACACCTTCGCCGAGTCGCTCGCCGAGCTGAAGGTGTCCATCGTCGGCAATCTGTTCGTCTCGATCTCGTATACGGTGCGCTACAACTCCGACGTGCCGGATGGCAGCGACCAGACCGATACCTTCACCGCGATCAACCTGTCCTACGCCTTCGGTGCGCAATGAGCGAGAAGGCCAGCTTCTACCGGCACCACGTCTTTTTCTGCTGCAACCAGCGGCCGCCGGGCGAGCGCGTCTGCTGCAACGACAAGGGCGCCAGCGAGCTGCGCGACTACGCCAAGCAGCGCGTCAAGCAGCTGGGTCTGGCGGCGCCGGGCAAGGTCCGCATCAACCAGGCCGGCTGTCTCGACCGCTGCGAGCAAGGGCCTTGCATCGTCGTCTATCCGGATGCGGTCTGGTACACCTACGTCGACGAAGAAGACATCGACGAGATCATCGACGAGCATCTGGTCAAGGGCAAGATCGTCGAGCGCCTGCGTATCCGCTGACAGTCCGTGACGCGGGCTCACAGGATCGGCGAGTCGATGTCCAGGGGATCCTTGTCGCGCCGCTCCGGCTCCGGGGTCGGCGCCGGCTCGGGCGGCGGCTCGGTGGGTGTCGCGGGTACGCCGGTCATCCACACCAGCATGTCGTAATAGGTGCGCACGTTGCCGACATAGGTGAGCGCCTCATGGCCGCGCGCGTAGCCGTATTTGGTCTGGCTGTGCCATTTGTGCTGCGTCAACAGCAGCAGGCGTTCGCGCACGTCGAGCCAGCGGTTCGGATCGCCGCCCTGCCGTGCGGTGAGATCGCGCACGTCGAGCAGATGGCCATAACCGATGTTGTAGGCGACCAGCGCCAGCCAGGTGCGGTCCGGTTCGGTGATCTCGGGCGGCAGTTGATCGAGCAGCAGACGCAGATAGCGCGAGCCGCCGAGAATGCTTTGTCCGGGGTCTTCGCGATCGGCGACGTTCATGCGCTGCGCGGTCGCCGCCGTGAGCTGCATGATGCCGCGCACGCCGGTGGGGCTGACTGCGCTCGGATCCCAGTGCGATTCCTGGTAGCCGATGGCGGCGAGCAACCGCCAGTCGATGCCCGTCTCCGCGCCGGCCTGCTCGAACAGCTTGCGGTATCTCGGCAGGCGGGTCTGCACGTGCGTCGCCAGCGTCAGCGCGCCAAAGGTATCCACCTGCTGCACATGGCCGAAGTAGCGATCACGCAGCCGCGAAAGCTCGGCTTCGCCGAGCTCGTCGAAGTAGCGCTCGGCTGCACGCAGCAGGCTGCGGTCGCGTTGGGCCGAAAATGCCCAGGCCAGCGTCTGGCGCTCGGCGAGCGCGAATGCCGTCCGCAGATCCGGATAGTAGCGGCGGTTGATCGCGAGCAGATCGGAATTGGCGATGGTGTAATCGAGTTCGCCGTTGGCGACCGCCAGCAACAGCTCCTCGGTTTCGACATCCGCCACTTCTTCCCAGCGCAGGCCGGGGTACTCGGTGTCGCGCAACTCGCGCAGACGCTCGGCGTGTGCGCCGCCGGCCACCACGCGCAGGCTGCCGTCGAGGTCCGCCAGGCTCTCGGGTTTGCGCCGGCCTTTGCGATAGACCAGCAGCGGCACCACCGACTGCACCGGGCGCGTGAAGCGCAGCCCGCGCTCGCGCGCCTCGGTCACGCCGATGCCGGCGGCAGCCAGGTGCACGATCCCGTCGCGCGCCATCTGCGCCGCCTCCGGCGGGTTTGCCGCCAGCTCGATCTCCAAGCGCACCCCCAGCGTCTGCGCGAAGCCCAGCGCGAGGTCGTACTCGAAACCCACCGGGTCCCCCCCGGGGCCGATGTAGTAGGTCGTCGGACTGTTGACCGTCGCAACCCGCAGCACGCCGAGCGCTTGCACCTCCTCGAGCAGGCTTTGCCGGGGCGAGCAGGTGATCGCAAGGCCCAGCAGCGCCGTCGCGCACAGCAGCACGCCCCCCCGCCAGAGGCGGCGCGGCGATAGAACGCGGGCGATGGGCTTTAGGATCAGCTTCATTTAGAATATCGGGCCTGCTCGACGCGGCTTGGCCGTGCGCCCCCTCGGGGCGCCCGCTAAGACCGCACGCTAGCACACCGGGTTTCCCCGGCCGGCCAGAGGAAAACGGGACCGGCGGTATCACAGACCGCCCGCCGGCACCGATGAGCAAACCGTCACGGAGAGGTGGCAGAGTGGTCGAATGTACCTGACTCGAAATCAGGCGTACGTGCAAGCGTACCGTGGGTTCGAATCCCACCCTCTCCGCCACACAAATACAAAAGCCCCTTGAATGGGGCTTTTGTATTTGTGCGAAGTGGAAGGCGAGGGTGGGATTCGAAGGGCAGGCCATGGATGGCCTGCCCCGGCGAGCGCGTCGAGGCCAGGATGGCCGAGCCGACGCGAGGTTCCCACCCTCTCCGCCACACAAATACAAAAGCCCCTTGAATGGGGCTTTTGTATTTGTGCGAAGTGGAAGGCGAGGGTAGGATTGCGCGGCCCATCCATGGGCCGCGGCCCGGCTTCTCGATACGCCTGCTGCGCAGACTACCCGAAGCGAGCGGCGTCGGCTGCGGGCTGCGGTGCAGGTGGTGTTTTCACTCGGCTCGTCCCGTTCGGGTCGAGTCGCAGCAGGTGCCGCGGATCAAGAGCGTAGGCGCACCAAACAAGAACCCCCGCACGGGGCGGGGGTTCGGATGCCGCAGGGGCAACTACTGACAGGCCTCGCAGTCCGGGTCGAGGATCGAGCAGACCTTGGCGCCGCCGACGTCGCTGGCGGCGGCCGGCGCCGCCGGGGAGGGTGCCGCGACCGGCTGCGCGGATTTGACGTTGCCGCCGACGGCGTTGAGGCGGCCGTCGCTGATCGTGGTCTTCTCCGCATGCGTCGCGCCCATCGTGCGCAGGTAGTACGTGGTCTTCAGGCCCGAGATCCAGGCGTGCTTGTACAGTTCGTCGAGCTTCTTGCCGCTGGGCTCGCGCATGTACAGGTTCAGCGACTGCGCCTGGTCGATCCACTTCTGGCGGCGGCTGGCGGCGTCGACCAGACGCTTGGGGTCGATCTCGAAGGCGCACTTGTAGAGTGCCTTGAGCTCGGGCGGGATGCGGTCGATGTGCTGCACGCTGCCGTCGAAGTACTTGAGGTCGTGCGCCATGACCTCGTCCCAGAGGCCCAGCTTCTTGAGGTCGTTGACCAGATACTCGTTGACCACGGTGAACTCGCCCGAGAGGTTTGATTTCACGTAGAGGTTCTGGTACGTGGGCTCGATCGACTGCGACACGCCGGTGATGTTGGCGATGGTCGCCGTCGGCGCGATGGCCATGCAGTTGGAGTTGCGCATGCCAACGGTCTTGATGCGCTCACGCAGGCCGTCCCAGTCGAACTTGCCGGAGACGCTGGTGTCCTGCTTGACGAAGTCGGCTCCCCGTTCCCGGGCGAGGATCTGGATGGAGTCGATCGGCAGGATGCCGCGGCTCCACAGCGAGCCTTCGAAGCTGGAGTAGCGTCCGCGCTCGGCTGCAAGGTCCGTGCTCGCCTTGATCGCGTAGTAGCTGATCGCCTCCATCGATACGTCGGCGAACTCGATCGCCTTGTCCGAATCGTAGGGCAGGCGCAGCTTGTACAGCGCGTCGTGGAAGCCCATCACGCCCAGACCCACCGGGCGGTGGCGCAGGTTGGAGTTGCGCGCGGTGGCGACCGAGTAGTAGTTGTACTCGATGACGTTGTCGAGCATGCGCATCGCCGTGCTGATCGTGCGTTCCAGCTTGGCGGTGTCGAGTTGGCCGTCTTCGGTGACGTGCGCCGGCAGATTGACGGACCCGAGGTTGCAGACCGCGATCTCCTGGCCGGCCTTGGTGTTGAGCGTGATCTCGGTGCACAGGTTGGAGCTGTGCACGACGCCGACATGCTGCTGCGGCGAGCGCAGGTTGCACGGATCCTTGAACGTGATCCAGGGGTGCCCGGTTTCGAACAGCATCGACAGCATCTTGCGCCACAGACTGACGGCCGGCATGCGCTTGAAGTTCTTGATGCGGCCTTCGTCGGCGAGCCGCTCGTACTCGACGTAACGCTTCTCGAAGGCGGCACCGACCAGATCGTGCAGGTCCGGCGTTTCGTCCGGCGAGAACAGTGTCCACTGGCCCTCCTGAATCACGCGCTTCATGAACAGGTCCGGGACCCAGTTGGCGGTGTTCATGTCGTGGGTACGGCGGCGCTCGTCGCCGGTGTTCTTGCGCAGTTCCAGGAACTCCTCGATGTCGCGGTGCCAGGTTTCCAGGTAGGCGCAGACCGCCCCCTTGCGCTTGCCGCCCTGGTTGACGGCGACGGCGGTGTCGTTGGCGACCTTCATGAACGGTACGACGCCATTGGACTTGCCGTTGGTGCCCTTGATATAGCCGCCCATGCCGCGCACCGGCGTCCAGTCGTTGCCCAGCCCGCCGGCAAACTTCGAAAGCAGGGCGTTGTCCTTGATGGCGCCGAAGATGCCGTCGAGGTCGTCGGGCACCTGCGTCAGATAGCAGCTCGACAGCTGCGGGCGCAGCGTGCCGGAATTGAACAGCGTGGGCGTGCTCGACATGAAGTCGAAGCTCGACAGCAACTGGTAGAACTCGATGGCCCGCGCTTCGCGGTCGATCTCGTTGATGGCCAGGCCCATCGCCACACGCATGAAGAACGCCTGCGGTAGCTCGAAGCGGGTGCCGTTGCTGTGGATGAAGTAGCGGTCGTACAGGGTCTGCAGGCCCAGGTAATCGAACTTGGCGTCGCGTTCGGCGAGCAGGGCGCGGCCCAGCGTATCGAGGTCATAGAGCGCGAGCTTGGGGTCGAGCAGCTCCAGCGACACGGCTTTGTGGATGTACTCGCGGAAGTAGTCCGGGTACAGGGTCTTCATTTCCTCGAAGGTCGGACGCGTCTCGCTCATGCCGAGGAACTTCAGTGCCTCGTGGCGCAGCGCGTCGAGCAACAGGCGCGCCGACACGTAGGTGTAGTTCGGCTCCTTTTCGATGCGCGCGCGTGCGGCCAGCGTCAGTGCCTGCGACAGTTCGGCTTCGGGCATGCCGTCGTAGAGGTCGCGCAGCGCGGCGCCGACCACTTCGTCGACGTCGACGCCGGACAGTCTCGCGCAGGCCTCGGTGACGAGGCGGCGCATGCGCGCCTCGTCGAGCGGCACTACCGAGCCGTCGTCGCGGGTGATCGACAAGGCCGGCCGGTCCATCGTCGGGCCGGCCGCCGCCTCGGCGGCCCGTTCGCGCGCCCGTTCTTCGCGATAAAGCACGTAGGCGCGGGCAACCTTGTGCTCGCCGGCGCGCATCAAAGCCAGCTCGACCTGGTCCTGGATGTCCTCGATGTGTAGGGTGCCGCCGCCGGAAAGATGGCGGGTGAGGGCCTGGACCACCTGCGCACTGAGCGTCTCCACCTTCTGGCGAACCGCCGCCGATGCGGCCGCTGCGCTTCCTTCGACCGCGAGGAAGGCCTTGGTCATCGCGATCTGGATCTTGGACGCATCGAACGCGGTGACCTTGCCGTTGCGGCGGATGACTTTGATCGCGCCCGGAGCGGTGGCCGCGAGCTCGGCGGGGCTCGCGGCGGGGATCGTCGGCGTCGGGCGGCGGGACTCGGGCGCAGCGATCGAGGTGTGGGTCTGCATGGTGGAACTCCCCGTGTACGCAAACGGCAGGCGGAAGATGCTGGGCGGCGCACCGCCCGGGTGCAGGGCGGCGCAGCGTGTCGAATAACCATATCTTGTGGTTCGAGAACCCGTCAACCGCTAGCAGTTGTGCTCAAAGCAGTGAGCGGGCGGTGCGCAGGCTGTGGACAAGTCGCGCCTGGATCGGCGGCTCGCCAGCGATTTCCGCGACTTACGGCGGCCCTGCGTCAGCGCGCGCAGGCCTTGCCCACGTTCTGGCTGGCCGGCTTGTGTCGCCCGGCGCGGTCCGGACAATAAGGGCCCCTGCCACGCGGTCCGCACCGCGGTCGTCCATCATGCCCATGCGTTCCCGTTCATCCTTTGCGCGCGAGTGCAAGCGTCGCCGTCTTCGCCGAGCCCGGCCCCGGAGCCGACCGTGCTGAAGCGCTGGTTCGGCCCGCAGCGGCACGTCGAGCGCGCGTTGCAACGGCTCGACGCGGCGATCGAGCGGCTGCACGCCGCCGATGACGCGCAGCGCCTTGCGGCGCTGGCCGCGCTGGTGCACTGGCTGCGTCCGCGTCGCGTTCGTGACGCCGAGGCCGCGCAGTCGCGAATGCAGTTGCTGATCGAGCGCATGCGCAGCGATGCCGCCGCGCGTGCGGTGGTGCGCAACGCCCTGCTGTGGCTGGTCACCGAAACACAGCCGCTGCGCCTGATGAGCGATTCCGGGATTCTGAGCGGGCAGGGCTTCCTCGGTGGCCTGTGGCGACGCTTCATCCACGGCCTGCTGCCGGACGAGCTCGATCCGGCGCAGCTGCGCGACGCCGTCAACCTCCTGTTCTCGCGTCGCGACGATTACGTCTGGATCGAGGCGATCCCGGACGCCGACTGGGTCGGCTTTCTCGATGCGCTCGATTTCGGCGCCGCCGGCCGCGAGCACGGCCGCCGCCTGCCGTTCCAGATCCTCGAAGCCCTGCAGGTCGTGTCCTACCGTATCGCTGCGCTCGGGCTCGAGCCGGAACTGGTGCGCAACCATCCAGCCATCGAGCGCTACGAGTCGCCGTTTCTGACGCAGAACGTCGAGATGCGCCAGTTCATCGACGAGCACCAGGCGGCGATCGCCGAAAAGCGTGAGCCGAGGCTCGACGACAAGCACCTGCTGGTGCTGCTCGGCCAGTGCGAGCAGATCATCGGCAAAGTGCGCAAGCAGGCCGCGCAGACCGGCGCCAGTGTCAGCCTCACCGTGCTGCTGGCGCGCCTGCAGCAGAACATCGCGCGGCTCAAGCTGCTGCTGGAGTTGCTCGAAAAGCGCCCGGTGCACGAGCTCAACGAGTTGCGCGTGCGCTTCTTCAAGCAAATCGTGCGTGCCGAGAACACGCGCCACAGCGTGCGCGAGCTCTGGCGGCAGCACGTCGAGCTCTTGGCCACGCGCATCACCGACAACGCCAGCAAGACGGGCGAGCACTACGTCACCGCGACGCGCGCCGAGTACTGGCAGATGCTGCGCTCGGCACTGGGGGCCGGTTGCATCGTGCCGCTGATGGCGATGATCAAGGTCGCACTCTCGGCCGAGCCGCATGCGCCGCTGGCCGGTGCGGTGCTGTACAGCCTCAACTACGGGCTGGGCTTCGTGCTCATCTATCTGCTGCGATTCACCATCGCCACCAAGCAGCCGGCGATGACCGCCTCGTATCTCGCCGCCACGCTGGCCGCGGCGCAGAACCGCAAGGAGCGCATCGCCGTCGGCGCCGATCTGGTCGTGCGCACCATGCGCAGCCAGTTCATCGCCATCGTCGGCAACGTGCTGCCGGCCTTCCTGCTGCCGGTCGCGATTGCCTACGCGATCCTGCTCAACACCGGCGAGCACTACCTCGACGCCCAGACCGCGCAGTACCTCTTGGTCGAGCAGCATCCGCTGCAGAGCCTGGCCTGGCTGCATGCCGGCGTCGCCGGCGTCTGCCTGTTTCTCGCCGGCCTGATTTCCGGCTATTTCGACAACAAGGCGGTGTACAACCGCATCCCGCAGCGCATCCTGCAACTGCGCTGGCTCCGTCGCCTGCTCGGCAAGGCGCGCGCCGAGCGCTTCTCCGCTTATATCGAGGACAACCTCGGCGCGTTGGCCGGCAACTTCTTCTTCGGCTGCATGCTCGGCAGTGCCGGCACCATCGGATTCATCCTCGGCCTGCCGCTGGACATCCGCCACATCACCTTCTCGACGGCGTACTTCGGTTACGCGATGGTCGCGCTCGACTGGCAAGTCGCGCGACCGATGATCGTCATGGTCGCCATCGGTGTCGCCGGCATCGGCCTGATCAACCTATTGGTCAGCTTCAGCCTCGCGCTGTTCGTCGCGTTGCGCGCGCAGCGCGTGCCGATCGGCGACCGTCGCGAGCTGATGCGCGAGTTCTGCCGCCGCGCGCTGCGCCGTCCGCAGGACCTGCTGTGGCCGCCGCGCGATCCGCCACCCGAGCACGAGCCGGCAGCGGACAGCGATGCGCCGCCCCCCAGGGCGGCAAGCCGTGCCGGCGAGGCCGAAGCGGCGTAGAGTTCGCGCGTCGGCCCGCGCGCAGAGGTCATCTGTGCGGCGATCGACAGTAAGGAGGCGCTTCAGGCGCGCACGCGGATCGCCCCGGCGCGCGTCGACGCCGCGTCGAAGATCTTCTCGGCGTTGGCGGCGAGGAAGTTGCGGAAGATCAGCGGACGGCCATCCTGCTGCCACAGCGGATGGCCGTCGGCGTCGACCGCCTGATTGCGCTCGATGATCTCGACGAATTGCTTTTCCGTGGGCGCAACGCCGAGCGTGCCGTCGGTCTCCACGACCGGCGTGTCCTGTGTGGCCGCCATCGTCGCGGTCTGGCGCAGCTTCGTGCCACGGGCGCCCTGGATCTCGGGCAGCATGCGAAAGCCGGCCTGCTGCATCGCCGCTGCCATCGCCTCGATGTCGTCGAAGGCCGCGGCGCGCACGTCGATCGTCACGTGATTGAAGTCGGGTCCGAGCGCAAGCGCGCTGGCGGCCTCCCCGGACAAGTGCGCGACGGCTTCGAGCGTGCTGCGCTCGAGTGGCGGGCCGTTGCGCGCCATCAGGCGGTCGACGAAGTGCTCGACGAAGGCCTCGGCTTCGGCCTCGCTCAATCCGCCGCGGCGTTCGAAGCGCTCGATCAGGGCGACGAACGGGCCGTGGTCCACGGCCCGCGCCTGCCGAGCGCAATCGTCGCGGATCAGCGCCGCGATTTCGTCGGGAAACGCGCCCAGGTCCACCTGCGAGACGAAAATCTTGAACTGCGAGGCGTCCTCGCCGATGACCTGCAGATCGCAGGACACGAGCCTTTTTGCCGGAAACCGATAGTCCAGCTCGCGGCGCAGGCCGAGCACCTGCGCGGCGCGCAGGAACAGCGCCGTCACCGCGGGATCGGCGCTGCGGATCGCGCCGTGGTCGTTGCGAAAGGTCCCGCCGTTGTCGGCGACCAGCTTCTGCAGCGCAACGAAGTCCGGCACGTTGCGCGCGAACTTCGCCGTGGCGCGTTCAACGAACAACGTGCGCAGTGCGGCAGCGTGGAGTGTGATGGTCATCGGTGCGTCTCCGCGTCGCGACACCCGGATCGCATCTTGCCCGCGCGGCCGCGTGCCGGGTAGCGGAGAATCAACCAGTGCTGGCGCGAAATCAGCGCCAGTGTCGTGGTTCAGCCGGCCCTCAGCGCATCGACGATCGGCAGGCGTGCCGCGCGCACTGCCGGAAACAGGCCGCCGATCAGGCCCATCACCAGCGCCCAGACGATGCCCTGCTGGATCAGCTCGGGCGTGACCTTGAACGCAAAGGCGACCTGGCTGAAGGTCTGGAAGTTGAGCGTGTTGACGGTGAAGCCGTTGAAGAACAGGTAGGCGATGAGCGCGCCGACCAGGCCGCCGGCGAGCGCCAAAAGCAGCGACTCGATCAGCACCGAGATCACCACCGGCAGACCGCCGAAGCCGAGGGCGCGCAGGGTCGCGATCTCGACGGTGCGCGTGGCGACGGCGGCGTACATCACGTTGAGCGCACCGAACACCGCGCCGATGCCCATGATCACGGCCACGGTGTAGCCGAGGATGCGGATCAACAGGTGCAACTGCTCGGAGCGCGAGGCGTAGTAATCGCTCTGCCGCTGCGGGTTGACGACCATGCGCGGGTCGGTGGTCAGCGCGTCCTTGAATGTGGCGAAGGCCTCGGCGCTTTCGAGCTGTAGGGTCACGGAGTTGTACGCGCTGCGCCGCGACGCGGTCTCGAGCGCGCCGGCATCGACCCACAGCTCCGACTCGTGCACATCGCCGCCGGTTGCGAAGATGCCGACGATGTTCCAGGCGCCGTCGCGCACGTCGACCGTGCCGCCGAGCCTGAGCGTCTCGAACTGCTTCGCGGCGCCGGTGCCGACGATGACTTCGCGCACGCCGGATTCGAACATGCGTCCTTCGACGATGCGGAACTCGGGGCGCACGCGCGCGACATCGGTCTGCGTGCCGCGCACGACGACGTTGTTCGGCGAGGTCGAGCCGGGCTTGGCGACGTCGGTGAGCAGGTAGAACTCGGCGACCATCACCGGCTTGCCGTCGGCGTCGCGGGCGACGCCGGGGGCGTCGCCGATGATCTGCGACTGCTCGCGCGTGATCACGCTGGAGAGCTCGTCCACCGAGCCGCCGCGCAGCACGATCGTGCGCTCGGGCGTGCCGGTGCTGCCCAGCGTCGCGGCGAAGCCGGCGCCCATCGACAGCAGCGCCACCAGCACGCCGACCACGCCGGCGATGCCGATGACGATGACCATCGAGGTGCCGAGCCGCGACGGAATCGAGCGCAGGTTGAGCGCGGTCACGGCGGCGATCTGGTTCAGGGTGTTGGCCATGGCCGTCTCCTTCAGTGCGCCGCCAGCGCGTCCACGATCTTCAGGCGCATCGCGCGCAGCGCCGGCGGCAGGCCGACGATGAGCGCGAGCAGCACGGCGAGGCCCAGCGCCGCGGCGAACGCGGCGGGTGTCAGCGCCATGCCCGAGAAGCCCGGCAGCTTCGCGGCGATGCCCGGCAGGATGAGCCCGGCGAGACCGATGCCGATCAGCGCGGCGAGCACGCACAGCAAAAGCGACTCGGCCAGCACCAGCGCGAGCACGCCGAGGTCGGAGTAGCCCAGCGTCTTGAGCACGGCGAGTTCGGGAATGCGCTCGCGTACCGACTGCATCATCGTGTTGCCGGTCAGGAACAGCAGCGTGAAGAACACCGCGCCGATGATCGACGACATGATCAGGCCGATGTCGCCCATCTGCTTGACGAAGGCCTGATTGAAGGCGCGCTCGGTCTGGGTGCGTGTCTCGTTGGGCGAGTTGGCGAACAAGGCATCGACCGCTTTGACGACTTCCTCGTTGCGGTCCGGGTTCTCGGTCTTGATCACGATCCAGCCGATGGTGCCCTTGCCGAACTGGCGCGCCTCGTCGAAGTACTCGTGATGGAACAGCATCATCTCGAACATGGAGCGGTCTTTCGGATTCTTCGTGTCGAAGATGCCGACGAGGTCGAACTCCCAGTTGTTGGAGCCGTCCGCCAGCGGCCAGATGCCGGCGATGATGGGGATGCGGTCGCCGATCGAAAAGCCGAAGCGATCGGCCAGCGTCTTGGCGATGATCGCGCCGGTGCGCGTGTTGAGCATCGCCTGCTTCTGGTCTTCCGGCAGCACGATCTCCGGATACATCTCCAGATAAGGCTCGATCTGTGTCGGAAACTGCGGAAAGAAATTGCTTTCCTTCTGGTAGTAGCCGCCGAACCAGGACTGGCCGGCAACGCTGGCGACGCCCGGCACGCTGCGCACCTGCTGCAGATGGCCGAACGGCAGCACCTGGGTCAGCGAGTAGCGTCCGGTGGTGATCAGCCGGTCGGCGCCGGCGACCTCGACGCCGGTGTTGAACGCGGCGTTGCCCGCGGTCAGCAGCGCGTACAGCAAAAAGGCGACGACGATAGACAGCATCGTGAAGATCGTGCGCGGCTTGCGCCGCCACAATGCGGCCCAAACGAGTGGAAGGTACTTCATGACAGCGCCGTCGCTTCGACCAGGCGACCCTTGTCCAGATGCAGTGTGTGCGTGGCGAACTCGGCGGCCTTGGGGTCGTGCGTGACCATGACGATGGTCTTGCCGTGTTCGCGATTGAGGATCTGCAGCAGACCCAGAATCTCGTCCGCGGTCTTGCGGTCGAGATCGCCGGTGGGTTCGTCGCAGACCAGCAGCGTCGGATCGGCGACGATCGCGCGGGCGATGGCGACGCGCTGGGCCTGGCCGCCGGACAGCTCGCCCGGCTTGTGCTTGGCGCGCTCGGCGAGGCCGACGACGCCGAGCGCAATCTGCACGCGCTTTCTGCGTTCGGCGGCCGACAGCGAGGTGAGCAAGAGCGGTAGCTCGACGTTGCGCTCGGCCGACAGCACCGGCAACAGGTTGTAGAACTGGAACACGAAGCCGACGTGGTTGGCGCGCCACCGGGTGAGCTGCGACGAGGACATCTGGTCGAGTCGCGCGTCGCCGACGCGCAGTTCGCCGCGGGTGGGGGTGTCGAGTCCGCCGATCAGATTCAGCAGGGTGGTCTTGCCGGAACCCGACGGCCCCATCAGCGCGAGGAAGTCGCCCCGGGCGATATCCAGATCGAGGCTTTGCAGCACCTCGACGCTCTGTTTGCCGCGGGTGTAGCGCTTGCTGACGCCTCTGAGGCTGACGATCGCTTCGCTCATCTCGTGCTCGCTTGCCCGGTGCATCCGGGCCGTTATAAAAAAATATTCAAGAAACTACATTTTTGCAAATCGAAAGTCACATCGTGCGCTACGGCTTCAGTTTGACCGCCATGCCATCGCGGAACTGGCTGAGATCCCCCAGCGCGAGGACGTCGCCGGCGGTCAGACCGCTGACCACGCGCACCTCGCCGCCGGACCTGCCGGCGATGCGCACCGCGCGCCGTTCCAGGGTTTGGTCGCGCACGACGAACACCACGCCGGTGTCGCCGTCGATCTGCACCGCGGCGGCATCGACCAGCACGCCACCGGGGCGCCGTTGCTCGGCCTGCTGCGGCGGCTGCGCTTCGCGAAAGGCCACACGCACCCCCATCTCCGGCAGGATGCGCGGGTCCTTCTGCTTGAAGCCGACACGCACGGTGACGGTCGCCTTCGAGCGGTCGGCGGTGGGAATCACCGCGATGACCTCGGCCGGAATCTCCCAGTCGGGATAGGCGTTGAGCCGCGCAATGGCCGGCTGACCCGGTGTCACGCGGTTGATGAAGTTTTCGTTGACGTCGACCTCGATTTCCAGCGAGTCCATGTCGACCAGGGTGCCGATGCCAGTGCGCGTGCCGTCGCCGCCGGCCGACAGCGGCGAGATCATCTCGCCCGGCTGCGCGTTCTTGACCGTGATCACGCCGGCGAACGGCGCGCGTACCACGGTGTCTTCGAGATAGCGCTGCTGCACGCGCACGGCGCGTTCGGCGACGACGACCTGCGCTTGGGTGCTGGCGAGTCGCGCCTCCAGGGCATCGACCTCGGCCTGTGCGGTGTCGAGCGCGGCCTCGCTGACGAGCTTGCGCTCGGCGAGGCTGCGCGTGCGCCGCAACTGCCGGTGCGCCTCGTCGCGCTGCACGCGTACCTCGGCGAGCTGCGCGCGCGCGGCGTCGAGCCGCGATTGCGCGAGGGCCAGCTCGGCGCGCGCGTTGATGTCGTCGATGCGCGCGAGGATCTGGTTTTCCTCGACGCGCATGCCTTCCTCGACCAGCACCTCGACCACCTTGCCGGTGAGCTTGGACGAGACCGTCGCCCGGCGGCGCGCGACGACGTAACCCGAGGCATCGAGCACCGAGGCCGACGCGCTGCCCCCGGCGGGCGCCGCGCGCGCCGTGGTGGTCGCGATCACGGGCGTGCCTTCGCGCAAGAACAGCAGCCAGATTGTCGCGGCGGCCGCGACCACGGCGAGGGCGAGCAGCGCCCAGCGGCCGGCGCCGGGTCCGCGCGACTGGCGTGCGCTCGGGTCGATTCTCAGTTGCCCCAACAGGTTCGACGTATCGTTCATGGGTCCGAAACCGGCAGCCTCCCCGCGGCGCGCGCAGTGTGCCGGCTTTTAGCCGCACCCGCTACCAAGGGTATCCGACGACCGTGGTGCCGGCATGTCGGTGCCGGCATCGCGCGGCGTGCGCGGTGTGCGAACATGACGCCGGCTTGCCTATCATCCGCCCGGCGCCGGTCGTCGCGCCGCGGCCGCAACGAGGACCTTGCACACCATGAGTCGCACCCAGACCTCGCCTTCCGCGCTCGGCGCCTGTCTGATCGTCGGCGCCGGCCCTGGTATCGGTCAGGCCGTCGCCGCGGCGTTCGCGCACGAGGGTTATGACGTGGCGCTCTTGGCGCGCCAGCCGCAGCGCCTGGCGGAGATCTGCGCGGAGCTCGGCAAGCGCACGGGCCGGCGCGTTTTCAGCTACGCGGCCGACGCCGCCGCGCAGGATTCGCTACAGCAGGGCATCGCCGCCGCGTCCGCCGATCTGGGCGAGCCCGAGGTGCTGATCTACAACGTCGCCCAGCACGCGCCGGGACGGCCGATGACGGTGCCGCTCGACGAACTGGTGGCCAACTTCCGCACCAACGTCGTCGGCGCCCTGGTCGCCGCGCGTGCGGTGGCGCCGGCGATGATCGCGCGTGGCCGCGGCAGCATCCTGTTCACCGGCGGTGGCTTCGCCACCGCGCCGGCGGTCGACTACTGCTCGCTGTCGATGGACAAGGCGGCGCTGCGCTCGCTGACCTTCACGCTGGCGCAGGAACTGGGGGCGCACGGGGTGCACGTCGCCACCGTCACCGTGCACGGCTTCGTGCAGACCGGCACGCAGTACGATCCCGGCCGTATCGCGCGTGCCTTCGTGCAGTTGCATCACCAGCCCAAGGGGCATTTCGAGACGGAGATCGTCTGTAAGTAGTGCCCAGTCGGCAGTTTTCGGTTTCTAAAGACCAGCAAGGCTGCGACTGGAAACTGGAAACTGGAAACTGGAAACTGGAAACTGCGCGGCGTGAGCCCCTTTCCCCTGATTCGCAACATCGCCGCGCTGCGCCGCGGCCGTTTCGACGTCCTCGTCATCGGCGGCGGCATCTACGGCGCCTGGACGGCGTATGACGCGGCGAGCCGCGGCCTGTCGGTGGCGCTGATCGAAAAGACCGACTGGGGCGCCGGAACCTCGTCGGCATCGAGCAAGCTGATCCACGGCGGCCTGCGCTACCTCGAACACTACGAGTTCCGGCTGGTGCGTCATGCGCTCAAGGAACGGCGCACCCTGTCGCGCATCGCGCCGCATCTGGTGCGGCCGCTGAACTTCGTGCTGCCGATGTGGAAGGGACCGCGCGCCAGTCCGCTGATGGTGTCCGCCGGTTTGCACCTGTATGACCTGCTCGCGCTCGGCGGCCAGCCGGTGTCGCGCCACAAGTTCCATCGGCCGCGCGAACTGCTCGCGCGCTATCCCTTCGTCGATCCGGCGCGCCTGCTCGGCGGCTTTCGCTACGGTGACTGCCAGGAGGACGACGCGCGCATGACCCTGGTCGTGACCGCCGCGGCGCAGGCGTTCGGCGCGGTCTGTGCGAACCGCGTGCGCGCGGCGTCGCTGATCGAGCAGCGGGGCAGGGTGTGCGGCGCGCGCCTGGTCGACGAGCGCAGCGGCGAGCACTTCGAGCTCTACGCCGGCGCCGTCGTCAACGCCGCGGGGCCGTGGGCGCGCGAGCTGCTCGGTGCGGATGCGCCGCCGGTCAAGCTGGTCAAGGGCACGCACCTGATCCTGCCGGCGATTCCTGGCTGCAACGAGGCTTTCCTGCTGACCGCGGCCGACGGCCGCGTGTTTTTCGTGATTCCGTGGTACGCGCGCACCCTGGTCGGCACCACCGAGTCGACCGTGCGGCATCCGTCCGAAGCGCAGCCGACGGTGGAGGAAACCCGCTATCTCTTGGACGGTGTGCGACGCGGCCTGCCGGGCCTCGGCTGGACCGAGCGCGACGTCATCGGCGCCTTCTCCGGCGTGCGCATGCTACAGGCGCAGGACGGCAAGTCGCTGGCGGCGGTGTCGCGCGAGTTCGAGGTGCATACGCCCAAGCCCGGGCTGGTGATGCACGTCGGCGGCAAGTACACCACCGCGCGCAGCGACAGCATCGAGATCGTCGACGCGGTGTTTGCGGCGCTCAAGCGCAAGCCGCCGCCGGCGGTCACGCACGCGCACGCGCTGCCGGGCGCGCCCGCGGGCGAGTTCGAGACCTGGCAGGCGCAGACCATCGCACGCCTGGCCGCTGCCGGTGTCGATCTCGATGCCGCACGCTGGCTGAGCTTGCGCCATGGCACCGGCGTCGAGGCCATCCTCGACCTCATCGCCGAGCAGCCGCAACGCGCCGCGCGCATCGACGAGCAGGCGCCGTTCATCGTCGCCGAGGCGGTGCATGCGATCCGCAACGAGATGGCCTTCGAGGTCGATGATCTCGCGCGCCGGCGCATGCCGCTGTCGTTGCTGGTGCACGGCGAGGCCTGGCGGCCGAAGCTGCAGGCCGTACTGGACGCCGAACGCACGGCGAGCGCCGACGCCTGAGCGAGTGCACCCGCATGCGGCGCCGCCGCATTCCGACGAGCGGTGCAATCTGGCGGAAATTTCCGACTGTCGCGCCGTTGCGATGCGTACATACTGTGTGGCGCGGGAGTCGGCGATCGCGGTCGACGCAGCCGAATCAACATGACTCATGGAAGGTTGCTCGCCTTCCGGTGCGAGAAAAAGGAGAAGCGCGATGAGGGTACTTCGATGGATGCCCGTCTACCTGCTGGCCTTCGCTATGGCGGCCTGCAGCTCGGACGATGGGGGTGATGGCGGGCTCGCGGACAGTCCGCGCAAGCTGATCTCGCTGTTCGATCCGGTGGCCGCGAGCGCGGTCATCCCGTTTCCCAACGACGGGCTGTTCGGCACGCCGGCGGACGGCACGCTGAACATCCCCAACAGCACCAACGCGCCCTTCGTCGACGCCGCCAACCGGCTCGACGGGTTTTCCACCGTCGCCTCCGCGTTCACCGACCTGATCGGCGCGGTCGATCTCGACTCGGCCAACGCGCCGGGCAGCATCGTCATCATCAACACGCGCAGCTTCCAGACCTTGGCGCCGGGAGTCGATTACCGCGTGCAACTCTCGACCGCGGTCGATCCGGTCACCGGGCGACCGCTCGATGCGCTGCGCTCGCGCCTTTTGATCGAGTGGCTCAAGCCGCTGGCACCGGCGACCACCTACCTGGTCGTCGTCACCCGCGCGCTGCAGTCGGTCGAAGGCGTCGCCGCCGAGCCGGCCGACCTGTTCCGCGTGTTGCTGCGCGCGCAGAGCGTCGACGAGCAACTGGTCGCCGGTGTCGAGCCGGCGCTCAAACTCCTGTCGAGCGCCCAGCGCGCCAGCCTCGAAGGCATCCGCCAGCTCTACCAGACGCGCATCCTGCCGCCGCTGGCGCAGGCCGGTCTGCCGGCCGAGCGCATCGTTGTCGCCTGGCCGTTCACGACCCAGTCGATCGGCGCGACGCTAACGCGGCTGCAGGCGAATGTGCAGCCGCAGGCGCTGACCCTGGTCGCGACCGGCCTGACCACGCAGGACGTGATTCCGGCGCTGCCGCCGGTTGCGGATCTGTACGTCGGCAGCATCTCGCTGCCGTACTACCTCGCCGATGCGACGGCCAGCGCCGACGATGCCGACGAGCGTTTCTTCGTCGGCGGCGCGCCGGACAATCCGCTGAACACGTTCTGGCGTGCCGATCCCGAGGTGGTGGGCGCCGGCAACGCGCCGATCGGCGCACCCTGCGCGGCCTTGCAGCCGAGCGAGAGCACGACGGCCTGCTTCCCGCAGCCGCTGGCACGCGCGAGTCAGCGCGTGCCGGTGCTGGCGACGATCCCGAACGCCAACAGCGGGCGCACGGCGCCCGAAGGCGGCTGGCCGGTCGTGATCTTCCAGCACGGCATCACCGGCAACCGTTCGCAGATGCTGGCACTCGCGCCGGCGCTCGCCGCGGCCGGCTTTGCCGTCGTCGCCATCGACCTGCCGCTGCACGGCCTGCCGCCCGGCGATGCGCTGCGCGCGGCCACCGAGCAGTTCCCGGCACCGCTGCGCCCGGTCGAGCGCACCTTCGATCTCGATCTGGTCGACAACGCCACCGGCGCGCCGCCGGCCGACGGCACGCCCGATGGCTCGGGCACGCACTTCATCAATCTGTCGAGCCTGTTGACCAGCCGCGACAACCTGCGCCAGGCCGAGGCCGACCTGATCACGCTGTCGGCCTCGGTCGGTGGTGCCGTGATCCTTGGCGGCGACCTGCAGCCCGCGGGCATCACCTTCAATGGCGAGCACGTGCGCCACGTCGGCCACTCGCTGGGCGGCATCGTCGTCGCGACCTTGCTCGGCGTGAATCCGGGCAGCGCGCCGGGCGTCATCGCGATGCCGGGTGGCGGTATCGCCAAGCTGCTCGACGGCTCGCTGTCGTTTGGTCCGCGCATCGCCGCCGGCCTCGAAGCGGCGAGCGGCGGCAGCATCAAGCAGGGCAACGACACCTACGAAACCTTCCTGCGTTTCGCGCAGACGGTGGTCGACGACGGCGACCCGCTCAACTATGCGGCCGCGGCGTCGGCGAATCGACCGCTGCTGATGTTCGTCGTGCGCGGCGACGCGGTGGTGCCCAACTGCACCGTGGCCGGCGATGCGAACTGCCCGGCCACCGACACGATTCCAATCAGTTCCTTCCTCGGCGGCAGCAACCCGCTGGCACGTGCGCTAGGCCTTCCCCCGGTCCCCGGACCATCGCTCAACGACGGCTTCGACGTGCCGATCGCCGTGCAGACGATCACCGATGCCACCGGCATCGACGCCGTCGTGCGTTTCAACCAGGGCGATCACGGATCGATCCTGAGTCCGGCGGCGAACGCGCTGGTGACCTGCGAGATGCAGAGCCAGGCCGCCGCCTTCCTCGCATCCGATGGGCGCCAGTTGCCGATCGGCACCTGTGCGGGCAACTGAGGAGAACAGAACAATGAATCGACATCTCATCGCGCTCGCCATCCTCTCGCTGGGTGGCGCCAGCGGTTCCGCCTTCGCCCTGAGCACCCAGCTCGCGGGGCTGGACGTGCAGCTCGACAACAAGCTCTCGCTCGGTGCCGCCTGGCGCGTCGAGTCGCGCGACCCGCAGTTGGTCGGCCGCGGCAATGGCGGCCTGGCCTTCTCGACCAATGGCGATGACGGCAATCTCGCCTTCGACACCGGCGACGTGGTGGCGACCGCCGCCAAGATCACCTCTGACCTGACGCTGAGCAAAGGGAGCTTCGGCGTGTTCCTGCGCGGTAGCTATCTGTTCGACGCGCGCCTCTACGACCACGACTTCTTCAACCCGAACAATTACTACACGCCGACGCCGGGCGCGCCGGACGTCGGTGTCGGCCTGACGCCGACCGGGCGGCCGTCGGAAGTCCCGATCGCGGTGTTCGAGCAGCGCACCGATGCTTCGCGCGACTACCTGGGCAACAACGCCGACCTGCTCGATGCCTATGTATTCGGCAGCGTCGCCGTCGGTGAGCAGTTGCTGGCGTTCAAGATCGGCCGCCAGGTGCTCAACTGGGGCGAGTCCACCTTCGTGCTGCACGGCATCAACAGCCTGCTGACCTTCGATCAGAACAAGCAGCGCGTGCCCGGCTTCGAGATCGAGGAGCTGCTACTGCCGACGGCGATGGTCTGGGCCTCGATGAGCGTGGCCAGCGGCGTCTCGGTCGAGGCCTTCTATCAGCTCGACTGGGACAACACCCAGATCGACGCCGCCGGCTCGTTCTGGTCGACCAACGACTTCGCCGGCATCGGCGGCCAGCGCGCCAACCTCACCTTCGGCCTGCCGCCGGAGAACTTCCCCAACACGACGATTCCGCGCGCGCCGGACCGCGAGCCCCGCGACAGCGGGCAGTTCGGCGGCCGCCTCAGCATGTTGCTGCCGTATTTGGACGAGATCGACCTGTCGCTGTATGCGATGAACTACCACAGCCGGCTGCCGCTGATCAGCGGGACGTCCAAGGCCAGCTTCGCGGCGCCGGCGTCCACCGGCAACTACTTCGTCGAGTATCCCGAGGACATCCAGCTCTACGGCGTCTCCTTCAACACCGTGATCAAGGGCTGGTCGGTGCAGGGCGAGTACAGCCTCAAGGTCGATCAGCCGCTGCAGCTCGAGGACGTCGAGGTGCTGCTCGCCGGCGTCGGCCTGCCGAGCCAGCTCGTCGACGAACCGGCCTTCGGTGGCGCGCTCGGCGGCAAGTATCTGCGCGGCTATCGCCGCCACGACGTCAGTCAGTGGGATCTGGGAGTGACCTACGCCTTCGGCCCCTCGGCGTTGATGGGCTGGGACCAGGTGCTGTTCATCGGCGAGGTCGGCGGTGTCTACGTGCACGACCTGCCGCCCGAGAGCGAGCTGCGCTACGAAGGACCTGGCACCTACACGCCGGGCGATGCCTCGGTGGCGGCGCTGGTCTCCGCGTCCACCCTGCCGGCATTCGGCTCGGCGGTGCCGCAGGAAACCGACGGCTGGGCCACGGCGATCTCCTGGGGCTACAAGATGGTCGCGCGCGCGCAGTACAACAACGTCCTCGGCAGCTTCCGCATCGAGCCGACGCTGCGCTTCGACCACGACGTGCGCGGCGTGACGCCGACGCCGATCACCAACTTCGTCGAGGACCGCCGGCAGATCTCGGCGAGCATCGCCGCGTTCTACCTGCAGACCTGGTCGGTCGAAGCCGGTTACACGCGCTACTTCGGCGGCGGTCGCTACAATCTGCTCAGCGATCGCGACTTCATGAGTCTGGTGGCGAAGTACGCGTTCTGAACCCGGAGGCGGGTGAGCGCCGAAGGTGCGTCACCCGCCGGGTTCTGCTGCCCACCGCGTGCGGCAACCCGGGAAATCCACCGGGCGCCGCGGCGCGGGTTTGCGCTAGGCTCGGACCCTCGACATTCCGGGAGTTCTGACCATGCGTGTAGTCCTCGCGGCCAGCCTTGGCGCCGTCCTCGTGGCCGGCTGCGCCCTCGCGCCGCCGTCCACCGAACCCACCCCAGCGACCGCCGAGGCGATCGCTGCCGAGACCGAGCGCATCAATGCCTGGTTCGAGGCGCGCTACGAGGAACAACTGCGGTTCAGTCCGATCACGCTGACCTTCCTCGGCCGCAAGGAGCTGTACGACCAGCTCGACGATCTGTCGATCGCCGCCGAGGACGAGCAGCTCGCCTGGCACAAGGCCAGCGTCGAGCAGATGCAGGCCGAGTTCGACTACGCGCTGCTGTCGGACGAGGCCAAGCGCTCCTACGACATCTGGAAGCAGCAGTACGAGCGCGCCGCCGCGGGCGTGCCGTTTCGCGCGAACCAGTACGTGTTCCAGCAGATGAACGGCATGCAGGCCTTCCTGCCGACCTTCCTGATCAACTTCCACCGCGTCGATACCGAGGCCGACGTCGAGGCCTACATCGCCCGCATCGGCGAGGTACAGCGTGTGTTCGAGCAGTTGCTGGTGCGCGCGCAGGGCTCGGCGCGCCTGGGCATCCGCCCGCCGCGCTTCGCCTACGAGGGCGTGATCGAGCAGGCGCGCAAGGTCATCACCGGCGCACCGTTCACCCAAGGGGATGACAGTGCGATCTGGGCCGACCTCAAGGCAAAGATCGATGCCCTGGCCGGCAAGAAGCTGATCGACGCACAGCGCGCGCAGGCGCTCAAGGAGCAAGGGCGGGCGCAATTGCTGGCGCGCTTTGAGCCGGCCTACGAGAAGCTGATCGCGTGGATCGAGTCGGACCTGCCGAACGCGGCGGTCAATCCGGTCGGGGTGAGCACGCATCCGAACGGCAAGGCCTATTACGACTACCGCCTCAAGCTGATGACGACGACGGATCTCACCGCCGACCAGATTCATGAACTCGGGCTCGCGGAAGTCGCGCGCCTGCGTGGCGAGATGATCGCGCTCAAGCAGCGCGTCGGCTTCGACGGCGATCTACAAGCCTTCTTCGAATTCATCAGCACCGATCCGCGCTTCAAGTTCCCGAACACCGATGAGGGCCGCCAGGCCTACATCGATGCCGCGACCGCGGCGATCGACAACATCAAGAAGGAGTTGCCGAACTGGTTCGGCCTGTTGCCGAAGGCGGATCTGGTGGTCAAGCGCGTCGAGGCCTTCCGCGAGCAGGACGGCGCCGCGCAGCACTACTACCCCGGCACGCCGGACGGCTCGCGCCCCGGCATCTACTATGCGCACCTGTCCGACATGAACGCGATGCCGATTCCGGAGCTCGAAGTCATCGCCTATCACGAGGGACTGCCCGGCCATCACATGCAGATCTCGATCGCGCAGGAACTCCAGGGTGTGCCGAAGTTCCGCACCCAGGCGGACTTCACCGCCTACATCGAGGGTTGGGCGCTGTACGCGGAATGGCTCGCCCGGCAGATGCCCGGCACTTATCAGGACCCGTACTCCGACTACGGCCGCCTGAGTTCGGAAATGTGGCGCGCGGTGCGTCTGGTGGTCGATACCGGTTTGCATGCCAAGGGCTGGACCGAGCAGCAGGCGATCGAGTACTTCGCCGCCAACACCGCGATTCCGGCGGCGGCGCAGTCCGAGGTGCGCCGCTATCTGGTGATTCCGGGACAGGCCACGGCGTACAAGATCGGCATGATCAAGATCCAGGAACTGCGCGCGCGCGCCGAAGCCGAACTCGGCGAGCGCTTCGACATCCGCGGTTTCCACGACGCCGTGCTCGGTGGCGGTGCCCTGCCTCTGAATCTGCTCGAACAGCGCATCGAGCAGTGGATCGCCGAGCGCAAGGCCGCGTGACGGCGACCGGCGCGCCGGTCGGGCCGCGCGCCAGCCTATGACCCCGGGGAAACGCGCAGCACGCGGCCTTCGGCGCTGTCGGTGAGCAGGTAGAGCGCGCCGTCCGGGCCGGCGCGCACGTCGCGGATGCGTTCGCCGAGTTCGCGGAACAGCACTTCTTGTTCGCCGGGCACGCCGCTTTGCATCGGCACCCGGCGCACGCTTTTCTCGGCGAGCGCGGAGACGAACAGGCTGTGGCGCCAGGCCGGGAACAGCGTGCCGTCATACCAGCACATGCCGGACGGCGCGATCGACGGCGTCCACTGCGTCAGCGGCGGTGTCACGCCGGGCCACTCGCTGTAGGGCGTGATGCGCGCGCCGGTGTAGTCGACGCCGTGCGTCGTGATCGGCCAGCCGTAGTTGGCGCCTGGTGTGATGCGGTTGAGTTCGTCGCCGCCGCGCGCGCCATGCTCGTTGGAATAGAGCGCGCCGTGCGTCGCGACATAGACCAGCGCCTGCGGATTGCGATGGCCGTAACTGAGAATCTCGGCGCGAACGGCGTCGCCGCCGTGTGCACGATCGACAAAGGGATTGTCGTCGGGCACACGACCGTCGCGGTGGATGCGCAGGATCTTGCCCAGATGCGTGTGCAGTCGTAGCGCGTCGGTGCGATCGAGATTGCCGTCGCCCATGCCGACCACCAGCGTGCCGTCGCCGAGCAGGGCCATGCGTCCGCCCAGATGCTGAGTATGCGACTTCGCCGGCCGTGTCGTCAGGATCGGCGTCGGCTCGTGCAGACGCTCGCCGTCGAAGCGCGCGCGCACGATGCGCAGGTGATTCGCCTCGAACGTGCCGTGCGCGAACGACAAATACAGCACGCCGTTGTCGGCAAAGTCGGGATCGAGCATCACGTCGAACAGCCCGGCCTGGCCGCTCGCCAGCACCGGCGGCACGCCGGCGATCGGCGTCGCACGCAGTGTGGGCCGGCCATCGGCGTTCCGTTCGATCACGCGCAGGCGGCCCGGACGCTCGGTGACGAGCATGCGGCCGTCGGGCAGGAAGGCCAGCGACCACGGGAATTCCAGACCGTCGACGACGGTGTCGACGCGATAGTCGGCGGCCTGCGCGCTGGCCGGCAGCGCGCAGGCGATCAGGAATCGGCACAGCAGCGGTTTGAGTCGCATCGGTATGGGCAGCTCCACGGCGGCGCCGCGTCTGCGGCATGATCGGCGCCATGATGATGCCGGAATCTCACCGATGACGATGTCCACCTCGCCGCGCTGGCCACGGCGGCTCCTCGCCTTCGTCGGCGCGCTGCTGATCGCCGCGGCCTGGGGTGCGATCGTGCAGACCCAGTTCAACCTGCAGCAACTGCTGCCTTTCGTCGACATTCCGCTGCGCGTGCGCCTGCAGACGACGCTGCACGACCTCGCCGCCTTCGGTTCGCTGTACGCGCTGATGCTGCTGGTCGCCTGGCTGCCGGCCTTCGTCGTGGCGATGTGGCTCGCGCGGCGCTGGCCGGGTGTGCGCACGCCCCTGTATGCGCTGGCCGCGGGCGTTGCCGTCGTCGTCGCCATCCGCGCCACCGATGCCGCGGTGCCGCCGCCGGTGCTGATCGACGCCACGCGCAGCCTCGCCGGCCTTCTGGCGATGGCCGCGGGCTGCGTGATCGGTGGCGCGCTGTTCGCGCACTGGACGCGGCCAGCGGACTGAGTGTTCCGGTCACGACGACAGCGTCATCGCCGTTTCACCGGCGGCTCCTATGCTCGGATGCATTTCGCACAGAGCGAACCGCTGATGAATCGACGCAAGTTCCTGCAGGCCGGCTCCGGTCTGGTGTTGCCCGCCTGGCTGGCCGCTTGTTCCGGGGGTGACGGCGCGTCGCCGCCGACGGCCCGCTCAGGTCCGCGCGGCGTTCACGCGAGCTGGAGCGGCGACGCGCATACGACGCGCGCCATCACCTGGTTCACCGACGGTCTCGCGGCGCCGGAGGGCGTTGTCGAATACGGCAACAATGATCTCAGCCGCAGCGCCGTGGCGACGCAGCAGCAGGCCTACGACAGCGCGGTGTGAACGCACCGCGCGCAGTTGACCGACTTCGATCCGGCGCTGCCGCTGCGCTATCGCGTGCGCAATGGCGATGCAGTCTCGCCGACCTTTACGCTGCGACCGCAGCCACGCGGCGCATCCCGCTTCGCCCATTTCGGCGATCACGGCCGCACCGCGTACTCGCGCGCGGTGCGCGACGGCATCTTGCAGCGCGACTGCGACTTCGTGCTCATCGCCGGCGATCTGTCCTCTGCCAACGGTGAACAGTCGGTCTGGGACGACTGGTTCAACCAGGCCGAGCATCTGATGGCGCAGGTGCCGACGCTGTGCTGCCCGGGCAACCACGAGGACAAGGACGGCACCGGCGCCGCCTACCGCACGCGCTTGACCCATCCTGGCCGCGGCGAGACGTACTACAGCTTCGACTACAACCACGTGCACTTCATGGTCTCGACCGGTGGTGTGCTGATCAACGACGGCGTGCTGCCGGCGGAGCTGGTCAAGATCGAGACCGATCTGGCGCAGGCCGCGCTGCGTCGCGCGCGCGGCGAGATCGACTACATCGTGTTCCTGCAGCACTTTACGATCTGGACCGACGAGCAGGGGGCGCAGTCCGGCCAACCCGACGCTGGTGCTCCTCGAAGAGAACATCATGCTGCGCTATGGCGTCGATCTGCTGCTGGTCGGTCACGACCACGGCTACCAGCGCAGCAAGCCGATGGGGCTGGGCCGGCCGATGCCGTTCGGCTACACCCAGGTTTGCGCCGGCGGTGGCGGCGTGGGCATGCGCCGCTTCGACGGCTTCAGCGCCTGGAGCGCGGCACAGCATCGGCGCTACGGCTTCGTCGAATACGCCGTGGACGGCGCCACGCTCAAATGCACCGCCTGGGCGGTCGACACCGCCGAAGACGGCGAACCGACGCAGGCGATCAGCGTCATCGACGAGTTCGACCTGCCGGCACGTCCGGGCATCGCGCGCTTCGATGCGATCAAGCCGGTGCGCGATTTTCCGACCATCCTCGCCGATGCCGGCGCAACCTGGCGCTACGTCGAGGCGCACACCAAGCTGCGCAACGCGCGGCATCTGCACGAGGTCGCCTGGAGTGTGTGATCGGCAACGGGGAGATCGCGAACGATGCGTCGCATGCTGTGCGGTTGGGTAAGTCTGGGGCTGGCGGCCTGCGCCAGCTCGGACGGTCTCGTCGGCGCGGACGGCGCGGTGCCGCTGGCGTCGTTCGTCGCCGTACCCTTCGTCTGCGCGCATCGCGGCGGTGCCGCCTACGCGCCGGAGAACACGATGCTGGCCTTCGAGAACGC
This sequence comes from Sinimarinibacterium thermocellulolyticum, assembly GCF_040327995.1. Classification (NCBI taxonomy): domain Bacteria; kingdom Pseudomonadati; phylum Pseudomonadota; class Gammaproteobacteria; order Nevskiales; family Nevskiaceae; genus Sinimarinibacterium; species Sinimarinibacterium thermocellulolyticum. The sequence goes on along the minus strand of NZ_JBEPIJ010000006.1, from coordinate 93,267 downwards.
CGCGCGCCTGGGCGTCGACGACTTCGAGGCCGACATGCTGGCGACGGCGGATGAGGTGCTGGTGCTGATCCACGACGACACGCTCGACCGCACCACTGACTGCAGCGGCCGCGTCGCCGACAAGACGTACGCCGAGATCCGCGAATGCGACGCCGCATACTGGTTCTCGCCGGGCCAGCCGACGACCAGCCCAAACGAGGATCTGCCGCATCCGCTGCGCGGACACGGCGTGCGCGTGCCGACCGCAACGGAGCTGTTCGACTTCGCTGCGCAGTTCAAGGGTGCCTATGCGCCGACGGTCACGATCGAGATCAAGATCGGCCTCGACAGCCTCGACGGCTTGACCGCGGCCGGGCTGCGCGCCGCGCAATTGCTGGTGGCGCAGATTCAGGCCAGCGGCATCCCGGAGCGCATCATCGTGCAGTCCTTCAATCCGCTGGCCATCGACGCGTTCAAGTCGCTCGATCCGACGATCAAGACCTTGTATCTGACCCCGAGTGGAGCGCTGCCGAACCTGAGCTACGCCGCGTTGCGCGGACACGAGTACGTGGCGCCGCAGTTTGCATCGCCCGATCTCAACGCCGGCTTCGTCGAAATCGCGCATGCGCTCGGCAAGCAGGTGGTGCCGTGGACCGCGGATCGCGAGGCCGATATCCGCGGTCTGATCGACATCGGTGTCGACGGCATCATCACCAACTTTCCGGCCTGCCTGCTGCGAATCCAGAATCGTCTGCACACGACCCGGCTGACCCCGAGCGGCGCGGGCGAAGCGCCGGCCTGCCCTTGATCAGAACCGGTAACCGACACTGCCGACGACGTTGCCGCGGTTGCCGTAGAAGCAGTCGCCGCGCGCAAGGCAACTCGTGACGTAGGTTTGGTCTTCGATATTGGTCGCGTTGACGGCCACGCGCCAGCGCTCGACGTCGTAAGCCAGCATCGCGTCGAACAGCAGCACCGCCGGCAGGCGCAGCGTGCCGCCGTCGTCGGTGGTCGAGCCGAGATAGCGGGTGCCCGCACCGATCTTCAAGCCGCGCCAGTCATACGTTGCCCACAGCGAGGCCAGATGCCGCGGCTGTACCGCGAAATACTGGCGGCGCTTGGCGATGTCGATGTACGTGTAGCTCGCCGTCAGATCGAGATCGCCGAGGCGGGTGATGCCTTCGAACTCGACGCCGCGCGAGTCGACGTCAGATACCGACGGCACGAAGCTCGCGAGGTCGTAGAACACGCGATTCTCCTCGGTGAGGTCGAACCAGGTCAGCGTCAGCAGCGTGTCGCCGCCATCGGGCTGGTACTTCAGACCAATCTCGATCTGCTTGCCGGCGAGCGGATCGAAGACCTCGCCGGAGTCCGGGTCTACGTCGGTGTTCGGCTGGAACGAGGTCGCGTAGCTGAGATAAGGCGCGAGTCCGAAATCCGTCTCATACATCAGGCCGGCGCGCCCCGTGGTCTCGTTCTCCCTGGCCTCTTCGCCGCCCTGCGGCTCGACGCCGCTGCGGTCGTGGCGCAGGCCGCCGAGCGCGATCCAGTTGCCGATGCGCATCTGGTTCTGCGCGTAGACGCCGGTGTAGCGCGCCCGCGTCGTGAACGGATCGGACAGCTCGGGCATTTCGACCGGAGTCCCGTAGGCCGGATCGAACAGATCGAAAGGCGCGTCCAGATACGCGCTGCCCGATCGGCGCGTGAAGCGCGAATACGCATGGTCCACGCCGACCAGAAGCTGGTGCGCGACCGCGCCGGTCGCAAAGCGTGCGACCGCACGATGGTCGGCGGTCCAGTCCCGCTGATCGCGCAGCTCGGCGTAGACGAAACGCGCGACCGTGCGGCGGGTGTCGTCCAGGAACGGGTCTTGCGGATTGCTGAACACGTCCGGGTAGAGCGTGTAGTACGGGTTGTCGTTGACGGCAAAGCGCAGCGACTGGTGCAGCGACCAGGTGTCCGCGATCTGCCAGTCGATGAACGAGCTGGCCGCATGGCGCGTCGCTTCGAAGCGGTCGAAATCCGGCTCGCTGGTGAAGCGGCTGACCGGGATGCGGCCGTTGGGGTTGTCCAGCAAGGTGCCGGAATGCGGCAGAAAGCTGATCGCGTTGCGGCTGTCGTCGCGCTGGTAGTGGGTGAGCAGGGTCCAGGTGAAGCGGTCGGTCGGCACCCAGCTCAGCGAGGGCGAGAGCATCTCGCGATCGTAGAATGCGTAGTCGACCTGCGAGTCCGAGCGCTGTAGCACGCCCACGGTGCGATAGCGCCACTCGCCGTCGCCGTCGATCGGTCCGGTCGAGTCCACGTTGATGCGGCGGCGATCGAAGCGCCCGTACTCGGCGATCAGTTCGTGCGCAGCCTCCGCGCGCGGACGCTTGCTGACCAGCGCGACGATGCCGGCGCTCGGCCCCTGGCCGTAGAGCACCGAGGCGGGCCCGCGCAGGATCTCGATGCGCTCGAAGGCGTACACGTCCGGGCGCGTCGTGTTGTAGTAGTTGAACTGATCGCGCATGCCGTCGACCACGCTCTGGAACTCGGTGCCTCGCAGGATCGCCGAGTCGGTGCGGTTGTCCAGGCCATAGGCGTCCGACATGATCCCCGCGGAGTAGCGCAGCGCATCCTGCAGCGTCAGCGCGCCGCGATCGCGCAGCGCTTCGGCGGTGATCACCGATACCGATGCCGGCGTCTCGAGTATCGGCGTGCCGGTCTTGGTCGCCGTGCTCGCCTCCTCGGCGAGATACGGCGGCTCGTCGTCGCGCTCGCCGGTGACCTCGACAGGGGCGAGCGTGGTCGCAACTTCGGTCGGCTCGTCCTGTGCCGCCGACGGTGCACTGAGAATCAGCGCGGCCGCGCAGGCGGCCACACGCATCGCATGGTTCTGCATGATGACTCCGTGGGGTTTCAGAGAGAAAGGTCGACGCCGATACCAATGCGGCGCGCGCGCAGCAATGCCGCGACGTCGTCGTCGGGTGTGCTCACGTCGCCGGGTTCGATGAGCACCGGCTCGTCGGCATCGAGAAGATTGGTGGCATAGGCGAACACGCGGACGTTCGGCACGATGCGGTAGCCGGCCTGCGCGTTGACCAACCAGTAGGCGTCCACCTCATCCTGCGCCTGATTGCGCACGTCAGAGTAGTACGCCGACGAGTAACGCACGTCGGCGCCGAGTTCGAAGCCGGACCCGTGACGCCAGGTGAAGCCGGCGTTGGCGGTGACATCCGGTGCCCGCGCCAGTTCATTGCCTTCGAGGCTCTGGCCTTGCTCGTTCGGATAGCGGCGGATCTCGGTGCGTTGCACGCCGACGTCGCCGAACAGCTCGAGGCCCGGCAGGGCCAGCCAGCGCGCGCCGAACTCGGCGCCGCTGACACGTGCACGCTCGGCGTTGCGGATCACTACCGACCAGATCTGCGGATCGGGATTCAGGTCGAACGGCAGTTGCAGGTCCTCGTAGTCGGCGACGAAGGCGTTGGCCTGCAGCGTGACGCGGCGATCGAGCAACGCGGCGCGCGCGAACACTTCGTAGTTCCAGACGTATTCGGCGTCGTAGGCGTAGCTGGTGAACGGCTCGTCGTAGGTGAAGCCGGCGCCGCCGCCGTTGTAGCCGCGCGCCACCGTGGCGCCGAGCGTCCACTGCCCGCTGGCCTGCCACGACAGGCCGAGCTTGGGCAGGAACTCGGAGTAGGTTTCGTCGAAGTCGAGCACGAAGACATTGGCGCTGCCGCTGCGTTCGCGTTTCTCCTGCTCGTAGCGGCCGCCGGCAATCAGATCGAGCGCCGGTGTCAGCGCATAGGTGAGCTCGCCGAAGACTGCCGCCGTGGTGGTCAGGTCCTCGAAATCGCTGCCGCCGATGATGTCGCCGATTTCATCCTGGTCGGCGCGGAACAGGTACAGCGCGCCGAAGCCGGACAGTCGGCCGTCGAGCGCGCCGAAGGCCAGACGCGGTTCGAGGAACAGCTCGCGGATGTCGGTGATCACGTTGCCATTGCCCGGCTGCGCGCGGCGCTCGATCCGCACGTCGGTGTAGGCGAGCTTGTTCTCGAAGTGCCGGCCACCGGAAAGATTCCAGCGGGTATCGATGATCGCCCCGGTCGAACGCGGATTGAAGGTCGGGTCGGTGCTGAAATTGTCCGGGTCCTGATACGGACTTTCGCGATCTGCGAACGGGCGTCGCGCAAACTCGACCTGCGGCGCGGTGTGATCGGCATGGTTGATGGTCAGCAGCGTCGACAGGCCCTCGACCGACGCCGATTCGAACAGCAGCTTGCCGCGCAGCGTCGTTGCTTCGAGTTCGGCAGGGTCGGGCACGCGCTCGTAGCCGAGCATGTCGATGTCGCTGCTCCCCGTCAGGCGCTCGACGGCGAGGCGGTAGGCGACGCGGCGGTCGACGATCGGGCCGCTGATCATCGCGGCGGCCTGGCGCAGCTCATGATTGCCGGCGACGAGGCGGCCGGCGCTCTCGAAGTCCCAGCTCGGGTCTTTCGTCCTCACGACGATCGCGCCGCCGATCGCGTTGCGGCCCTGCAGAGTGCTCTGCGGGCCGCGGAACACCTCGATCTGCTCGACGTCCCAGACCGAGGCATCGCCGAAGGTGATTTCGTTGTAGCTGGCCGGCCGGCCGTCGATGAAGAGCGCGACGCGCGAGCGCGTGCCGCCGAGCGCGGCGTCGGCGCCCTGCGCCGGTCCGGTGCCGTCGATCGCGCGGATCGCCGGCGCGAAGTTGCTGCCTTCGGTCAGCGTGACGTTGGCGATGCGCGCGAGCACCTCGTTGACCGTGGCCAGACCGGCGCGGCGCTCCAGGTCGGTTGCGTCGATCACGACGACGCTGCTCGCCGTGTCCTGCAGCGAGCGCTCGGTCTTCTCGCCGTGCACGGTGATGGTCGGCAGCGTGCTGCTGCTGGATTCTTCGGCGGACCGTGCGGCGGCGGCGCCGGCGTGCACGGCGACACTGCTCGTCGTGTGCTCTGCCTCGCGCGTGACCAGTTCGCCGCTGACGATGACCGGCGAGAGTGTCGTCGCCACTTCGGTGGCTTCTTCGGCGAGGGCGGGCTTGCCCGCGAGCAGCAGCGCGGCCAGCGCCAAGCGGGAATCAAGTACACGCATGCAGCAGCTCCTTGGAACGATACGGACCTGCGGTCCGGGACGGGACGCGGCTGGCGTGCGGCTGGCAGCGGTGGTTGAATCTCGACCGGCCCTGCCGGTGGTACGGATCAGTTTCGAATCAGCTTGGTGTGGCGCCGTTGTCGCCCGAGCGCGCGAGCCACAGCACGATCAGCCAGCCGCCGGTGGCGATGCCGCCCAGCCAGATCAGGAAGGCCGGCCATGCGCCGAGCGCGGCGAGCACCAGCCCCGGCAGCAGGCTCGCCAGTGCGAGCGCGCGGCGTTCGCCGGGCTTGGCGCCGCGTTGCGCGGCGCGGTGGCTGCGCAGGCGCTTGGGGTCGCGCAGCGCGAGGACGAGTAACGGCGGCAGCGTCATGCCGATCGCGATCGCCGCGAAGACATCGGTCGTCATACGCCTGCGGCCTCCTCGAGCGCGTCGGAGTCCGCGGTCTTTTGCATCGCGGAGTGCGGCGCGCGCCGCAGCGTCCCGAGGCAGCACGCACCGCCGATCACCAAGCCGATGTCGAAGGCGATGATCGTGTGCAGGCCGGCATCGAAGGCGCCGGGCCAGGTGGGGCCGCCACAGAGCATGCGCACGACCGGTAGCCCGATCAGCGCGATGCCGCTTGCGCCGAGCAGCGCGCGCCGCGCGGTCGCGAACTCGGTGACGCGCCAGGCCAGCACGCAGGCCAGCGCCAGCGTCAGCAGGAATACCGTCATCATCGCGCCGTGCACATCGGCGCCGGCCGCGCGCGCCGGAAAATACGCCCAGCCGGCGAGCACCAGGCCCAGCGGCAGGCCGTAGCCGGTGGCATGGGTTGCCGCGGCGAGATGCCGCCAGCCGCGCTGCGCCTGCCGGCGCGTGGTCCACAGCAAAAGGCCGGTGATCGTGACGTAGGCGCTGGCAAAGCCGAGCGCGAACCACACGGCCTTGGACCACACGCCGGCAAAGTGGCCGAAGTGCAGCGGCGCCATCAGGTCGAACAGCGCGCCGCCGGTCGATGGCGTGAGACCCAGTGCCGGTTTGGCGTAGCGAAACATGCCGTCCGCCCCGCCATAGACGTAGGACAGCGTCGACAGCTCGCCGTCACGATACCGCGGAAACACCGTGACCAGTGCGTCGGCGCGGCCCCAGTGCTGCACCTGCACGAAGCTCAGCTCGGCGCCGCTGCGGGCGCGGGCGTCGGCGATCATCGCATCGAGATCCGCCATCGGCGCCGCCGTCTCGTCGACCGCCGGCGGATGGCCGACCACGGTCTCGATCATCTTCTCCTGATCGCCGCCGAAGGCGACCATCGCCATCGCCGGAATCGCGAACGCGCTGCCGAAACTGAAGTAGCTGCCGGTGAACGCGAGGATGAACGCGAACGGCAGGTTCCAGGTGCCGGCGATGACGTGCGTGTCGCGTGCGCTCAGCAGGCGGTCGCCGCGGCGGCGCAGCGTGAACAGTTCGCGGATCAGATGCCGGTGCACGACGAAGCCGGTGACCGCGGCGACCAGCATCGCGAGCCCGAGGATGCCGGTCAGCAGCAAGCCCCAGGGGTTGGGCAGGTGCAGGCGCACGTGCAGATCGACCATGAAATGCGCCAGCGCGTTGGCCTCGTCGCGCGCCTCGATGGCCTCGTCGGTGCCTTCGACGCGCTGGATGATCGCGCCCGTGCGCGGATCGAACTCCGCGGCGACGCCGCGCTCGCGCGGCTTGCCGTCCTCGTCGGTCTCGTGTTTGTGGAAGAACGCCCACAGGCGGCCACCGGCGCGCGGGAAGAAGAACAGCTCCTCGTGGAATTCGGGGTCGACGGTTGCGGCGAGGCCGCGGATCATGCGGTCGGTGCCGGCGGGGAAGGGATCCTCGACCTTGCCGGACAGCGGGCTCGACCAGTCGCCGATCTCGGTCGCGAACACCGAGGCAACGCCGGTGAGAATCACCGCGTACAGCAGCAGGCCGAGAAACACGGCCGACCAGCCGTGAATCGCGAGCAGGGTCTTGGTGCGTTCCTGGCTCAGACGGATCATGCGGCGGCTCCGGACGTCATCAGATGCGTCGCGATCAGCGCGAGGTGCGCGACGCTCAGCCCGCCGACCACGCCCCAGGCGCGGCCGAGGCGGCGGTCGAGGCAGGCATAGAAGAACAATGCCGCCCAGATCGCCGGAAACAGCACGATCGGCACGACGAGGTTGTCGATCTGCGCCGCGCCCTTGGGCAGCCACAGCGCGCCGCCGCACATCACCAGCGCCGCGCAGACGAAGACCACCGGGCCGGCGAGGACGACGCGTGACCAGAACGCGCGGCGGCTGGGGGCGGACGGCGAGGGCTCGGCGGCAGACACGGCGGACTCGATGCGGAAAATCGCGCAAGTGTAGATGAGAACCATTTGCATGGGAACCCGGGTTGCGCCAATCCTCTGCGCCGGCGTTTCAGTCCAAGTGGAACTCGACGCCGCCGATCAGCGTGCGCGGCTCGCCGGCCATGAAGGTGCCGAAGGCGCGCTGTGTCAGGTAGAAGCGGTCGGCGAGATTGCGCCCGATCACGTACAGCTCGAAGTGGCGGAAGCGCCAGCCGGCGCGGCCGTTGATCAGTGTATAGGCGTCGGAGGTCTGTTCGGGATCGTTGTCCGCGCGGCGGAAGCTCGCATCCACGTAGTTGGCGTCGACCTGCACATACGGACCCATGCCGCCGTACTCCCACAGCAGGCCGGCGCCGCCCTGCCAGCGCGGCGCGCTCGGAAACTCGTTGCCACTGAAATCGCCGCCGCTGCTGTCGAACGCCAGGAACTCCGCGCCCGCGAGCACGGCGATGCGCGTCGATCCGGGAATCAGCGCCAGCGCGGCGATGCGTGGCTGCGTGAGGATGTTGCGGAAGCTGTCCACCGGAACCGTGCGTACGCGGCATCGTCCGGCTGCGGCGGCGCTTCTTCCGCCGCCCGGGCAGCCCCTGCCCACGCCGTGGCCCAGGCCAATGCGGCGATGGTCAACAAACGCATGTATTTCGCCAAGGCCTGCACGCCGTCTCCGCAGCGCAGACGGCAGATCAATCACACTTGAGGCAAACGATAACGATTATCAGAACTGATCGCAATGCAGCATGCCGCCGCCGGGCCATGCCGCTGCACGCATTCAGGCCGGTTCGGCCTCGGGGGCGAGCTGGATCGGCTGCGGATCACCGAGAAAACGCGGCTCGGTACGCAGCAGGAAGATGTCGAGCACCGCCTTGGTCCGCGCGAAGATCTCGCGCAGCGGGTGGCGGTTGCCGGGACCGCCGTCGCTGGTTGCGGGCGCAAGGTAGGCGACGACGTTGAGGTTCATCTTGCGGCCGATGAACACCGCGCGATAGCTGTGGTACTTCTGCGTGATGACGGTAAAGCGGTCGAGCCCGAACACCGCGCGTGCGCGGACCACCGAATCGAAGGTGCGAAATCCGGCGAAGTCCATCGTGATCGCCGACGCCGGCACGCCCTGGGCCACCAGCTCGCGATACATCTGGCGCGGCTCGTTGTAGGTCTCGTCCGGATTGGCGCCGCTGACGATCAGGTGCTTGACCTTGCCGTTCTTGTACAGCTCGGCGGCGGCGGCCACGCGCCAGCGGAACTCGGGGCTGGGCTTGCCGCTCTGCAGGTACTTGCTGGTGCCGAGCACGACGCCGACCTCGTTGAACGGCAGCAGCGCCCAGTCCTTGTAGATGTACGAGTCGGTGCTGTTGATCACCCAGCGGTTGGCACCGAGAACGGCGAGCACGAAGATCAAGACGCCGAGGCTCAGCCAGCGTCTCAGGAACCGCCGCATCGATGGTTTCAAGCCTCGGGACTCCGCTGCATCCAAGGTGATTCTAACGACCGGGCATGCGGAACATCAGCTCGACGTTGCGATCGGCCGGCGTGCCCGGACGCACACCGCCCTGCCGGCACAGTGCATCGAGGTTCGCTTCGCTGATCGCGGCGGCGACCGCGGCCGGATCGCTCAGATACAGCGCGCAGCGATCATCGGCCTCGGCCAACGCCTTTGCTCGATCGAACTGGTGCTGCAGCACCGAGGCGCGGATCGTACCGGTGCCGTCGCCGTTGTCGAGAATCTCGATCAGGCGTTGCTCCTGCGGGTGGTCGATCAGCGATGCGGTCTCGATCTGCCAGAAGCCGACACAGGGTCCCGGCCCTTTGCACTCGACCGCGGCCTCGATCTCGCCGTTGCTGCCGATGCCGTCGCTCACCTTGAACGCGCGGATGCGGTGCTGGTGCGTGTGACCAGCGACCCAGGCGATCAGGTGCGGCCAGCTCGCGAGTTCGGCATCGAGTTCCGCGGCGGTGACCTCGATCGGCACCAGCGCGCCGAACATGCCGTACTCGGCAAACGTCAGGTCCGGATGATGCGAGAACACCAGCGCGAGCTGCCCGCGCGTTGCGGAGGCGGCCAGCTCGGCCTTGAGCCAGTCGAACTGCGCGCGGTCGAGCGAGCCGTCGGACAGGGCGAAGGGATTGCGCAGCACATCGAGCGGGATGCGCGGGTCGACGCCGTCGATGATGGTGTTGAGCACGATGATGCGCACGCGGCCGCCGGCGGCGTCGGTCGCGTAATAGCCGTCGTTGCGGCTGTCGCCGTCCATGCGCCGGGAAAGGTCGGCGAAGTTGAAGCCGTGGCCGAGCGGGCCGGGCGTCGGCTGCGTGAAGTAGAACTCGTCGATGAACTCGTGCGCATCGAGCATGTAGTGGCGCCCGGTGAGCTGCGAGAGCTCGTTGACGCCGAGCGTCAGCGCGACGGTGCCGCGCACATAGCCGTCGTGATTGCCGAAGGCGACGTACCACGGCATGGCGAGCCGTGCGTTCGCACAGCCCGCTCCGGCGTCGCAGCGCAGCACTTGCGGCAAGCCCGGCGAACGTGTCGCGGTCTGTCGCGACGGGTCGGTCGACCCGTCGGCCGCGCGGCCCGAGAGCGCTGCCTCTTCGGTCGCGAGCAACTGACGCACCATGCGCGTGAGAATCAACTGGAAGCTCGGATCGTCTGGATCGGGGTCCGGCGCCTGCGTGTCGGCGACGCCGCGGCCGGTGAAGCGGGTGCATTGCAGCGCGATCTCTTCGGCCGAGGCACCGTCGCCGAGGCGCTCGACACAGGCCGTCTCGAACGCGCTCATCTGATCGAAGCGGCCGTCGAGGTTGTCGATGAAGCGCCGCGTCTCGGCCACCGTGGTCAGATCGGCGATGTCGCCGGTGACGATCATGAATTCCGCCGGATGGCGCGCGTGGCAGTCGTTGACGCGCAAGATCATGTCATTGAGCACCTCGTCGGCGTACTCCTCCTGCAGACGCTGCGCCGACTCGAAGCTGGGGTGCAGCGGATCGAGCGCGGAGGCGCCGTTGATGGCCTGGCCGTCGTCGTCGATGATGTGGTCATCGGTGGAGTGCACGAAGCGCAGCAGCAATTGCGCGCTGTCCTTGCGCGCGCCGTCGATCAGATCGTTGCGGGTGACGTAGTCCTCGCTCGCGATCGCCGTGCAGTCCGCCAGCCCGGTCGAGGCCGGCGGCGGCGCGGCGCCGCCGCGCCCGTTGCCGTTGCCGCCGCAGGCGACGATGCCGAATGCGGTCAGCAGCACGGGAATGCAGTGTGTGGCTTTCATCCTCGTCTCCTCCAGCCTCGTTCGCATCGAGTCGCGCCTCCACGAAGCGTATCCAGAGGCAGCCGCCTATCCGCGGTCTCGATACACCGCGCCTGACGCCGCGGCACTCGGCCCGAACGGGCTCGGGGGTCTGCACGCCGGCCGTCGTCTCAGCGTGTCAACCTCCGCATCGCCTGTTCCAGCCCGGCCAGCGTCATTGGAAACATGCGCTCCGGGCCCAGTAGCTCGTTGGTCAGTTGCACCGACGGCGTGTACTCCCAGTGCGATGGTGGCTCGGGGTTCAGCCAGACCAGCTTGGGAAACACGTTCATCACGCGCTTGAACCACACCGCGCCGGCTTCCTCGTTCCAGTGCTCGACGCTGCCGCCCGGATGCACGATCTCGTAGGGGCTCATCGTCGCATCGCCGACGAAGATGACCTTGTAGTCCGGTGTGTATTTGTGAAGGATGTCGAATACTGGAATCTTCTCGCTGTGGCGCCGCGCGTTGTCCTTCCACACCGCCTCGTAGAGGAAGTTGTGGAAGTAGAAGTATTCCAGGTGCTTGAACTCGGTCTTGCAGGCGCTGAACAGTTCTTCGCAGACGCGCACGTGCGGATCCATCGAGCCGCCGACGTCGAGGAACAGCAGCACCTTCACCGCATTGTGCCGCTCCGGCACCATCTTGATGTCCAGGTAACCCGCGTTGCGCGCCGTGCTGGCGATGGTGTCGTCCATGTCCAGCACCTCCGGTGCACCCTCGCGGGCGAAGCGGCGCAACCGGCGCAGCGCGAGTTTGATGTTGCGCGTGCCCAGTTCGATGCTGTCGTCGAGGTTGCGGTACTCGCGCTTCTCCCAGATCTTGACTGCGGACTTGCCGCCGCCCGGACCGCCGATGCGGATGCCCTCGGGGTTGTAGCCGCCGTGCCCGAATGGCGAGGTGCCGCCGGTGCCGATCCACTTGTTGCCGCCCTGGTGACGGCCCTTCTGCTCCTCGAGCCGCTGCTTGAGCGTTTCGATCAGCTTGTCGAGCCCGCCGAGTGCCTGGATCTTGGCCTTCTCCTCCTCGGTGAAATGACGCGCCGCCATCTTGCGCAGCCATTCCTCGGGAATTTCGCCGAACAGCTCGCCGGTCACCGCCTCCACGCCCTTGAAATAGGCCGCGAACGCGCGATCGAAACGGTCGAACTGGGTCTCGTCCTTGACCAGCGCCGCACGCGACAGGTGGTAGAAATCCTCCAGCGAGAAGATCGCGACGTGCTTGGCCAGCGCTTCGAGCAGCGTGAGAAACTCGCTCAAAGACGGCTTGAGCCCGGCGGCACGCAAGGTGAAGAAGAAGCTGAACAACACGGCTGGCTCCGGCGTGAATGGTCATTCTAGTCCCTGGCCACGCCCGCGGGCTCGGGGCCTACGCCGGGACATTCACCGTCAGAGCGGCTAATATCGGACCTGCTTGCGTCATCGGACCCCACCGCAAACCAGAAGGAGAACGTCGATGCAGATGGTCATTCGTCGCAGCGCTCTCGCCGTTGCTATGGCGAGCTGCGCACTCGGTGCCCAGGCCGCCACGCTGGAAGGCCAGCTCTACGGTGATCTGCGCTACGCCTACACCCATTACGACGCCGACGGCAGCCCGCGGCGCAACGTGTTCGACAGCACCAACTCGCACGCCGGGGTGATGATCACCACCCGCGACGGCGGGTATGCGGCGACCCTGGTCTACGAACGCGGCCTCGACGCCGACGACGACGCCACGGTCGACGACGACACGGTGCGCCAGTCCTACCTGAGCGTGAGCAGCCCCTACGGCACGGCGCTGTACGGACGCGCGCCCACGGCCTACAAGCTCGCAGGCCAGAAGCTCGATCCCTTCTACAACACCGCGATCGGCACCATCAGCGGCGCCGCTTTCGGCGGCTCACCGGCGGCCGTGCGCGGACCCAGCTACGGCCTGTCCGCCCTGACCAGCGACCTCAGCGGCAACGGCTTCATCGCCAACCAGCTCGCCTACGTCTCGCCGGAATTCATGGGCGTGCGCGTCAATGCGGCGTTCTTCATGAACGAGAACGATCGTCCCGACGACGACCACGACTACGGCGTGGGCGCCGAGTGGAACGGCGATCTGCTGTCCGGCCGGCTCCAAGCCGGAGCGCAGTATCTGGACATTCGTTCCAACACCAACTTCCAGGCGATCGGTATCCCCGGCAGCGGCGCAGTCAAGGCGACGCGCGTCCACGCCGCGTACAGCCGCGAATCCTGGGGCGTCGGCGCATCGTGGGAGCCGCTGGATCTGCGCGATGGCGAGAATCGTGACTACTACTTCGCCTCCGGCTGGTTGCGCGTGGCGCCCAAGACCCGCGTGGCGGCCGCCTATGGCAACACCGAGGCGACGCCGTTCGAGGGCAACGGGTACTCGCTGGGGCTGTTCCACGAGGTGCTGCAAGGACTCGAGGTGTACGCGGCGGCGCGGCACACCGACCGCGATGTCGCGCCGGACAAGTCCAACGACCTGGCTGCCGGCGTCACCTATCGCTTCCGGCTGAGCGGCCAGCAGACGCTGTAAGGTCCTGCGCAGCGGCGCCCCGGCAAAGGCCGGGGCGCTGCCGTCGCTCGGGGAACCCGCATGTCCTCGATCGAGGCGCGTTTGCGCGAGGCCGAGCGGCACCTCGCCGACCGCGACCCAGTGATGCGCACGCTGATCGAGCGCTATGGTCCCTGCGGTCTCGCCGCGAAGCGGCGCGAGCCCTTCCAGGTGCTATGCGCCTCGATCATCAGCCAGCAGATTTCCAGCCGCGCGGCCGACACCATCCAGGCCCGTATCGTCGCCGCCTTCGGCGAACGCGGTCGCATCTCTGCCGAGCGTCTGGCGACGGCCCAGATCGGCGCGCTGCGCGCCTGCGGCCTGTCACAATCCAAGGCCAAGTGGCTGCAGTTCCTCGGTGCGCAGACGGCGAGCGGTGCGCTCGACTTCGCGCGTCTCAAGCGCCTGGACGACGAGGCGGCGATCGAGCTGCTCGATGCGCTGCCCGGCATCGGGCGCTGGACCGCGGAGATGTTCCTGATCTTCGCGCTGCACCGGCTCGACCTGTTCGCGATGGACGACGTCGGCCTGCGCCGCGGCGTCGACCAGCTCTACGGCAAGGGTCGCAAGCTTTCCGACCGCAGAACGCTGAGTATCACCCGCCAGTGGGCGCCTTACCGCTCCGTGGCGAGCTGGTATCTGTGGCGCCACGCCGATCCGGTGACGCAGACCTGGGCTTAGGAGCCGTGCTTTGGCGATGCCTTGAATGGCATCGTCTATGGCTCCGAGCGCCCGTCCGCGGATGGCCGGGCAAGCGATCAACCACGGCGGTGTCGTTGCGCCAGGTCCGGCTTGAGCAATGCTCGCCAGAGCAGCGTCAGGCGCATCACGCTGGCCCTACAACCCCACGCTGCTCAATTACATCCCCTCAAGCGCATCTGCGTACATCATCCCCAGCCAGCCCGCCGCGGCGAGATAAGGCCCGAACGGGATCGGCACGCGCCGGTCGTGGCGCATGAACGCGATCATGCCAATGCCGATCACCGCGCCGACCAAAGACGAGAGCAGAATCACCATCGGCAACGCCGAGGCGCCGAGCCAGGCGCCGATCGCCGCGAGCAGTTTGAAGTCGCCATAGCCCATGCCCTCCTTGCCGGTGACGAGCTTGAACAACTGGAACACGCTCCACAGGCTCAGATAGCCGGCGGCGGCGCCGATGATCGCGGCCTCGGGCGTCGCGAACACCGGCAGCAGGCTGAGCAGAAGGCCCAGCCACAACAGCGGCAGTGTCAGATCATCCGGCAGCAGGCTCGTGCGCAGGTCGATCACCGCCAGCGCCAGCAGCACCCACGAAAACACCAGCGCCGCCGCGAGCTGCACGCTCCAGCCGAACTCGAGCGCGCACAAGCCCGCGAGCACGCCGGAGGCCAGCTCCACCAGCGGATACTGCACCGAGATCTGCGCCCGACAATTCGCGCAGCGGCCGCGCAGCCACAGCCAGCCGAGAATCGGCACGTTGTGCCACGGTTTGATCGCCACCCCGCATTGCGGGCAAGTGGACGCCGGCTTGAGCAGCGACAGCGGCGGCTCATCCGCCGCCGGCAATGCCAGCAGCTCCCGCGCCTCGCGACGCCAGGCCATTTCCATCATCCGCGGCAGACGCAGGATCACCACGTTGAGAAAGCTGCCGACGATCAGGCCGAGCAGCACACACGTGAATATCAACAGGCCGGGGTGGGTGCGCAGCGCATCGATCAAGGTCATGAGATTCGAAGTCCTCTCGCAGCGCCTCGGCGGCGCGCACACCGCGTCCAGGCCGACGGTAGCCGCACATTGCGCCCGCGGATGCAGCGTCGCTTCGAAGTCGGAGCCGGGCAGACACCGGCAGCGCCCCTGCCGGCCCGCCGTGCGCCGGCGCTCGTGCTTACGGCCGACACGGGTTCGCGGAGCGTCGCCGCGCTCAAATGGCCTGACCGAGCTTGAAGATCGGCAGATACATGGCCACGACGAGGCCGCCCACCAGCACGCCGAGGATGGACATGATCATCGGTTCCAGCAGACTGGACAGCGCATCGACCAGGTTGTCCACCTCCGCCTCGTAGAAATCCGCGACCTTGGCGCACATCGCATCGAGCGAACCCGACTCCTCGCCGATGGCGATCATCTGCGTGGCCATGTTCGGAAACAGGCCGGACTGCTGCATCGCGAGCTGCAATTGCTGACCGGTTGCGACCTGGTCGCGCATCGTCATCACCGCGTCTTGGAACACGATGTTGCCGGTTGCCTTGGCGACCGGAGGCATGGCCTCGACCAGAGGCACGCCGGCGGCGAACATCGTGGACAGCGTGCGGGCGTAGCGGGCGACGGCCGACTTGTAGAGGATGTCGCCCAACACCGGGACCTTGAGCAAGACCCGATCCTTGAACTTGCGGAAACGTGCCGAACGCCGGTTGGCCTCGAACAGTGCGAAGCCCGTGCCGCCGATGATGCCCAGCATGAGCCACCACTTGGCCTGTACGAACTTGGACAGATTGATGACCATGATCGTGAACGCCGGCAGGTCGGCGCCGAAGCCTTGGAACAGCTCCTGGAACTGCGGCACGACGAAGTACAACAAGATGCCCGTCACGATGAAGGCGACGACGATCACCGCGGTGGGATAGGTCAGGGCCTTCTTGACTTTCTTTTTGATGGCCTCGGTCTTTTCCTTGTACGTCGCCACCTTGTCCAGCAGGGTTTCCAGCGTACCCGACTTTTCGCCGGCATCGACCAGGTTGACGACCAGGTCGTCGAAGTGCAGGGGGAACTGGCCCAGCGCCGACGCAAAAGAATTGCCCGCCTCGATGTGGGCCTTGATGCCCATGATCATCTCGCCGACGCTCGGGTTGTCGTGGCCGCGGCCGACGATCTCCAGCGACTGCACCAGCGGCACGCCCGCGCTCATCATCGTCGCCATCTGGCGCAGAAAGATTGCGATGTCGCCCGCCGTGACCTTTTTCTTGCGCGGCCCCAGCAGGGCCGACTGCTTGCGCACCGACACCGGCACGATGCCCTGCCTGCGCAACTGCTGCTTGATGAAGTTGTCCGACGGCCCCTGAGACTGGCCTTTGACGCGATTGCCCTTACGGTCCAGGCCTTCCCAGCGGTAAATCGCTTCCTTGACCGTCTTGGTCGCCACTGCCTGCGCCATCGTCGCTCCCTGCTAGCTGGACGTGTTCACCGTCGGAATCATAAGCCGGACGCGCGCGCGGTGCCGCGCAGGCGCAGGCGGCTCGGTGGCCCATCCGTCACCCATCAATCACCCACGGTGCAGGCATTGGCCTGCACGAGGTCGATCACGCCGTTGCGCACCTTGATCAGCGCCGACTGCCGCAGATCCTTGATGCCCTCCTTCTGCGCCTGATCGGCAATGTCGATCGCATTGCCGCCCTCCATGATGATGCGCCCCATCGCCTCGGAGAACGGCATCACCTGGTAGATGCCGGTGCGTCCCTTGTAGCCGCTATTCTCGCACTGGTCGCAGCCCACGGCGCGGTACACCTGAAAGCCCGGCGCGTCGATCTCCGCCTCGGTGAAGCCCTGACGGATCAATTCCGCGCGCGGGATGTCCGCCGGCTGCTTGCAGTAATTGCACAGCCGCCGCGCCAGACGCTGGGCGATGATCAGGGTCAGCGTGGAGGCGAGGTTGTAGGCCGGCACGCCCATGTTCATCAGGCGCACGATGGTCTGCGGGGCGTCGTTGGTGTGCAGCGTGGACAGCACCAGGTGGCCGGTCTGCGCCGCCTTGATCGCGATCTCGGCCGTCTCCAGGTCGCGGATCTCGCCCACCATGATCACGTCCGGATCCTGGCGCAGAAAGGCCTTGAGCGCCGCGGCGAAGGTCAGCCCCACCTTGGGGTTGACGTTCACCTGGTTGATGCCCGGCAGATTGATTTCCGCGGGATCCTCGGCGGTGGAGATGTTGATGTCGTCCGTATTGAGAATGTTCAGGCCCGTATACAGCGACACTGTCTTGCCCGAGCCGGTGGGGCCGGTCACCAGAATCATGCCCTGTGGCTGCTGCAGGGCCTTGAGATAAGCCTCCTTCTGTTCCGGTTCATAGCCCAGCGCGTCGATGCCGAGTTTTGCGCTGGACGGATCGAGGATGCGGCAGACGATCTTTTCGCCGAACAGGGTGGGGCAGGTGCTCACGCGAAAGTCGATCGCTTTGGTCTTGGACAGGTGCAACTTGATGCGCCCGTCCTGCGGGATGCGGCGCTCGGCCAGATCCAGACGCGACATCACCTTGACGCGGGCGGCGATGCGCATCGCCTGCGAAATCGGTGGCTGTGCCACGGTCTTGAGCTCGCCGTCGCGGCGATAGCGGATCCGATAGTTTTTTTCGTAGGGCTCGAAGTGGATGTCCGAGGCGCCCTGGTTGATCGCATCGACCAGAATCTTGTTGACGTAGCGGATGATGGGTGCGTCTTCGGGATCGGCCTTGGACACATCGTGTCCCTGCCCCTCGTCGCCGCCCTCGACTTGCAGATCCTCCAGGCCTTCGTCGCCGAGATTCATCTGGACTTCGCTTTGCGCCTGGATCGCAGCCTCCAAAAGTTTGGCGAGCTTGTCCTCCTCGACGACGATCGCCTCCGTCTGCTGGCCGGTGGCGAACTTGATCTCGTCCAGTGCCGCGAGATTGGTCGGGTCCGAGACCGCGACATACGTCTTCTTGCCGCGCTTGAACAGCGGCACGGCGTGCGCCTTGCGCAGGACTTTCTCGCTGATCTCCTTGGCCGCCGACAAATCGACTTCGACGGCGGACAGATCCAGTAGCGGTACCCCAAACTCCAGGCTGGCCGCTTGGGCGATCGCGGCTGGCTTCACGGCTTTCGCCTCAACGAGCACTGAAACCAGCAGGCGTCCTTCCTTCTGGGCCTTGTGCTGATACGTCCGTGCGGCGTCCTCACCCAGAAGGCCCTCGGCGACGAGCCGGCGCGCCAGGCCGCTGAGGTAGATGCTGGGTTGGGTCTGCTGGGCGGTGGTCATGCAGCAGGTCTGAAGGCAATGACTCGGCCCACTATAGGAGCTCACGTGGACGAGTCAATCGGTCGGGGGACGGCCGCGGCGATACGGGCCGCAGGCGGTCGGGGCGCGCGCGCGCGGGACACACTACACTTGCCGGCGCCCCTTGCGCCATGCGCCGAGTTCGCAACGTGTCCACCCTCAGCATCATCCTGCCCGCGAAGAACGAAGCCCCGGCCCTGACCGCGCTGCTGCCCAAGCTGCGCGCGCTGCACCCCGAGGCCGAGATCATCGTCGTCGACGACGGTTCCACCGACGACACCGCCGCGGTGTGCGCGCGTCACGGCGTCCGGCGCCTCGCGACGCCGTACTCGATGGGCAACGGCGCGGCCATCAAACGTGGGGCGCGCGCCGCCAGCGGCGAGCGCCTGGTCTTCATGGACGCCGACGGCCAGCACGATCCCGCGCTGATCCAAAGACTGCTGGACCGGCTCGACGAAGGCTTCGACATGGTCGTCGGCGCCCGCGGCCGCGACGGCCAGGCCAGCGTGCAGCGCGGCCTCGCCAACGCGTTCTACAACTGGCTCGCGAGCTGGATGACCGGCTTTGCCATCCGTGACCTCACGTCCGGCTTTCGCGTGGTGCGCGCCGACAAGTTCCGTGAGTTCCTGTACCTGCTGCCGAACGGATTCTCGTATCCGACGACGATCACCATGGCGTTTCTGCGCAACGCCTATCCCGTGGCCTACGAGCCGATCCCCGTCTACCGGCGCGTGGGCAGCGCGAGCCACGTGCGCCCTTTACGCGACGGCCTGCGCTTTCTCTTGATCATCTTCAAGATCGCCACCCTCTACAGCCCGATCAAGCTCTTCGCACCCGTGGCCAGCGCCTTCTTCGCGCTCGGGCTCGGGTATTACGGATACACCTACTTCACCGCGGGCCGGTTCACCAACATGAGCGTGCTGCTGTTCAGCGCCGCGGTGATCGTCTTTCTGATCGGCCTGGTGTCGGAGCAGATCACGGCTTTGGTCTATAGCGAATCGAGGAACTGAGCGTGCTGCCGCACGTCCTGCGCAGATATCTGGGCGCCCTGCGCCGGACGCCGCTGCATCCGCAGTGGTTGCTGGCAGGAGCCGGACCGGAGCTCGTTTTACTGCGCGAGTTGCCGCCGTGCCGGCTTCTTGACATCGGCTGCGCAGACCGGTGGGTCGAGCACGCCCTTGCTCCGGGGGTTCAGTACCTGGGCTTGGACTACCCGCCCACCGGAGAGGCGCTCTATCACGCGCGCCCCTGCGTGTTCGCCGATGCGGCCCGTCTGCCGTTTGCCAGCTCGAGCGTGGATGTGGTGACCTTGTTCGAGGTGGTCGAGCACTTGCGGTTCCCGCGCGAGGCCTTGAGCGAGGCGGGGCGTGTGCTCAGGCCCGGCGGATGCCTTTTGCTGACGATCCCGTTCCTGTACCCCATTCACGATGCCCCCCATGATTACCAGCGCTACACGGCGCATGGGCTGCGGCGCGACCTAGAGGCGTGCGGCTTCCTGGTAGAGCGCTTGGAGCCGCGACTGGGCTCCGCAGAGACCGCAGGCTTGCTGGCCTGCCTGGCGCTCGGAGGCATGGCGATCGAGGCACTGCGTCGCCGTAGCCCGGCGGTGGTATTCGTGCCGGCGATCGCCGTCGCGGTGCCGCTCCTCAACATTGGAGCGTGGTTGGCGGGGCGCTTCCTCCCGGCCTGGCCGGCCGTCACGGCCGGTTACTTCGTCAGGGCGACCAAGCGATGAGCGGTGATCGGGCGCTGGTGATCGTCACCACATCCTTTCCCCTCACGGGAGACGGGAGCGAAGCGGCCGGTTCGTTCGTTTCCGATCTGGCGGAAGAGCTCTCCCGGCATGTGCCCGTGCGGGTCGTGGCCCCGGGGAAGTCGGATGCGCGCGAGATGTGGGGAGATGGCGTGGACGTGTTCCGCTATGCCGCACCCGCACAGCCACTGTCCACGCTCAAGCTCGGGAAACCAGCAGATCTGCTTGCCATCGCCGGCGTCATGGCGGCAGGTCTTCGGGCAACGCGAACCGCCGTGCGCGCCGGGCCGACCGCCCATATCCTCGCGCTCTGGGCATTGCCCTCGGGCCACTGGGCCAGGCGCATCGCGCTCGAGACCGGCTTGCCTTACTCGGTGTGGACTTTGGGCAGTGACATCTGGACGCTCGGGCGCATTCCCGTGGTTCGTGGATACTTAAGACGCGTACTCCACGCCGCGCAAAGGTGCTATTCCGACGGACTCGCGCTGGCCGAAGATACCCGCCGCATAGCAGGGCGCGAGGTGGAGTTCCTGCCCAGTACCCGGCGCATCGAACGCACGCGCACCGCGCCGCTCAAGTCCGCCCCGCCGTACCGCCTGCTGTTCCTCGGCCGTTGGCACCCCAACAAGGGCGTGGATCTGCTGATCGACGCATTGAAGCTGCTCTCCCGCGAAGACTGGCAGCGAATCGAGGGCGTCGAAATCTGTGGCGGCGGCCCGCTGGAAGGGCTGGTGAAACAAGGCGTCGCCGAGCTGCGCGCCGCGGGTCGCCCGGTCGAGCTGCGCGGCTATCTCAACAAAGCCGCAGCCGAGGAGGCCATCCTGCGTGCTGATTACTTGATCATCCCTTCTCGCATCGAGAGTATCCCGGTGGTGTTCTCGGATGCAGTCAAGCTCGGATGTCCGGTAGTTGCGAGCCCTGTAGGCGATCTGCCAGCGCTGTTGCAGAAAGAACCTACTGGGGGCGTCTTGGCAAAGGAGGCCAGCGCGGTGGAGATCAAGGCAGCCATCGGCGTTGCATGCAGTGAAGGGGCGCCCCGTTTCGCTGCCGGAGTCCGGCAGTTGGCTCACGCGTTCTCCATTACTGCCATTGTCGACAGGCTGCTCGTGTTGCGCTCAAGCGCCAAGTAGGGTGGGAGCACAGTGCGCCATGCTTGATCTTGCGAGCAGAGCCTGGATCGATCTGATCGAATCGACGCTCTCTGCTCGGGTCTATCCGCTTGACGAGGGTTTTCAGCTAACCGTCTTTAGACGAGGGCCTTGGCGTATCGGCTACCTGAATTTCGTCGCAGGCTGCGAGGCCTTGCAGCCGATGTCGATCGCCCGGCTGAGGACAATAGCGCGCGAGATGGGCGTGCATGCCTTGCGCGTTCAGGCGAACGAACCAGTCTCCGATAGCCTCTCTTTCGCTCGTTACCCGCTTTCTGCATGTCGCATCAGGGATCTGCAGCGCTGGCATGTCCGGCAGTTCGACAAGGGGCGCCGGACCGAGAATCGGTTGAGCCGGACAGCTCTGAATCTCCGCCCTGCAGTCGCTGGTGATGGCGCGGCCATGCACCGCTTGTATCAATCGACGGTTCAACGCAAGGGCGGCACCGCCCACTACACGAGAGCCTATTTCGAAGCGTTGGCACCGCTGGCGGGATACGTCGCAGAGAAGGACGGTGTTGTGGTGGGGTTTGTCTGCAGTGCGCGCTATGGAGACCGGGGGCTATACCTGCACGGTGCACATGCGGACTCGGCGCGCAGCTTGTACGCATCGGACCTGCTTTTTCTGCGAATGCTGGAAGCCGCCCGTGCCGCCGGGCTGCGGTCGTTCGACTTCCTGCACTCCCCGCATCCCAGCCTCCTGCGGTACAAGCAGATGTGGGGCGGGGAGGCAATGACGGACTGGGTTTCCGACTTGGCACTGAACTGGCGCGGGACAGCATTCGCTGCGCTGTACTCGCTACGCCATCGAATCCGTGGTCAGCGTAGCGAACCCGTCCGCGATAAGGCCGAGGCCGAGTAGCGAAGATAGAGTAGCCGGGCCAGGCGGCGCGCATCGAGACGGATGCCTCGCAGGTAGCGGCTGCGATGATCGTAGAGATTGTCATAGCCGAGCAGATACACGCCCGGAGCACACATGGATTCGTAATCCCCTACGGTACGAAAGCGCCCATCGGGCTGCAGGTCGACGACGTTCGAAAATGGGCACACGGCCGGAGCGTATCCGGTGGCAAGGACGACGGCTCCGACCGGGAGCTGTGAGCCATCGTGGAACTGAACAACGCCATCGCGCAAAGTGCGCGGCACGCCGAACTTCGGAATCCGGCCAGACTCGATGAGTCGCCGAAGTCGCCCCCCTTCCATCGGGGGATAGGAATTGCGACGTAATCGCGGATGGCGCCAAGCTTCGAGTTCTTCCCACACGTAGTAGGCCATCTCACGCAGCCACGCCACCATTCCGGAGCGCCTGTACTCGGTCGCGGAGCGCAGGCTGATCGCGGTCGGGATGTTCCGTTCTGTGAGGGCGATCAATATCTGCCCAGCGGTGACCCGACGTCCGACCACCAGCACAGGCCCCTTGGAGCCGGGCTCATCGACGAGCGACAACAAACTTCCGTAGTCGCGGAGTTCTGCGGCGTGAAGGACGGGTCTGCTGCCATCATGCGAAAAGTCCGGGCACGGCGGCTTGGGATTGGAGAAGTACCCAGTTGCGATGACTACCGCGTCGTATGTTCCTAAGTGCCGTCCTTCTTGATCCAGCAAGCTCCAGCGCCCGTCACCTTCGGTCATGATTCGGGTTACTGCAGTATTCTCTACGACCGATCCTCGGAGGTCGCGGGCCAGCTCCTCGAGATGGCTGGCATACAAGCGTGCAGGCACTTTCCTCAGCGGCCAATGCTTGAGAAGGGACCGGGCCGACAGGATGTTGGTCCACCAAGGGCTGAGAACAGTCAGTTCGGGCGGCGCCCGCTTCCAGGTCGAAGCAAGGTCTCTAGCCTCAAACAAAGTCCACGGCATTCCCAGTCGGTCAAGGTTCCTTCCGAGCGCTATTCCCGCCGGGCCGCCGCCGATGATCGCGATCATGCGCGGGCGTCGAACAGCACTTCGGCGTAGTCCCACGGCAGAACCCCGCACGTCTTTCCGGTCAGGGCTTCCAGTCGACGGATGAAGGGCCAGAATCGCTTCGGGATGAGGCCTTGCCGGATCAAGGGGATCATCGGAAAGCGGCCATGGCGAAGTACGCGCGGGGATACATCGATAAAGCCGGCCACCTCCAGCAGTCGAGTCCACTCATGCACCGAGCGATGGATCTTGCGGCCTTGCTCGACAAGTGCGCGTCGACTGCGAACCTGTTCCAGGATAAGCATCGGCGCCTGTGGACGAAGTGCGTTGCGCAACTGCCGCAGCAAGTCGATTACGGTCGCATCGTCCGTGACATAGCTGAGAACCACGTAGCAGATCGCGGCGTCGAAAGCCCGGTCGCGCAGGGGCAGTCGCCGTCCATCGATCTGTACCCATAGCGCCGAGTCGTGCCGGTGCCGTGCTTTCGCGTGTGTCAGGAGAGCGTTGGCGATATCAAGCCCGACAACGCGATGGCCGTGTCGCAGCAGGGGGATCGACGAGCTGCCGGTGCCGCAGCCGAAATCCAGAACATCACCACGATATACCCCATGCCGCGCCAGCCCAATTCGGAAGGCTTCGTCGCGTAGGTCCGAGATATACCTCGACTTGAGCCCCTTAGTGTCCGCTGGGTCAATGACAGCGATGTCCGGATCGAGAGCTCCCAGCTGGTTCCAGTACTGCTGGCCGTGGTCGCCCGTCATGTCGTCGCGTTATTTCCGGCTGATACGTAACCAAACCGCGGCGGCGCTCGCCACGAGCAATTCAGCGACGATCGATAGCAGACGCAGTGTAACCGCCAGAACCACCAGCTCCGTGGCAGACAGAGCCGACTGCGCCGGGCTAGCAACGAAAAGTGCTTCACGAACAGCGAGACCGGCCGGCACGACCACGGCGAACATCGAAAGCAGCGACGCGCATGCATACCAGGTTCCTGTGAAAATAACTGCCCAAAGAGGGCAGCGGTCGCCGACAAGCACGAAGAACATCAGAAAGTAGAAGAACCATTCCGAGGCGAGCATCGCTGTCCCGGACCAGCGGATGGGTGCTGCCGGTCCCGGCGTACCTGCTGCCCCGAGTGCTGGCAGCCATCGCGCGGTAGTCCGCGCTAACGTTGCCCACAGGCCTGGGGCACGATGTAGCCACTCAGGCGCCAGCAGCCCCGCCAGCAGCAGAAGGAGCAATGCGGGGTGTGCTAGTACGCTCCCCGCCAGCGCGAGGATGAGGAACGCAGCCATCACGTTGGTCGTCAACGTCTGGACGAAGTTGGCCGTGATGATGATGCTGGGCGCATGGCGGTTAGCCATCTGCCCGCTTTGGTACACCAGTCCCCAGACCTTTCCCGGAAGGTAACGCACCAGCTGGGCTTGGAGATAAACGGCGATGACACGAGGACGGTCGAAAGTATGCGGGTCGAGACTGTGCACGATACTCGCGTGATAGCTGGCTTTCAGCCAATACATCGGCAGCGATGCGATTACGGCGATGAGTAGCACCTGAGGCGGAAAATGGCTGAGAAGTTCGCCGGTAGTGGGGTCCCCCGCGATTCGTGTGCCGAGGAAAGCGAGCGATAGCCCGATGGCTGTGATAGCCAGAACGGTTCGAGTACTCGACTTGCCGAGAATGGTCATGGTCAGCTGGTGCGCGTTGCGCCTGGGGCCACGGTCAACCGCCGGTCGCGATCAGATCTCGCACGGCAGTGGAGACGCGACCCAGCTCATCGTCCTGTAGCTTCGCAGAGAGCGGCAAACTCACAGTCTGTTGCCCGATTCGCCGGGCAGTTGGCCACTGCTCCGGCTTCCAGCCGAAGCGCTGTTGATAGTAGGGATGTTCCGGTATCGAGAGGTAATGCACGCCGGTGCCGATGCGTGCCGCGTTCATCCGGTCCAGGAAGGTGTCGCGTGTGATCCCGCAGCGATCCTCGTCGATCAGGATGGTGTACAGGTGATAGGCGTGACGGGTGTCGGCTTGCGGTTCGGCGGGGCGCGTGATCGGCAGGTCTGCCAGTGCGTTCTGGTAAAAGGACCATGCTGCTCGGCGGCGGAGCCAGTTCTGCTCCACGCGCGCCAGTTGATGGATGCCCAAGGCCGCTTGCAGGTCCATCATGTTGTACTTGAAGCCGCATTCCACGACTTGATAGTGCTTGTACCCCTTGTCGCCGAACCGGTGCCAGGCATCCTTGCTCATGCCATGTAACGCCAGCACCTTGGCGCGCGCGATATGCGCCTCGCTGCGGCCGATGATCATGCCACCCTCGCCGGTCACCACGTTCTTCGTGACGTAAAAACTGAAGCAGCCGAAATCCCCGAAGGTACCGGCCTTACGGCCGCGATACTCCGTTTCGATGGCGTGCGCGCAGTCTTCGATGACCACCAGAGCGTGCTTGTCCGCGATGGCCATGATCGCGTCCATGTCGCAGGGGCGGCCGGCGAAGTGGACCGGCAGGATCGCCTGCGTGCGTGGCGTGATCGCCGCTTCGATGGCTGCCGGAGAAATGCACTGGGTCACTGGGTCGACATCGGCCAGCACGGGTGTGAGGCCGGCGTGAATGATGGCATTGACGGTGGCGCAGAAGGTCAGGGGCGTGGTGATCACTTCCGCGCCAGGGTCGAGGCCGGCCGCGATCATGCTGACATGCAAGGCCGCGGTGCATGAGTTGACTGCCGCCACGCGGCTGGCCGGCAGGTCCTTGTAGGCGGCGAAGTCAGCCTCGAAGCGTGCGACTCTGGGGCCCGTGCCGAGCCATCCGGAGCGCAGGCACGCTACGACTTCCGCGACTTCATCGTCTGCGATCGAGGGGCTGCCGAAGACGAGCATCGGGTAATCCGTTTCCTGACTCATTGCCGACTTCGGTCGTTACTTTGGGGCCCGTGCAGCACGATTGTTTCCGATTGTCGGCTCGGTGGACGACCAAAAGCGCAATCCGCCTGTCGTGCGCCTCAGCGCGCCGTGGTTGGAAACACACTCGACGCCGGAACATCGACCGCGCATTCGTCGATCGGCATCGATGCGCGGAATTTTTCGTATACAGGAATCATGCGCTTTCTGGTGACCAGGTTCCACGATTCGGGAGGATGGTCGATGGTGTTCTGAAGGAACACCAGCGCTTCGCAATCGCGTTCGGCATTGCGCAGTGCGACGACCAGGTCGAGCCCGATCTCAGGCTGCGGATCGATCAGATAGGCTTGATTGATGGCGTCCACGATGCGGCCCGAATCCTCGGGGTGCCGATAGAGGCGGCTGAGGGTGAGCAGCATTGAAACTTGGGATGTCGGCCACGAATAGGCTGGATTCGCTCTGAGGCGCTCGATCATCTCGATCAGATCGTCTGTGGTCAGCGAGCAGCGCGCGTCGGCCACGAGCTCGTGCAGGCTGTCCAGTCCCGACAGCACGGCGGAGCTGAACTGCCCTTCCGACAGTAGTTTTGCCATCCGATCGTCGGCGAGTAAATCTCGGATGTCCCGTCCGGCGGCGCATCGCATCTGTATCCGCTGCAGGGCCAGCGCGGTGTTCCGGTTGGTTTGCTGGAAGGTGCGATCAATGATTTTGTACGCCCCGGCATGATCGCCCTCGGCCGCGTAGAAGCGCGCCAGATGCTGAGCCGCTCGGGTCGAACGGGGGTTGGCTTCGTACCAGATCTCAGCGGCCACGCGCGGTCTTCCCCAGAGGTCCGCGACCGCGTAGAGCACCAAAACCTGCAGGGCGGTGAAGGCCGCCACCGCAAACCAAGCCAGACGCTGCCAGGCACGGGGCAGCTGCGCCAACCCGATGAACAGCGCCAGGCAAGGGCCCATCATCGGCACGTAGTTGCGGTGCTCGAAGTAAAGCTCGAGCGGCAAGACGGTGGACTCGAGCGCGTGCCCACCCAAGTACCAGCCGATCGCGAACGCGGGGAGCACGCTGCGCTTGCGCGTCAATATCGCGACGGCGATTGCCGCCGCCCACAGCAAGCCGGCGACGATGACCGCAGTGTTCGCCCAGGACGAAACGGCCTGCCGGCCGTCATGGAAAGGGTGGAACGCGTTCGGCGAGGGCAAGAGGACGTGCCGCCAATACTCCCAGAGGATGACGAGTTGCGAGGCCACCCGCTGCGAGGTGTCGTAATCTCGGATCACCGAAGGCGGATCGGTGACTCGATAGAGTAGATATGCGGCGATCGCGGCGACGGGCGCGCCGATCCCGATCGCGCACGCTGCCTTATATGTGCGGTGCTGCGGCCTCGGCAGCACCATCAGCAGCAGACCAGCGTACAACGGCAGCAGGGCGCCATTCTCTTTGCACAACACAGCGAGAACCGTCCCTGCGCCCAGGCTGCATAGGCATAGCAGTACACCCGATAGCGGCTCGCGGCGGGCCAGATTGGTGCCATATACGAAGCCGATCAGGCCAAGCAGGGTGAACGTCGCGGCCAACGACGTCATACGCTGGATCACCATCAGCGAGGTCGACGCCAGCAGGGGCAGGCTGCCCCATAACGCGGCCACACCGAGCGCCAGCCATACTGCCCGCTGACGAACGATGGGTGCCGCATGAACCGACATCACGGCCCAACTGAGCCACGCCAAGAGGCTCACATTGATCAGGTGAATGAAGACA
Source organism: Sinimarinibacterium thermocellulolyticum (assembly GCF_040327995.1). NCBI lineage: Bacteria > Pseudomonadati > Pseudomonadota > Gammaproteobacteria > Nevskiales > Nevskiaceae > Sinimarinibacterium > Sinimarinibacterium thermocellulolyticum. The sequence goes on along the minus strand of NZ_JBEPIJ010000006.1, from coordinate 65,591 downwards.
TTGACCTGAATCAGTGCGCCGACGTCTGCGGGCCAGGCAGAGGATTGAGGCAGAAAACTGGCCAGCGCCAGCGGTCGGCCCACAGGCCCGGCTCTGCCCGACAGTACGAAGCCGGCCGCATCGAGCGGCGTTTCGACCTTGTCGAGGCCGTTGAGGTTCGGCCAGTCGTCAAAGTGAGGAGAGCCCGTGATGCCCGGCGCGTAAGCCCAGTACAAAACGAGCAGGGTCAGCAAAAGCAGGCCGGCAGCGGCCCATCGGCGACGCGGCGCGCCGGAATGGCTTGAAGTCACGATGCTTATCGATCCGGGATCATCCAGGAGACGGACCGGCGTGCCTGCGGGCCCGACTGGGCCGGAGACGGCGTCAGCGGCACGCCCCCGGGAGATAACGCGCTTCGACGTCAGTGGTGTTGACGCCACTGACCGTCATCCCTGCGGGAGCCGGCGCGTACCCACATATCCAGCTGATGTCGTTGGCCTCGTTGATGGCCGGCCGAATGCTGAGAACTCGTCCGGCAAGATGCGCGCTGGCGCGATTGCCGTACTCGATGTTCACCACGCCATTGTCGATCGAGACGCGCGTGACGTATGCACCGGTGACACTACTCGACATGGCGACGTCGGCGATATTGGCGGGCAGCACGCCACGCTCGGCCCGATAGTCACCGACCGCCGTCTTCAGCCCCGAAGCCAGCGAGATGCCCTCGGCGACCTGTGTTCGCACCAGGTACAGCTGGTACGCCGGAATGGCCACCGCGGCGAGGACGCCGATGATGGCCATCACGATCATCATTTCGATCAATGTGAAGCCTTCGTCCCCGTTGCCCATTTGGGTAGGTCTCCACAGTTGGCCTGAAGCGGACCCGGCGGGTCGATGACACGGACCTGCCGGGTCCTGTCCTTGGCGCTGCAAACACGGTCAGGCATTCCTAGGACTCACGGCGCCGCCGCGAGTCCGTGCGGCAACGTGATCGACGAGGCATCCGTTCGACCACTCCAAACGGATGCACTCGATCAGGTCGTGCAGACTGTCCTCACCGGTGCTCGGCGCTGCCCGTCTCGCTCAGCGGCAGGCGTTCGGGCGCCACTTGGTGGCAAACGAGCAGGTGCAGTCCCACTCCACACTGCCGCCGGCGTCCGTCGGCGTCATGGTGCAGGTGCCGCCGGCAATCTTGGTGTTGACCTCATTGCCGTAGGTTGCCGTGATGACCCCACTGGCGCCAACCGCCACCTGCGTCACGTACTTGCCGGTGATGCTGGCCGCTTGGGACAGGCCGGCTGACGCATTGCTGCCAGGGAAGGTACCGCTGTCCTGGAAGACTTCGGCGACCGCGGTCTTGGCGCCGGCGGCAAGGTTGATGCCCTCCGACACCTGTGCACGGATGGTGTAGTCCTGATACGCCGGAATCGCAATGGCGGCCAGGATGCCGATGATCGCAACGACGATCATCAGTTCGATCAGCGTAAAGCCCTGTTGCTTTTTCATGACATCTCCAATTGGATGGTGGATGCACCGGAACGTCTCCCGGTGCGTCGTGTTGCCGAGCACGGGTCATGCCAGCGCGCATGTTGCACCGCACATCTCGATTCTTCCGTGATTTGCGCCGCGGGGTGGATTTTTTCTACTGCCGGCTGTGGGCAGGTTTTGTCGGTATGTGACGCAGTTTGTCAGTTGCGGTGCAGGCCGGCCCGCTTTCAGGCGTGAACGACGTTGGGGTGGCCCCCCCGATACTGGCCCCGCGTATCGATGATGAGCGCGGCGTGTCGGGCGATGAGGTCGTAGTCCACGGCCGAGTGGTTAGTGGCGATCAGCACGAGGTCGGATGCCCCAACGGCCTGCGCGGTCAGCGGAATGCTGCGATGGTCGTAGCGGCCGCGACGGATCGGCGGAATATGCGGGATGTGCGGATCGTGGTAGTCGACGTGGGCGCCGCGTTCTTCGAGCAGGTCCAGCAGCTCCAGGGCCGGTGATTCGCGCAGGTCGTCCACGTCTTTTTTGTAGGCGATGCCGATGATCAGCACGCGCGCGCCGCGAATGGCCTTGCCGACATTGTTGAGGGCTTCGGCCAGCTTGTGCAGCACCCAGAGCGGCATGCCGCGGTTGATCTCGCCGGCGAGTTCGATGAAGCGCGTGTGCACGCCGTATTCGCGGGCCTTCCAGGTGAGGTAGAACGGGTCGATGGGGATGCAGTGCCCGCCCAGACCCGGGCCCGGGTAGTAGGGCACGAAGCCGAAGGGCTTGGTCGCGGCGGCGTCGATGACTTCGAAGATGTCGATGCCCATGCGGTCGGCGACGATCTTCATTTCGTTGACCAGGCCGATGTTGACCGCGCGGTGGATGTTCTCCAGCAGCTTGGCGAGTTCCGCGACCTTGGGCGAGCTGACGGGCACGACCTGGCTCACCGCCAGGCCGTAGAGCCGCTGGCCGAGTTCGAGGCAGGCCGGCGTGCAGCCGCCCACGATCTTGGGGATGTTGTGCGGGCCATAGCGCGTGTTGCCCGGGTCTTGGCGCTCCGGCGAGAACACTAAAAAAACGTCCTCGCCGACCGTCAGGCCCGTGCGCTCGAGCCGCGGCCTGAGTTCTTCGTCGGTGGTGCCGGGGTAGGTGGTGCTCTCCAGCGACACGAGCTGGCCGGCGCGCAGGTGGCGGGCGATCTGGTCCGCGGTGCGAGTCACGTAACCGAGGTCCGGTTCACGGTGGCGGTTGAGCGGCGTGGGCACGCAGACGATGAGTGCGTCCGGCTCGCCCAAGCGGTCGAAGTCGCTGGTGACCTGCAGGCGACGGCCGACCGCGGCCGCGATCGTGGCCGCGGGCAGGTAATTGATGTAGCTCTGCCCGGCACGCAGCCGCTCGATCTTGGTGGCGTCGATGTCAAAACCAAGCACCCTCAGGCCGCTGGCTTCGAACTGCAAGGCCAGCGGCAGGCCGACATAGCCCAGGCCGATGACGCCGACGGTTGCGCTGCGGTCGTCGAGCTTACGGGCGAGCTGTTGCGCGGCGGCAGGCTTTGCGGACATGACGAGCGGTCAGCGTGGTGGGGCCGTACGCTAACCGATTCGTGATGCGGATTGGCAGGTGGCGTGGGCGCCTCGGAGCGGGTCAGGTGCGACCGCGCCGGGCGAGATCGACCAGGGCCTTGCGCACGGCATCGCTCGTCGTCGCCGGTGTGTCGAAGCGGATGCGCAGCAGGCGCTTGCCGAGCATGAGGTCGGCCCCGTCCGCGTCGACCGCGCTCATGCGCGGCTGGGTGTCACCGGGGTCTACACCATACAGGCGGCAGTAGTCGCGCATCGCATCGCCATGGTCGGCGTTCATGTGCGCGATCATGCGCGCTTCCTGCGCGGCATCGAAGGGATTGCGGCGGCAGACGGCATCGGGTTCGAGCCAGTGGATGCGGCCGAAGCCGCCGATGTAGCGCAGGCGGCGCGGGCGGATGCGCCAGAACGCGAAGTCGTGGGTGCGGTGGTAGTCGGCGGCCTCGGGAAAGCGCGCGTAATAGCGCGCGGCCACGTCCTCGATGGCATCACGCACGGGCTCGGCGTCGCCGATCAACGTCAGCCGGCCCAGGGCCTGGACATCGTCGCCAGGTTCGGTGACGACGAGTGAGCAGCGTGCGTCGGCTTCGAGGTTGCGCGTGTGCTCGGCGATGCTGCTGATCAGCAAGATCGGCAGGCCGCTGCGGTCGAGCGCAAAGCTGACGACCGAACCGAACGGATAGCCGGCGACTTCCCGCGACAGCGTCGACAGGATGCCGTGGTGGCGGGCGGCGTAGAGGGCGTGGGCGGCGCTGTGGGCGCGGGTGTCGGTCATGGCGTCACGGGTGCATATTCGAAGATGGGAAAGCCGGACTCGCCGGTGTCGGCATCGTAGTAGCTGAGGATGCGCAGCTTCCAAGTGCTGCCGTCGTTCGCGCGCAGCAGGTAGACGACATCGCGCGGCGAGATGTGGTGGTTGCCGTTGCCCTTGTCGCAGAAGCCGGCGTAGTCGTGCCCGCCGTAGTCGCCGTCGACGCCGAAGGTACATACGCCGCTGACCACGCGGCGGTGCGGTGAGCAGGGCGTAACCGTCCGCGGCGTCGGTGTGCCATTCAGCGTTCGCCGGTACCGCGGTGCGTGCATCCCAGTCGTCGCGCCGCTCATCGTGCACGGCGACGTTGCCGCTGCCGGAGACCCCGCCGCTAAGCTGGATGTCGGTGCGCTTCCGGGCGAGGTCCCAGACCATGGGGTCGTTCGCCGGGTCGGCGGGGACGACCTGCGTGGCGCTGACCAGGTCCCGAGTGACCCAGGCATCCTCGTCGCTGGCGTCGACCTCGCCGCGGGTATCGCCGTCGCCACCCCAAGTGGCCATGCCGCCCAGCTCCACGCCGCCTTTGCGCGTGATCACGTTGACCCCGCTGGCGAACGCATCGGCGCCGTCGAGCGCGGACGCCGGACCTTTGATGATCTCCACGCGCTCGATGTCGGGGACGGCGAGGCGCGTCACATCCACCGCGCCGTTGACGAGGCCGATCATGCGGCGACCGTCGATGAGCATCAGCACCTGCTCGGACGACAAGCCCTGAATCTCGATGCGCGTGCCGCGCGCTGTCTGGCGCGTCACGGTGACGCGGCCCTCGCGTTCGAGCAGCTCGTCCAGATTGCGCGCACCGCTGTTGCGAATCTCGCGCTCGGTGATGAGCTGGACATCGACCGGCGCATCCGCGAGCCGTTGCTTGGTGTGCGTGCCGGTGACGACGATGGGGTCCAGCCGCTGCGGCGATGCCGCCGACGGGCGGTGTCCGTCATCCGGCCATGCCGCCGCCTCGACGGCGATCGTCGTTCGCGGCGCGTCCTGAGCCTCCACGTCGTGCCACGACAGGCCGGCCGCGAGCAGCGCAGCCGAGGTCACGGTCCAGCGAGGCGGCCGCAGCAGGTGCCGACCGCTGAAGGCGCGTGCACCGAGGTCGACGAGCCCGATCGCGGCCAGGCTTAAGCCCCAGTGCGCGAGCCCGTCCGCGCCGCGCTCGTCGAGCCAGATCAGCAGCGCGATCGCCGCCATCGGCACGGCGAGCAAGCGCCATTCGAGGGCATGATCCGCACGCCAGCGCTGCAACAGCGGCAGCAGCCAGCAGACTGCGGCGGCCAGCATGCTCGTCCTGGCGAATCCTTCCAAGGTTTTCCCCGCAAACGCCGCGTCGGGTGACCGGGCGACATGAACAAACGAGATGTCCGATGATAGTCGTTCTCATTTTCATGCTCAATCTGGGGGTAGTGCCCGCCGACCGCCCGGCGTCCGGCGTTCGCGCGTCGCGCGGCACTGCGTCGCGGGATGCACCCGGCGACAGTCATCGCCAGGCGGGTCAGAATGATGGCGGCCTTTTTGCACGGAGTCGCCCAATGTCACTCGTCTCGTCCTCGCGCGGCAGCGCCCATCCACTGACGCCGGCCGAGTTTCCCGACCCCGACCAGGACATCGGCCCCGAGGCCGGCGCGCGGCAGTCGGCGGTGCTCGCCGGCGGCTGCTTTTGGTGCGTCGAAGCGGTTTATCGTCAGCTCGACGGCGTGCTCGACGTGGTGTCCGGCTACGCCGGCGACAGCGCCGCGACCGCCGATTACCAGACCGTCTGCAGCGGTACGACCAACCATGCGGAAGTGGTGCGCATCGACTTCGACGCGAGGAAGATCAGCTTCGGCACCCTGCTCAAGGTGTTCTTCTCGGTCGCGCACGACCCCACGCAGCTCAACCGGCAGGGCAACGACGTGGGCCGCCAGTACCGCTCGGCCGTGTTCTACGCTAACGAGGCGCAGCGCGTCGTCGCCGAACGCTACATCGCCAGGCTCGACGCGGCGAAGGTCTATCCCGACAAGATCGTCACCACGCTGGAAAAGCTCGACGCCTTCCACCCGGCCGAGGCCTATCACCAGGACTACGCGGCGCGTCATCCGACGCAGCCCTACATCGCCGCGGTCGCCGCGCCCAAGGTGGAGAAGCTCAGACGCTATTACGCGGATCGGTTGAAGTGATGCCTTGACCGGAGGCCCGGTCCGTGCTGGCCGATGCCGTCCGCCGCTGCGCACGCTCCGGCGCCGCCGCGTCGCGCTTAGCCGAGCAGCGCTGCCGCCTTCACTTGCGCCCACACCGCTCGTCCGGGTTCGAGTCCGAGCTGGCGCCACGAGCGCGCGGTGATACGTGCGAGCAGCGGCGTGCCGCCGGCGTCGACGCGCACCAGACACTGGGCGCCGCCGGGCAGGTCGAGCCGCTCGACGACGACGGCGGCGATGACGTTGAGGATGCTCGTGGCCTGCGGCGGCTGCGTCGTCAGGCTGACGTCGCGCGCATGCACGCGGCAGCGCAGCGTCGCGCCGACCGGCTCGCGGCGCAGCGGCACGTCGAGCGTGCCGCCGGCAAAGCGCAGCCGCGTCAGATGATCGGCGGCGTCGTGCGCTTCGACGCGGGCGTCGAAGACCACGGCCGCGGCGTCGCCGAAGCCGCCGGCGATGTCGAGCCGCGCGGCCACCTCGGGCAGCGGCCCGGCGGCGCGCACGCGGCCGTGTTCGAGCACGACCAGATGGTCGGCCAGGCGCGCGACCTCGTCGAAGGCGTGGCTGACGTAGATCGCCGGAATCGCCAGCGTCGCGTGCAGGCCTTCGAGGTAGGGCAGCACCTCCTCTTTGCGCGCGGCATCGAGCGCGGACAGCGGCTCGTCCATCAGCAGCAACTGCGGATCGGCGAGCAGCGCGCGGGCGATGGCCACACGCTGGCGCTCGCCGCCGGACAGTGTGTCCGGCCGGCGCTCGAGCAGATGGCCGATGCCGAGCAGCGCGACGATGTCGTCGAGGCGCACTGACTGTGGGCGGCCGCGGCGGCGCCAGCCGTAGTCGAGATTTGCGCGCACGCCAAGGTGCGGGAACAGCACCGCCTGCTGGCTGACGTAGCCGATGCGCCGCCGCTCGACCGGCACGAACACGTCGGCGTCGCTGTCCTGCCAGCACGCGCCGTTCACCCAGACGCTGGCGGTCGGCAAGCGGTCGAGTCCGGCGAGTGCGCGCAAGCAGCTCGTCTTGCCGGAGCCGGAGGGGCCGAACAGCGCGCTGACGCCGCGTCCGGGCAGGGTGAGCGCCACGTCGAGCGTGAAGCCGGGGCGGACCTGGATCAGGCGAGCGCGGATACCGTCCATCAGACGCTGCGCAGCCGCGGGTTGAGGGTGTACAGCAGCAGCAACGCACCGAACGACAGCGCCAGCAGCAATGCGGACAGACCATGCGCCTGGGCGTAGTCGAAGGCCTCGACGTGATCGTAGATCTGCACCGAGACCACGCGCGTTTCGCCGGGAATGCTGCCGCCGATCATCAAGACCACGCCGAACTCGCCGATGGTGTGGACGAAGCCGAGTACGCCGCCGGCCGCGATCCCGTGCCGGGACAGCGGCAGCACGACGGAGAAGAAACGGTCCAGGGCGCCGGCGCCGAGCGCCGCCGCCTCCTCGAGCGTGGCCTCGTCGATGCCTTCGAAGGCGGCGCGCAGCGGCTGCACGACGAAGGGCAACGAGTAGATCAGCGAGGCGACGACCAGACCCGGAAACGTGAAGGGCAAAAGGCCGAGGCCCAGTGCCTCAGTGATCCGGCCGAGCGGGCCCTCGGGCCCGAGCGCGACCAGCAGATAGAAGCCGAGCACCGTCGGCGGGAGCACCAGCGGCAGCGCGACCAGCGCAGCGACCGGCCGGCTCCACCACGAGCGCGTGCGGGCAAGCCACCAGGCCAGCGGCGTCGCCAGGACCAAGAGCAGCAGGGTGACGATGGCCGCGAGTTGCAGCGTCAGGCGCAGCGCGATCCAGTCAGCCTCGGAGAACATCCGCTACTCGAGCGCTGCGGGCGGCACGGTGTAGCCGTGGCGCTCGATGATGCGCCGCGCCGCGACAGTCGCGAGCAGCGCGGTGAACCTCGCCGCCGCCGGTCGATCCGCTGCGCGCCGCATGACCACATAGCCCTGATCCAGCGGCGCATGGAGCGCATCGTCGATCAGGGCGTAGCTGCCGCGCTGCGCCAGTTCCGGTTCGCGTGCCTGCGACAGCGCGATGATGCCGACCTGCGCATTGCCGCTGTGCACGAACTGCGCGGTCTGGCCGATGTTCTCGCCATAGACCAGCCGCGGCTGCACGAGGGTCCAGACGCCGGCCGCCGTGAGCGCCTCGACCGCGCGCGCGCCGTAGGGCGCGTGGCGCGGATTGGCGATGGCGATGCGCGTGAAGCGCGGATCGGCGAGGTCCGCGAGCGCCAGCGACGCGGCATCTCCGGCCGCGCGCCAGATCACCAGACGGCCGCGCGCATAGACGCGCACCGGCGCCGCCGCGAGGCCTTCTTGGACCAGCTCCTGCGGCGTTTGCATGTCGGCGGCGAAGAACAGGTCGAAAGGCGCGCCTTTGCGGATCTGCGCGGCCAGCTTGCCGGTGGACGCATAGACCGGCTCGATGCTGACGTCGGGGTGCTGCGCGCGGAAGGCCGCGGCGAGTTCTTCCATCGCCGGCTTGAAGTTCGCAGCGGTGGCCAGCAGCAAACGGTCGTTTGCGCTCGCCGGTACGAGCGCGACGATCAGCAGCAGTGCGCAGAAACGGCGGACGGGTAGGGTCATCGCTGGGATAGGGCGGTGCGGGTGAGCGTAATATCCGCGAAGGTCTGATGCGCGCCAGCGGCAGGCCGTGCTCAGATGTGGCACCGATCCGCCGCCCCGGTGACGACGAAGGGGCTCGATATGCCTTCGTAGTCCTGGGCCGGCAGCGGCAGCGTCTGCGCCCGGCCCTGGATGCGCAGGCGATAGGTGCCGGGCTCGGTGTTGCGCGGGATGGTCCACACCGCTTCGACCGTCGACGGGCCGATCGGCGCGGTGTCGATCGGCAGCGGCGAGGGAATCAGCGGCTTCCAGACGAAGCGCAGCTCGGGGTCGCGGTCCTGAGCGACGACCTGCCATTCGTCCGCACCGACCAGGCGCTCGGCGTAGACATAGCTGGACTGCAGCTTGAGGTCGTTGCGCGGATGTCCGCCCTGGATCTCGAAGCGGACGACCTCGCCGGGTGCCGCGGTCGCGGGCACGTCGGTGATGACGTCACCGAAGTCCGCCGTCGCGCCTGGTAGATCCGAGGGCACATACGGCGGGCGGCGCAGCAGCGGCACGCGATCGACATACGCCGGCCCTTCTGGCGCCGGCGTGCCCGCAGCGAGGGTCTGGGCGAGGCGCCGGGATTCCTGCTGCACCGCGGCGAGCGTCCACGGGCCATACAGCGTCGAGGCGCCCTCGTACTGCTGCACGGCGTACTCCTCGCGCGTGGTGAGGTAGTGCGCGAACTCGTTGACCAGGCCGGCGACGACGATGGTGTCGATGCCGACCGGCGCGAGCACTTCGAACAGCGTCTTCTGCAGCCGCCGCGCCGCCATCGTGGTCACTTCCCAGGGCACGCCGAGGATCGCGAGATTGCCGATGCGCAAGATCTGGAACGGCACGATGTTCGGCTCCACCGAGGCCGGCGGTCCGACCGGAATCAGGATCGGTTTTTCGGCGTGACAGGAAAGATCGAGCAGCGGCAGCGCATCGATGTTGCAGAACACCGCCTGCGACAGCAGCTCGCCGGGGATGTGGCCGCCGAGCGCATCGACGATGTCGGCCTGCGCCGCGTCGAGCAGCGCCGGATCGTCACCGCAGTTCAGGCCCTCGACGGTGAAGCCGGGTCCGTCCTCGGCGCCCGCGGCGAACGAGGGGCCGAGCACGCCCAGGCAGGTGCGCTTGATCGCAGCATCGAGCTCGGGCGGATGCGCAAGGCTCGCGAGCACCGCCGGGTCGGTGACCTCGATCGCGTCCATCTGCACGTGCATCAACCGGTAGTCGACCGGGCCGCGCAGCGGTGTGCCGCCCTGCGTGTACAGCTCCAGACTCTTGGCGAGCTGTTTGGCTGCGGCGATGCTGCTCGACTCGTAGGGATCGGCGCCGCCGCCGCGCGTCGGGTCCGGATGCGGGCGTTCGAGGATGAAGAGGTTGGGTGAGGCATCGCCCTCGTCGGTCTGCGCGAACGCGGCGACGAAGTTGTCGGCGCCGGGCTCGGCGTCGTAATCGGTGCGCATGATGCGTTCGAAGCCGAGCGAGGCCTCGCCCTTGTGGTCCGCGCCGACCAGATCCAGCTCCGGGCCAAGGATGGTCGGGTGCACGCCGAACCAGTTGATCACGCCGACGCCGCTGCCGTTCTCGCGCACCAGGTTGAGCTGCACGAAGCGCTTGTTGGTGTCGACGATCTCGCCGCGCGTGTCGGTGAACTCCAGGCGCTCGGCCTCGGGGTTCTGCTCGAAGGCGATCCGCGAGCGATTGATGTTGGTGTTGAGCAGCTCGCCGATCGCCAGCTCGATCGGCGCCGTCTGCGGATGCGCTTCGAGGTTCGCATGGGCGAGGCGGATCGCGCCGACGATGCCATCGACGATGGTGTCGAGCACGAGCGGATCGAAACCGAAGTGCAGGAAGTTGAAGGCCTCGTAATGCGAGTAGCCGGCCGGGCCCTGGTGCGTGTGCGTCGCCGACAGCATCAGATTGTCTGGCCCGTAGTGCGGCGCCAATGCTGGATCGGCGGCGATCTGGTCGAGCACGCCCAGGCGCACGGCACCGAACATCTGCCCGGTGTCGGTCGACACGAACAGCACGCGCTTGCCGTTGCACGGCGAGGCGATCGCGAAGGCGCGCGCGTATTGGCGCGTGTACAGGCCGCGGAACACCTGCGTCGGGTCCTCCCAGCCCATGCCACTGGTGTTCGCGACCGGGCCGGTGATGTCGTACAGGCCCGAGCCGAAGCGGAAGGCGCGGTTGTCGGCGCAAGCGCCGCCGGCGCGGCCGACGTTGCCGGGTTCCACTGCGAGCCGGCGTCCCGGTGCGTCGATGCCGGCGCCGACCTGAAGGTAGGGGCTGGAAAGCGTGCACGCGGCGCGCTCGACGTCGGCGACGCTGCGCGCGCTGCCGAGGCCGCCCGGCGGCGCCGAATCCCCGCAGGCACCGAGGCTCAGGGTCAGGGCGATGACGACGAAGCAGGGCGCTGGGGCTGGGCGTGACATCGTGGAAGCAATCGGCAACGGGGTCGCCCATCCTAGCCCGCGCGACGCGAGCGTGTCCGCTCGTCTTGCCGCATCGGCCCTTGATCGCGCCGCGGCCACGGCCGGCCGGTCGCCGGGGTATGAACCACAGCGTCGGCTCCGACGCTCGCGCCGGAGGCAGGGATGCCGGGGTCCGACACCAAGGTTTGCCCTCCGGGTCTTGCGGGACGCAGGCCCGAGAGCGCCAACGCCCCCGTTGGAGGTTGCAGGCTCGTGGGTCACGCAGTCCCCGTCGAATCGATCTGGCCGTTTCACCCGCGCGCCTTCCTCGAAACCTTGCGCGGCCGGCTGTTGCGCGTGACCACCGGCATGCCGCCCGGCGTGCAGCGGCTGGAGCTGGCGATCGAGGTGTTCTGGTATGCCGCGCTCGATCTGGGCGCGGGACGGCATCTGCGCTGGTTGGCGCTGACCCGCGACGGCCATCCGCTCGGCGAGCTGATCGGCCCGGTGCGGCTGATGCTGCGCTCGGAGCTGACCCACGCCGGCGCGCGGCAGCCGGACGCGCTGGTCGACGACGTGCTGCAGCAGGTGCTCGCCGTCGCCGAGCACGAGGCCCGACTGGGTCGCCGCGACTCGCTCCTGCGCGAGGACTTCACCACCTGGCTGCGCCGGCGCATAACCGGCGTCGGCGGCGAGCCGGCGTTCGCACGCTTGGCATAGGATCGCCACGGCGCGTTGTCGCGCCAGCGATTGCCGATTGCGCGGCGCTGCGGAACAGTAGCGGTCCGGCCCGTTACGTTCGACGCCCGATGAGTTCTTCCCCCACCGCAGACGTCATCCGTTTCCGCGACCTCGTGCGCGGCGCCGTCCACAGCTTGCCCGATGCGCTGACGGTCAACCGTGGCCTGTTCAACCTGATTTGGCTCAAACCGGATCATCGACACTCGATCGGCCGCGTGCTGGAAAAGCTCGCGGCGTCGCAGCCGCGGCATCCGGCGTTGCGCTTCGAGGAACGCGTCTGGACCTATTCTGAGTTCAACGCCTGGGCCAATCGCATCGCTAGCATGCTACGCCAGCAGGGCGTGCGCGCCGGCGACAGCGTCGCGATCCTGATGGAGAACCGCCCCGAGGTGCTGGCCTGTGTCGCGGCGACGGTCAAGCTCGGCGCGATCGCCGGCATGATCAACCACCAGCAGCGCGGCGAAGTGCTCGCGCACAGCCTTGCGCTCACCCGCGCGCGCGTCATCATCTGCGGCGAGGAATGCATGGCGGCGCTGGCGTCGAGCGGTTATACCCCGGACGAGATGCCCGGCCTGCGCTGGATCTGGGTCGGCGAGGGCAGCGCGCCGATCGGCTGGCTGCACCTCGCCGACGGCGTCGCCGGCGGCGAGCCGACCAACCCGCCCCAGACCGCGCGCGTGCGCCTGCGCGATCCGTGCTTCTACATCTTCACCTCGGGCACGACCGGGCTACCGAAGGCCTCGGTGATGACGCACTACCGCTGGATGCGCGGCATGGCCGGCCTCGGCCAGATGGCGCTGCGGCTCAAGCCGGCCGACGTGCTGTACTGCTGCCTGCCGCTGTATCACAACAACGCACTGACGGTGTCCTGGGGGGCGGTGCTCGGCACCGGCGCGACGCTCGCGCTGGGCCGCAAGTTCTCCGCCTCGCGCTTCTGGGACGAGATCCGCGCGCACGGCGCGACCAGCTTCTGCTACATCGGCGAGCTGTGCCGTTACCTGCTCAACCGTCCGGCGGATGCGCGCGATCGCGATCACGCGGTGCGCGTGATCGTCGGCAATGGCCTACGCCCGGAGATCTGGGACGCCTTCCAGCAACGCTTCGGCATCGAGCGCATCAGCGAGTTTTACGGCGCGTCCGAGAGCAATCTGGCCTTCGTCAACGGCTTCGATGTCTCGCGCACCGCCGGCTTCTGTCCGCTGCCGTTCGCGGTCGTCGCCTTCGATGCCGATTCTGAGGCGCCGCTGCGCGACGCGCGCGGCTTCATGCAGAAGGTCAAGCGCGGTGAGATCGGGCTTCTGATCTGCGAGGTCACCGACCGCGCGCCCTTCGACGGCTATACCGACGAGCAGGCCAGCCAGGCCAAGCTGCTGCGCGACGTCTTCAAGAAGGGCGACTGCTGGTTCAACACCGGCGATCTGGTGCGCGACCAGGGGTTCCGTCATATCCAGTTCGCCGACCGTATCGGCGACACCTTCCGCTGGAAGGGCGAGAACGTCGCGACGACCGAGGTCGAAGCGGCTTGCAACACCTTTCCCGGCATCGAGCAGGCGGTGGTCTACGGCGTGCAGGTGCCGAACGCCGACGGCCGCGCCGGCATGGCCGCGCTGTGCTTCGCGCAGCCGCCGGATGCACAGACCCTGCAACGGCTCGCGCAGCACTTGTGCGCGGCACTGCCACCCTACGCGGTGCCGCTGTTCCTGCGCCTGCGCAGCGAGCAGGAGACCACCAGCACCTTCAAGTTCCGCAAGAACACCCTCAAGCGGGAGGGTTTCGATCCGTTCCGGATTGCCGAGCCGCTCTACGTGCTGCGCGACCGCAGCGTCGGTTACGAGCCGTTGACGCCGGAGTTGTTCGCCGCGATCGGCAACGGCACCTTGCGTTTCTGAGCGATTCCGTCGGATCCCACGTTGGGAGGATCGGCGTCAAAGGCGCGTGGTTCGCCGCCAGGTCCGCGCGTTCGCCGGATGCAGCGCGCCGGATTGACCGAACCGACCCGGTGTCCCACCCTCGCGGCCAAGGTTGCCGTGCGTGGCGGATGCCAAGCTCTGCGGCATACCCATCCGTGGTTCAAGCAAAACGGTATGAAGGTCAACATCCAGATTTCGCGCAGTCTCGACGTGGATGCGCCGATCGAGCGCGTGCGTACGCTGCTCGACGACTACGAGAACACGATCCGGCGCTTTCCCAAGCTGCGCAAGCTCACTGCGCTGGAGCCGAACGCCTACCTGTGGGAGATGGCGCCGATCGGCTCGCGCACCGCCGGCATCTCCCATGAGGTGCGCTACGCGGCGCGCTACACGGTCAAGCCCGAGCAGGGCCTGCTCGAATGGACGCCGCTGCCCAAGCACGGCAACGCGACCATCGAAGGGCGCATGCAGCTCGCATCGCGCGGCCAGGGCACGCGCCTGTCGTTCGACGTCAAAGGCGAGCTGCGCGACGTGCCGGTGCCGCTGATGTACCGCCTGGTGGCGCCGCCCTTCATCCAGGGCACGTTCACGCGCCTGGTCGACATCTTCCTCGAACAGACGCGCGACGCCTTGATCTGACACGCCCACCACGGAGGCGCCCATGGGCATCGGCGGCAAAACGATGGGACTTGGCTTGCGGGCACTGAATCGATTCGCGGGGCTCGCGCTGATCGACCGGCTCGGTCTGCGCAAGCCGGCGGAGAAGGCGCTGTACCATGGCGCCCGCCTCGGCTTTCGCGGCGCCGGCTCGCTGGCGCGCGGACTTGGCGCGACGCAGAAGCTGCTCAAGCCGGCGCGTCTCGCGCGCGGATCGTCGAGCGGCCTGTTCGACCTGACGCCCACCGAGGAGCAAGCGATGCTGCGCGACGCGGCGGCGAGCTTTGCGCGCGAGACGCTGCGCAGCGCCGCAGCGGCGGCCGATGCCGCCGGTGCGGCGCCGCTGGAGGTGCTGGCCGGCATCAACGAGCTGGGCATCGCCGCGATGTCGATCCCCGAAGCCTTCAGCGGCGTCGGCAGCGAGCGTTCGGCGGTCACGCAGGTGCTGATTCACGAGGCGCTCGCCTATGGCGACATGGGCCTTGCGGTCGCCGGACTCGCGCCGTCGGCGGTGTCGACCGCGCTGGTGCTCTGGGGCGATGAGGCGCAGCAGTCGGCCTATCTGCCGGCCTTCGCCGGTGAACACGCGCCGGTCGCAGCGCTCGCGGTCAACGAGCCGCAGCCATTGTTTGATCCCCTCAAGCCGCAGCTGCGCGCGCGATGCACCGCCGAGGGCTTCGTGCTCGACGGCGTCAAGTCGCTGGTGCCGCGCGCCGATCAGGCCGAGCTCTTGATCGTCGCCGCGGCGCTCGACGATGGTGCGCCGCAGCCGCGACCGGCCCTGTTCCTGGTCGAGGCCGCCGGCGCCAAGCTGCGCTACGCGGCCGAGCCGGCGATGGGTTTGCGCGCGGCATCGACGATGCGCGTCGAGTTCGACGCCGTGAAGCTGCCGAGCGCAGCCCTGCTCGGCGGGGGCGATCCGACGATCTACCGCGACTGCATTCGTCTTGCCCGCCTCGGCTGGTGCGCGCTCGCGGTCGGCACCGCGCAGGCTGCACTGGACCACGTGATTCCCTACGTCAACGAGCGCGTCGCCTTCGGCGAGCCGATCAGCCATCGCCAGTCGGTGGCGTTCGCGGTCGCCGACATCGCCATCGAGCTCGAAGGCATGCGCCTGGCCACCTGGCGCGCCGCGAGTCGCGCCGAGCAGGGTCTGGACTTCGCCCGCGCGACCGCGATCGCGCGCCGCCTGTGCGCCGACAAGGGCATGCGCATCGGCTCGGACGCGGTGCAACTGCTCGGCGGCCACGGCTTCGTCAAGGAGCACCCGGTCGAGCGCTGGTACCGCGACCTGCGCGCGGCGGCGGTGATGGAAGGCGTGGTGCTGATTTAAGGGTGCAGCCGATGATCAACCTCGAAACGCCGAAGAAGTTCCGCAGGCTCGTCGAGCAGGCGCATCAGGTCGCCACCGAGCTGTTCCGGCCCAACTCGCGCCGCTACGACCGCGCCGAGCACGTGTATCCGAAGGAACTCGACATGCTCGGCGCGCTGCTCGACGGCATGAACGCGGGGGGCGGGGGCGGTGGTGCCGGCGCCGCCGGCGTGCGCCGCAACGGCGGCGAGGACGAAGGCAACCGCAATGGCAGCAATCTCGCGACCGTGCTCGGCACGATGGAGCTGTGCTGGGGCGACGTCGGCTTTCTGTTGACCATGCCGCGTCAGGGCCTCGGCAATTCGGCGATCGCCAGCGTCGCCACCGACGAGCAGCTCGAACGTTTCAAGGGCAAGTGGGCGGCGATGGCGATCACCGAGCCGCACTGCGGCTCGGACTCGGCGGCGATCCGCACGACCGCAAGGCTCGACGGCGATCACTACGTGCTCAACGGCGAGAAGATCTATGTGACCGCCGGCGAGCGCGCCGAGCTGGTGGTGGTCTGGGCGACGCTGGACCGCAACGCCGGCCGCGCCGCGATCAAGCCCTTCGTCGTCGAGAAGGGCACACCCGGCTTCGAGCTCGTGCGTCTCGAACACAAACTCGGCATCCGCGCCTCGGACACCGCGGCCTTCGTGCTCAAGGACGTGCGCGTGCCCAGGGAAAACCTGCTCGGCGATCCGGCCATCAACGTCGACAAGGGCTTCGCCGGCGTGATGCAGACCTTCGACAACACGCGTCCGCTGGTCGCGGCGATGGCCGTGGGTCTGGCGCGTGCCTGCCTCGAAGAGACGCGCAAGCTGATCGAGCAGGCCGGCATCGAACTCGATGACGATGCCCCGGCCTACGCCCAGCACGCCGCAGCGAGCGAGTACCGGCGTCTCGAAGCGGACTACGAGGCAGCGCGCCTGCTCACGCTGCAGGCGGCGTGGATGGCCGACAATCGCAAACCCAATTCGCTGCAAGCGTCGATGGCCAAGGCCAAGGCCGGGCGCAGTTGCGTCGAGGTCGCGCTCAAGTGTGTCGAGCTGGCCGGCACGCTCGGCTACGCCGAGGGCGAGCACGGCGCCGGTCTGCTCGAAAAATGGGCGCGCGATGCCAAGATCCTCGACATCTTCGAGGGCACCCAGCAGATCCAGCAGCTCATCATCGCCCGGCGCCTGCTCGGCAAGACCTCGGCGGAGCTGAAGTAGCCGCGCGAGCCGCGGCGGTCGGCCTTCGGGCTATCATCGACCGCCATGGCAGCCCCAAAGACACGCAGGACGACGGACAGCGCGCCGCTCGTGACCAAGGCGGACGAGCCGCGCCGGTCCGCCGAGTACAGCGTCGAGGACCTGGCGCGCGCCGCGCGGACCACGGTGCGCAACGTGCGCGCCTACCAGGACCGCGGCCTGATTCCGCCGCCGGAGCGACGCGGACGCATCGGTGTCTACAACGAATCCCATCTGTCGCGGCTGCGCATCATCGGCCAGATGCTGGAGCGCGGCTACACGCTGAGCAGTATCGGCGAGCTGCTCGAAGCCTGGGAACGCGGCTCGGATCTCGCCGGCCTGCTCGGGCTGGAATCGGCAGTGTCGAGTCCGTGGACCGACGAGACGCCCAAGCTCTATTCGCTGACTGAGCTGGTCAAGCTGTTCGGGGGCAGCTTCAAGCTGCCGTGGCTGGTCAAGGCCGCCGAGCTGGGCATCCTCGTCCCCGAGGGCGCGCGCTTTCGCGCGCCGAGTCCGCGCATGATCCAGGCCGGCGCCGAGCTGGTGAAGGCCGGCATTCCGCTCGACGAGATGCTCGACGTGGTCGCGCAACTGCGCGGTAATGTCGAGCTGGCGGCGGACCGCATGGTGCAGCTCGTCGAGCAGCACCTGTTCGACCGCTTCGGCAAAGGCCTGCCGCCGGCCGAGGAAGTGCCGCGGCTCGGTGAGATCATCTGGCGCCTGCGTCCGCTGGTGGAGATGGCGGTGCACGCCGAGGTCGCGCGCGCGATGGAGGCCGCGGCGACGCGCCACTTGGGGGACCGCCTCGCGGCGATCCTCGACCACATGACGCAGGCCAAGAAGAAGGCCAAGAAGTAGGGCAGAGCGAGTGTTGCGAGGCTCGAAGATTCGCGCTTGAGGGAGCTGCCTGCCTACCGTATCGACAGTCTCGTGAGCCCCGAGACCACGCGCTGGTAGGCGGTGGGCATCAGGCGCACGGCGAGATCGATGACGCGCGCATCCGCGCCGATCAGCACGCGCCGCGCATTGCGCTCGACGCCGCGCAGGATGGTCTTCGCCGCGCTCTCGGCGCTGGTGCGGAACAGCTTTTCGAAACGCGCCTTGGCTTCGTCGGGGTCGCGGCCGGTCAGCGCCCGCATGCTGTCGCTGTCGTAGCGCGCGGCGCGGGCGATGTTGGTCTTGATGCCGCCGGGGTGCACGCAGGTCGCGCTCACCGGCGCCCCCGCGAGCTCCAGCTCCTGGCGCAGGCATTCGGTGAAGCCGCGCACGGCGAACTTGGTGGCGTTGTAGGCGCCCTGGCTCGGTACCGCGACCAGTCCAAACACGCTGGAGATGTTGATCACATGGCCTTCGCCGGAGGCGCGCAACTGTGGCAGGAAGGCGCGCGTGCCATGGACCACGCCCCAGAAGTTGATGTCCATGATCCAGTGCAGGTCTTCGTCGCTGGCGCCTTCGATGCTGGCGCCGAGCGCGACACCGGCGTTGTTGAACACGAGGTTCGCCGGACCGTGGTCGGCTCGGGTCGCCTCGGCCCAGGCATAGATGGCATCGCGGTCGGCGACGTCGAGCGCCGCGGTGGTGACCTTGACGCCGTGCGCACGCGCCGCCTCGGCGGTCTGTTCCAGCGCCTGGGTGTTCACGTCGGACAGCGACAGGTGACAGCCGCGGCGCGCCAGTTCGATCGCGAGCGCACGGCCGATGCCGGACGCCGCGCCGGTGATGGCGGCGACCTTGTTCTGGAAGGTTTTCATGGACGAGACCGGAGCGTTAAGGTTTGACGGGTTTGTGGACGAACGAGGCCAGCGCTGGCAACAGCAGGATGGCGCCAAGCATGTTGGCGGTGAACATGAACAGCAGCAAAAGGCCCATGTCGATCTGGAACTGCAGTTCAGACCACAGCCAGGTCAGCACCGAGATGCCGAGTGTCGCGCCGGTGAAGATCACCGCCTTGCCGGTGCCGCGCAGGGTTTCGAAATAGGCTTCGCGCACCGGCTGACCTGCCTTGAGTCCACTGGCGAGCACGCCGTAGACGTAGACGCCGTAGTCCACGCCGATGCCGACCGCGAGCGCCAGAACCGGCAGCGTCGCCACCTTCATGCCGATGTCGAGCGTCGCCATGACCCCGTAGCCGAGCTGCGAGACGATCGCCAGCGGCAGCACGATGCACAGGATCGCGCGCCAGTCGCGGAACGACAGCCACAGCAGCACCAGGATCACGACGTAGACCCAGAGCACGACCTCGGTCTCCTTGTCCTTGACCACTTCGTTGGTCGCCGCCATCACGCCGACGTTGCCGGTGGCCAGCGCGAAGTTCACCGGGCAAGGCAGGTCCATCGCCTCGTACTCGGACAGCAGACGGTCGCGTTCGGCCGCTGCAGCGCGCTGCGCCTCGGGATCGCCGCTCGTCGCGGCATCGAGCACGCGCGCGCCGGCCGCCTTGTAGGCGCGGAACGCCGCGTACTTGGCGTCGCAGTACTCGGGCGTGACCTCGGGATGGCGCTCGAAGAAGTCGGCGCGGTTGGCCTCGTTGAAGGCCTTCACCTCGTCGACGATGTGGCTGATGGTGTCGGCCTTGTGGTCCTTGGTGAACAGGTAGACCGCGAGCGCGTCGCAGTCGTCGTTGAGCAGGCCGGTACTCGTCGGCACCAGAGCCGTGGCCTGCGCCAGCGCATAGCGGTTGCGCGGCAGGACCAGGGCGTTGAGCCGGCCTTCGGACAGGCCTTGGTAAACCAGCTTGGCAAAGGTCAGCAGCGACAGCGTCGACTGTACGCCGGGATTGTTTTCGAGCTGCCAGGCGAAGCGGTCGATCTGCTCGACCTGCTCGTAATCGATGCAGCCGTTCGGTGGCATCTCGGCGATCACCTTGAAGATGTCGACGGCGATGTCGTAGTTGTCGGTGATCGCGTTGAAGTCCTGGTTGAAGCGCGAGTCCGGGCGCAGTTCCGGCACGCCCTTGATCGCGTCGCCGATCTTCAGATCCTTGGCCGCCCAGAACGACCAGGCGGTGATGCCCGCGGCGACGACGAACACGCTGACCGCAACCGGCTTGTGGGTGACGCCGGAGAGCCACCACCAGAGTTTGTCGAGCACCGCGTCGCGCTTGTTCTGGCGCTCGACGAAGGCATCGACGTCCTTGATTCTGATCATCGTCAGCCAGATCGGCACGAACAGCTTGTTGGCGACGATGATGCCGATGCCGCCGAGCACGGCGTTGAGCGACATCTCGCGGATGATCTGGATCTCGATCAGATAGATCGTCGCGAAGCCGGCGATGTCGGTCAGCAGCGCGACGGTGCCGGCGATGGCGAGACGGCGGAAGGTGATCAGCGAGGCATCGTAACTGCTCTTGCCGGCGTGGACCTCATCGACCCAGGCATTGACGTACTGCACGCCATGGCTGACCGAGACCGCGAGAATCAGGAACGGCACGAGGATCGCGAACGGATCGAGACCGAAGCCGATCGTGCGCAGCAGGCCCATCTCCCAGATCACCGCGACGACCGAGGAGGCCAGCGGAATCATGCCGAGCTTGAACGAGCCGCAGTAGAGCCACAGCAGCAATCCGGTGATGATCAGCGCGAGGAAGAAGAAGCCGGCGACCTCGAGCGAGGCCTTGGTCATGTCGTCGACGATTTTGGCGAAGCCGATGATCTGGACGGTGATGCCGTCCTTCTCGTACTTCTCGCGCAGCTTTTCGAGATAGGCGCCGACGGCGCGGTAGTCGAGCTTCTCGCCGGTGGTCGGATCGATCTCCAGCAACTCGGTCATGATCATCGCGCCGCGCTGGTCGTTGGTGACCAGGCGGCCGATGACCTGCGCCTTGGCGACGTTGGAGCGCACCTTCTCCAGCATCTCCGGCGTCGGTTGGTAGTCCGGCGGGATCACGGTTGCGCCGGCCAGACCGCCCTCGACGTTCTCGACATAGTTGACGTTGGGCGTGAACAGCGACATCACGCGCGCACGATCGACGCCTGGGGTAAAGAACACGTCGTCGGTCGCCCGCTGCAGCGTGTTCATGAACTCGGGGTTGTAGATGTCGCCGTCTTCCTGGATCAGCGAGAACAACACGGTGTTGGCGCCGCCGAAGTCGCGGTAGTACTCGCGGAACTTCTGCATGTATGGGTGGTTCAGCGGTACCGCCTTCAGGTAGCCGGCATCCGGCTGCAGGCGTGCGGTCTGCACCAGGAAGAACGCCGTGAGGATCAGCAGGATCGCGTGCGTGAGGTGGCGTCGCGTGTAGACGATCGGTTCGACGACGCGCAGGATGCGGTCCGTAATCGGACCGCTGATGGCGGCTCCAGCCATGGTCTATTTCCCCGAAGAATGACGGTCAGGGCAGCGCGACGCGCTGCACGCCGGCGGTGCCGACGACGATCAACGCGTCGCCGTCGGCGATGCCGGCATTCATGTTGTTGTCCGGTACCACCGGCAGCCGTACCAGGCGGCCGCCATCCAGGTCCGCCTGCATCACGTGGCCGTTCATGCCGACCAGCAGCACGCGGCCGTCCGCGGTCACCAGGGCATCGAATAGGCTTTCGACCTGCTCGCTGGCGAGCGCACGCCAGCCGCTGACCTCGGTCACCGGGCTGGCACCGCTGCTGGCGGCGCCCGGATCGAGTGCGGCATCACGCAGCGCCTGCAGCGCCTCGGCGCTGAGCGGCTCGACGGCATCGAGGTCGGCGGCGTAGAAGGCGTTGCCGCGTAGGCCGAACACCAACACGCCGGACTGGCCAATCGGCAGCGCGCCGAAGTACGAGCCGGTGTACGGCGAGCGCAGGCGCTGCCAGCTCGCGCCGCGATCCCGTGAGCGCGCGAGAAAGCCCCGCTCACCGGCGATCAAGAGCGAGCCGTCTCCGAGCGCGACCAGGTTGTACAGGTTCGGCTGGTCCTCAAAGGCCTCGGACTCGATCGGCGAGAGTGTCCTGCCGCCGTCGTTGGTCGCCAGCAGACTGCCGTTGGCACCGACGAGCAGGCCGTGGTCGCGGTCGAAGAAGTGCAGGTCGAAGTACGGGCGTCCCCAGTCCGGGTCGAACTGCAGCAGCGTCCAAGTACTGCCGCCGTCCTCGGTGCGGAGCAGCGTGCCGTCGTAGCCCACCGCCCAGCCGTGGCGCTCGTCGAAGAAGTGCAGGCGCGTGAGCGTCGCGTCAACCGGCACTGCGACCTGCTGCCAGTCGCGGCCGTCCGCCGACAGCAGGATGTTGCCGCGCGCTCCGGCGACGACCCCGCCTTTGCCGGAACGCGCGACATCGAGCAGCAGCGCCGAGGCGGCGCGCGGCGCGATCAGCGCCGGACGCGGCCGGCGCGATGGGTCTTCACTCACGCCGCCCTGTGCTGCGGTCGCGAGTGGCTGCAGCAGCAGTGCGGCGCTCGCCGCCAGCACAACGCGATATGTTCGACACATCCGGCTTCTCCGCTGCGCTTTTTCAGCGACTCTGCGCCCGGCGCGATAGGCTGTTGGGAGCAAAGTCCTTGTCCTGCAGCTTGATCTTGAAGTCGCTGATGCGGTCTTCGTTCTGCAGCGCGGTGACGAAGTAACGGCCGCTCTGCAGGTCGTAGATGATCTCGGGGATGCCGGTGACCGTCGGCACGAACGGTACCGTCAGCAGCTGCGCCTCCTGCACTTTCCAGAGCTGGTCGCGGTTGTCGTAGCAATCGACCACCGCCACCGCCCAGGAGTCCTCGTCGATGTAGAAGCGGCGCTTCTTGAACTGGTGGCGCAGCCCGTCGCGCAGCGTCGCCTCGACGATCCAGACGCGGTGCAGCTCGTAGCGCGACAGATTCTGGTTGATGTGCCCGGGGCGGATGATGTCGGCGTACTTGATCAGCGGCGCATTGATCAGGAAGGAGTTGTACGCGATGTACATCTCCTTCTTGCCGATCAGCTTCCAGTCATAGCGGTCGAGCGCGCCGTTGAACATGTCCACCTGGTCGTTGAACTGCTCGCCGTCAGTGCCGATGTAGGGGTTGTCGTAACCCACGTCCGGCGCGCGGTTCACCCGGCCCAGGCCTGGGTTGTAGATCCAGGCATCGCGGCCGCTGCCGCCGGCACCGGAGGTTTCGTGCACCAGCGTGAGCTGGCCGGCGACGCGCGGCGGCGAGAGCACTTCCGAGAGGTAGTACAGCAGGATCTTGGTCCCCGGATTCGCTTCTTCGAGGTTGGCGTACTTGAACTTCACGTCCTCGACGAGTTTGGAGATCTTGTAGCTGCCGTCGAGTTTGACGATGGCCTGGTTGTTGAAGCGGCGCACCGCGCTGCCGCGGAAACGCATCTTGTGGTTCCACAGGACCTCGGCGCCGCTCTTGGGAATCGGGAACGGAAAGCCGAGCACTGCGCCCTTGACCTCGTCGGTGCCGATCAGCTCGGCGGTGCTCGCGTTCTTGATCGTTGCCTGCTCGATCTCGGGCGGGAAGTACGCGGTGCGCAGCGACGGATAGACGATCATGCGGTAAGAGGGGTACTTGGCGAACATCGCCTTGTGGCCCTCGGTGAGCTTGTCGGCGTGCTGGGCGAGGTTGTCCTTGGTGATGATGAACTGCGGCGCCTCATACTCCCCGCCACCGCCGATCTGCTGGCGCTGCTTCTGCGCCAGCGCCTGCAGATTGCCGTCGGCAGGCAGGCCTGGGATCTTCTTCGCCGCGTCCTGCTGGCCCTTGTCGAGCTCGGCGAGGCTCTTGGGAAGCTGGCCGATGATCGCGTCGATCTGCTTGGAGATCGCTGGATAGTCTTTGATCTCGAACTTGTCGAGATACTTCAGCAGCTCGTCGAACGCCGCTGGATTCTTGCTGCGCACGGCCTCGAACTGCTGGCGCACGAGCTCCAGGCTCTCCGGCGTCTGGCTGCGGATGGTGTCGTCGAAGTACTTGCCGCCGACCCACTCGGGAATGGTGCCGTCGGCGTTGCCGGCGCGCACGGCGCCGACCGCGGTGAGCTCCTTGCCGAGTTTGGCCGCCTCGTCGGCGCTGGCCTTGGCCAAGGCCGCCGAGCTCATGGTCAGTCCGGCTGCCGTCAGTAGCGTCATCCACCCACTTGCCTTACGCATGTCGCACTCCTCGTGTTGCCGACCGTCACCCGCGCGGCATGCGCCGGGTGCAGTCATCAGAACGCCTTCAGAACGTGTACGAAACCGCAAAACCCGCAAAATCCTTGTCGCGATAGCCGTTGACGGTGCCGCCGTCGGCCCATCCTTGATAAAACAACTGCGCGCCGAGCTTCTGCGTGATCTCGATGTCGGTGCCGACCTGCCAGAGCATCGTCCCTTCGATGAAGTTCTGGTTCGGGCTGGGCGCCACGCCGTAGACATCGTGCGACCACAGGATCTGCGGCTTGAAGTTCCAGCCGAAGATCACGTTGTTGTACTCCAGGCGTAGGATCAGGCGGTAACCGGCGGCGAAATCGTCGGCAAAGCCTTCGGTCTGCTGCGTCGGATTGAGACGCTGCGTCGGCTTGACGCCGGGATCGCCGACATCGCCACTGCCGTCGGCGCCGGGGCTGGCGTGGGTGTTGTTGTAGTCGCCGCCCTCGAACTGCAGCACGTCGCGCGAGGGCATGTCGGTGATCCAGGTGAAGCCGGTTTCGGCGATGATCTGCACCTGCTCGGCACCGATCGGGTTTTCGCTGTTGCCGAGTACGCGGATGCCGGTGAAGTCCATTTGCACGGCGTTGAGCCGCTCGTAGCCGGTGATGAGCTGGTTGGGTTCGATCCGGTCCCAGCCGCGATAGGCCATCAGATAGCTCGGTACCGCGACCGCACGTGGCGGCAGCGCGAAATCGTTCTCGGGATTGGCGATGAGTTGTGTGAGCAGACTGAGCGTGCGCGGCGAGGTCAGCACGCCGAGCGCCGTCGTCGGATCCAGGCCGATGCTGATCAGGCCGGGGAGCGTGAGATCGCCGACCGTGCCCAGACCAAGCACGATCTCGTTCTCGGGCAGCGCCGGCTGCAGTGCGGTGAACACCACGTCGGTGATCTGCACCTGCACCGGTAGGTTGGGGCGATACGCGACCTCACCGGCGAGCGACCACTTGCCGATGGTGGTGTTGAAGCTCACGCCGTAGAGCTGGATGTCCTCGGGATAGTCGAGGAAGATGCGCGCGCTGTCGATCGGCGTCGGTTCGAGGCCGCTCGGTGTCAGGCGCATGCCGTCGCAGTCGGCGGTGGCCTGCAGCACGTCGGTGGTCGTGTCCTGGATGCAGGTCGCGTCGGTCGCGTACATGCTCAGGTAGGGCAGGCGGCTGTGGTAGTTCAGCGCGTAGAAGCCGAACTCGGTGCTGATGTCGGCGGCATACCAGGTCAGTTTGACGCCGAACTGACCTGCGTCGCGCGGTTCGCCCTCGGTTTGGCTCACTGGCACCGTCAGCGAGGTGTCCGAGATCTCGGCGCCGATGCCGGGCAAGCGCTGCAAGCCGTTCGGGTCCTCGTGGAACTGGCCGAGCGAGACCGTCGCGTAGTCGCGACCGATGACATCGAAGGGGGCGAAGAAGGCGCCGCCCTCGGGTACTTCGACACCGCGCCAGCCCAGCAAGTAGATCAGGTCCACGGCGAGGCTGTCGCCCAGCGTCGTCGACAGCACCGCTGCCGGCGTGGTCTGGAACACCGCGGCGATCTGCGTACCCGGCTGATACAGAAAACGCGCGTCCGGCGCGTTGATCTCACTCAGACTGTTGATCGCGATCAGGGTCGATTCGCCCCAACGGATGGTCTGGTAGCCGATGGTCGCGACGAAGTCGCGGTCCAGCGCCTCGAAGGCGGTGCTGACCAGCAGATTGCCGATCTGGAAATCGTGACCGACACTGCCGCGCACGGCGTCGTTACGTGGCGTGCGCTGCGGCTGGTAGGTCGTGTCCGGATGGAATTCGTCGAAGTCGTCGTTGATCGGGTCGTAGAACAGTGTGCCGCCGGCCTTGAACACCCATTCGCCCCAGGTCAGCGACAGCTCGCTGCTGATCTTGGACACGGCGGCGACGACGTCGCCTTGGTCGTAGTTCAGGTTGCCGTCGTCCTTGTTCAGGCCGAAGAATGCGCCGGGGGCGTCGATCATCTTTTGGTTCAGCGCCGGATTCTCGTTGAACGAGATGCAGGCGTCGTCGACGCCGCTGCCGCACAGCGTCGGGTCGAGATTGTTCTTGTCGATCAGCGCCGGGTTGCGGTCCTCGACGCGCCACGAAGCGCCGAACGAGACGCGCGTCTTGAGATCGCCGAAGATTTCTCCGTATTCGAAGCGGAAGGCCTGGGCCGGCGTGGCCAGAGCCAGGCCGGCGATTCCCATCAAGGTCCAGTGGATCGACGTCCGCTGACGGACGGTCCGCATTCCGCACATGTTCACTCCCCCTGCGCTTGGTCTCGAGTGACCGCCGCGCGCCCCCTGCCGTCGGAGTGCGCGACGAACGCTACTGTGACAGCAAACGATGGTACTGTCACCCTGCTCGTGCCGCATTGGCCAAGTTGACGCCGCGCTGGGCGGCGAAGTCAGCGCGCGCCGCGTCCAGGCGCGCAAGGACGTCGCCGCCCTGGCGCTCGGCGAGCGCGGCGGCGCGTTGCTGCAGCGCTGGGTCCAGGTGGCCGACCAGCGGCAGGAGCTGCGGCCATAGTCCGCCGGCATCGGTGGCGCGGATCAGCGCGGCCAGCACCGCGTCGTCGTGCAGTCCCGGGGCACGCGCCAGGCGCGCGCACTCCGCCTCCGGCATCTCGGCGATCAGCATCAGCAGCTCGCCCCACAGGTTCTGGGTCTGGGTCAGCGCGAGCATGCGCGCGATCTGCGCGTCGTCGAAGCCCGCGGCGATCGTGGCCATGCGCTGCCTCGGCCGTGGCCCGACGGCGTTGATCAGCGCCAGCGCATCGGCCCAGAGTTCGGCGCCTTGCGCGATCGCGATCGCGATCATCTCGCGCAGCCGCGCATCCGGCAGCATCTCGATGACCGCGTCGAGCTGCGCCGGGTCTTCGACGTACAGGCCGATCCGCAGCAGCGCTTCGTCGTCCCGCAGGGCGTCGAGCACCGCACGCATCGCCGGCTCCGGCAGGCAGTCGACGAAGCGACCCATGACGATGTAGGCCTTGCGCTCTGCGAGTTCACGGGCCACGTCGACGATGCGTGCGACCGGCATGCTCGCGATCAGTTCGCGCACACGGCGCGGGTCCAGTTGCAGGCAGACGTCGGCGAGGAACGCCGTCGGCAGCCGCTTGGCGATGTCGACGGCACGATCCGGCGGCAGCTGGCCGGCGATGCGGGCGCACAGCAGTGGGCCGAGGGCCTTCTCGGCGATGACCGCGGACAAGGGCCCCGGCATCAGCCGGGTCGCCGCGGCGATGCGGCCGAACAGCTCGGCGTCGGCGTCGAACAGCACCGCCGTGATGCGCTCGCGCAGCGCGCGGAGCGTGCGCAGGTCGAGCTTGTCGAGAAACGGCAGGTCCGCGAGCGGCTTGCCGAGCAGCAGCGCGAGCTTGTGCACTTCCGCCTGATGGGCGAGTCGGGCCATGGGGTCGAAGCTAGTGGGGTAGCAGGATCTTGCGCACCGCCCCGCGTAGCAAAAGCGGCAGGTGGCCGAGCGCCGCATCCGTCGCCTGCGCCAGTTGCCGCTGCTGCTCGCGCCGCGCGCTGCGCACCGCGTCGACCAGGGTCTGCAGCTCGGCGTCGTCGAGTTTTTCCAGGCCGGGCACCGCGGCGCCGCCGAGCACCTCGGTCAGCGCGTCCAGCGGCCTTTTCTGTGATGGCATCGGCGGTGTCTCCTCGCGCCGGTTCGTGGCCGGCCGTTTAGCGGGGCAGGCTAGCAAGCGCGCCCGCGCACCGCATTGACCGGGCCGCCAGTGCGGATGTCGCGCCGGCAGGCGCGGCTCAGCCGCTGCGGTGGCGCTCGCGGTACTGCACCGGCGTCATGCCCGACCAGCGTTTGAACGCGCGGTAAAAGGTGCTCGGCTCGGAGAAGCCGGTGAGATAGACGATGTTGTCGATGGACTCGTCGGTGCGCGCGAGCAGGCGCCGCGCGAGCGCGTAGCGGAAGTCGGTGACGATCTGCGAAAAGCTGGTGCCGGCGCGGGCGAGCTCGAAGCGCAGGCGCCGCGGCGGAAGGCCGACCTCGGCGGCGACGTCTTCGAGGTCGCAGGACTCCAGTTCCAGACGCTGCGACAGCACTTTGCGGATCTGTTCGACCAGGTCGCGGCGGCGCAGGTCGGACAGGCGCTTGGCCGCCAGCTCCTCGTGCAGTTTGAGCAGATCCGGGTCCCAGCGCGGCGAGCGGTAGTCGAGCAGCGCCGGGTCGAACCAGATCTCGCTCTCGTGGCCGTCGAACTCCACCGGGCAGCCGAACACCGCTTCGTACTGCGCGCGCGGGCTGCGCGCGCTGCAGCGCAGCTTGACCTTCAGCGGCGGCGCGAAGCGGTTCTCGGTGACCGAGCGCGCGAACTGGATCAGCTCGTAGACCACGCAGATCTCGGTGTGGCGCAACTGCGGCGCCTCCAGCGCACTGCCGATCACGCCGATGCGCGCGCCGGCCGTATCGTGCACCAGACGCACCGACAGGGCATCGCTGATCAGGCGCAGGTACTTGAGTGCTCGCTGGATGCCGTCGCCGAAGGTCGGGCTGCTGAACATCAGGTACTCGATCACCTCGCCGCGGAACGGCGGCAGGTGCGGGCACAGGTGCAGACCGATGTCGGCGTCGCCGGTCACGCCTTCGACGATCTGCCAGAACAACGCCTGCTGCTGGTGCGGCGTGCGCAGTTCCTTGAGCGGCAGTTTGACGGCATCGTAGCCGAGCTTGCGGTAGACGGCGTCGACGTCGACGCCGGCCTTGACCATGGCCTCATGCACGACGAGCAGGAACTGTCCCGAATCACGCATGTCTGCTGGCTTATCGTTCTTGACGCGGCGATGGGCCCGTAGTGTGCCGCAAGCGCCGGTCGCGGTCACGGCGCCAGATGCGGGCGCGCCGCGCGCACGAGGATGCGTGGCGCCGGGCGAAGTCGTGCAGGGTCCAGGTCCTCGTGGTGGCGAGATGACGATGCGCTGGCGCGAGCAGATAGGCTTGGGCCGCGAGCACGCTGCCGTCGGTCATGTGCACGGTGACGGCGCTGCGCTCGAAGAAGTCGCTCTCCCAGTCATCGAGGTAGGCCAGCTCACGCACACCGACGGCGATCACGGCGCCGCAGGTGCGAGCGCCGCTCGCCGGCACGAGGCCAGGAAAGTCTTGGCCGCGCAGCGCGCAGCGACGATGCTCCGCGAGCTCTGCGGCCGCGAGCATCGGCACGCGGTCGAGCAGGGCGCGCAGCACCGCCGGGACCAGCAGACTGCCGTAGACGAACAGCGTGAGCGATCGCATCAGCGCTGCAGCGCATGCGCGCCGCGGGCCCAGGCGAGCGCCTCGTCGAGGCGGTCATTGCCCCAGAACAGTTCGCAGCCGGTGTCCTCGTCGCCGACGCGAAAGCTCGGCGCGCCGAACAGGCCGAGCGCCGCGGCGCGCTCGGTGTTCTCGCGCAGACGCTGCTTGAGCGGCGCAGACTGCGCTGCGGCGAGGCGTTCATCGGCGTCGGCGACACATGCGGCGAGCAGCTCGCGCACCAGCTCGGGCGCGTCGATGTCGCGGTCGAACTCGAAGTTGGCGCGAAACAGCGCGCGCACGAAGTCCGGCACCCAGGGCTCCCGTGCATAGGCGGCGACCACGCGCGCGCCGAGCACGCTGGTGCGCGGGAACGACGAGGGCTTGCGAAAACCGATGCCCTGCGCCGCGCAGATGCGTTCGAGATCGCGCCACATGTAGCGGCCCTTGGCCGGATACTGCACGAACGGCGAACTGTCGTAGCCCTGTTCGCGGAAGATCGGCCCGAGCAAGAAGGGCTTCCATTCGACCCGGACACCCGCCGCCCCGGCCGCGGCTTCGATGCGCATGGCGGCCGGGTAGGAATAGCTGCTGGCGAACTCGAACCAGAATTCGACGGCGGGGGGCATCGGCGGCTCCGGGGAGGTGGCCCGTGCATTGTAGGCGCGGGCACGCGATTTACCCGGCGGACGCGGCGCCGGCGATGTCCGGCCAATGCCCGCGCGTCGGTGCGTGCGCAGACTGCGCGACGTTCCCGATCCATCCCAAAGGTTCTGCCATGCCCGTGTACAAGGCGCCGCTGCGCGACATGCGCTTTTTGCTCAACGAAGTGCTCGATTTCCCGTCCCACTACGCCGGTCTGTCGAACGGCCACGACGCGGATCCGGACACGGTCAACGCGATTCTCGAAGAGTGCGCGAAGTTCTGCGAGGAGGTGCTCGCGCCGCTGAACCTGTCGGGGGACGCCGAGGGTTGTCGCTTCGAAAACGGCGCGGTGACCACGCCCACGGGCTTCAAACAGGCCTACGAGCAGTACGCCGCCGCTGGCTGGCAGGGCTTGTCGCATCCGCAGGAATACGGCGGCCAGGGCATGCCGATGTCGCTGGGCCTGATCAAGTCGGAGCTGACCGGGACCGCGAACTGGTCGTTCACGATGTATCCGGGACTTGCGCTGGGCGCGATGAACACGATCATGCAGCACGCCAGCGCCGAGCAGAAGGCGATCTACATGCCGCCCCTGGTCCAGGGGCGCTGGCTCGGCACCATGTGCCTCACCGAACCGCAGTGCGGTACCGACTTGGGGCAGATCAAGACCAAGGCCGAGCCGCAGGCGGACGGCAGCTACAAGCTCACCGGCACCAAGATCTTCATCTCGGCCGGCGAGCACGATCTGACCGAGAACATCATCCACATCGTGCTCGCGCGTCTGCCCGATGCACCGCCGGGCACCAAGGGCATCTCGCTGTTCATCGTGCCGAAGATGCTGGTCAAGGCCGACGGCTCGCTCGGTGAGCGCAACGGCATCCGCGCCGACGGCATCGAGCACAAGATGGGCATCAAGGCCTCGGCCACCTGCACGATGGTGCTCGATGGCGCGACCGGCTACATGATCGCCGAGCCGAACAAGGGGCTGGAGGCGATGTTCACCTTCATGAACACCGCCCGCGTCGGCACCGCCGTGCAGGGCGTGGCGCACGCGGAGCTGTCGTACCAGAACGCGCTGGCCTATGCCAAGGAGCGTCGCTCCATGCGCGCGCTGTCCGGCAAGAAGGAGCCGGAGAAGGTCGCCGACGCCATCATCCATCACGCCGATGTGCGCCGCATGCTGCTCACGCAAAAGGCGGTCGCCGAGGGCGGGCGCGCGATGATCTACTTCGCGGCCCAGTATGCCGATCACATGGTCAACGGCATCCTCGAGAACGATCCGCAGAAGTACCGGCACTGGGACGACAAGCTCGGTTTTCTGACGCCGATCCTCAAGGGCTTTCTCACCGAGATGGGCCTCGAGGCTGCGAACCTCGGCATACAGGTGTTCGGCGGCCACGGCTACATCTGGGAACACGGCATGGAGCAGATCGCGCGCGACGCGCGCATCAGCACGCTCTATGAAGGCACCACCGGCATCCAGGCGCTGGATCTACTCGGCCGCAAGGTGCTTTTGACCACGCGCGGCAAGGCGGTGCGCGACTTCACCGCGCTGATCGGCAAGTTCGCGGTCGAGCACATGCGCAACGGCAAGCTGCGTCGCTATGCGGCGGATCTGGCCCGCTACGCGGCCGAATGGAACGTGCTGACCATGCGCATCATGCTGATGGCGCGCAAGGACCGCGACGTGGTCAGCGCCGCGAGCCATCACTTCCTGATGTACTCGGGCTACGTGACCATGGCCTACTTCTGGGCGTTGCAGGCCGCGGTCGCCAGCCAGAAGCTGGCACAGGGCGGCGCCGAGACACCGGCGTTCTACAAGGCCAAGATCGCGACGGCGCGCTTTTACTTCGACCATCTGCTGCCGCGCGCCAAGGCGCACGCCGCATCCATGGTCAAGCCGAGCAAGTCGCTGATGAAACTGCCGGTCGAGTCCTTCGTTTTCGAGTGACGACACGGTCGATCGCGACGTCTGCGCAGCGCTGCACGTCCGACGCCGGCGGCACGCCGGCGAACGTCCTCGATCCTGGCACGGCGGCGCCGATCGCGAGCGCCGCCGTTTCCGCCGGCCGCTCCGTCGGTGTTAGCCTGTGCGCGCGAGCGGCCGCGCACAACGAGGGCGGCGGCTCGTATGAACACAAAATCGAGGGCGAATCCATGTTCAAGCTGATCCGAATCACGCTGTGCGCGGGCCTGCTCGCGACCGGCCCGGTGCTCGCCAAAGTCTCCGCCGACGAAGCCGCCAAGCTCGGCAAGGAGCTGACCCCGGTGGGTGCGACCAAGGCGGGCAACGCCGACGGCAGCATCCCGGCCTGGGACGGTGGCCTGACCCAGGCGCCGCCGTGCTTCAAGGGCGAGGGCACGCGATACTGCGACCCCTTTCCCGACGACAAGCCACTGTTCACGATTACGGCGAAGAACCTCGGTGAGCACAAGGCCAAGCTGACCCCGGGGCAGGTCGCGCTGTTCGAGAAGTACCCGGACAGCTATCAGATGAAGGTCTACAAGACGCGGCGCAGCTTCGCCAACCCCCAGTTCATTTATGACGCCACGTTTAAGAACGCGACCAGCGCGACGCTCGGCGGCAACGGTGAGGCGCTGCAGGGGGCGATCACCGGCATTCCATTTCCGATTCCGCAGAACGGCCATGAGGTCATCTGGAACCACAAGGTGCGCTATCGCGACATCGGCGTGCGTCGTTGGAACAACCAGTTCGCGGTGACCACCGCGGGCGACTACAACCTGGTGAAGATCCAGGAGGATGCCTTCTTCGTCTACAGCCAGCCGGGCATCGACCCGGCGTCGCTGAACAACAAGATCCTGTACTTTCTGCAGGTCACGACCGAGCCGGCGCGCCTGGCCGGCACCATCCTGCTGGTGCACGAGACCATGGACCAGGTCAAGGAGCCGCGCGGCGCCTGGCAGTACAACCCGGGCCAGCGGCGTCTGCGCCGCGCGCCGAACGTCGCCTACGACAACCCCGGTACGGCCTCGGACGGCCTGCGCACCAATGACCAGCTCGACATGTTCAACGGTGCCATGGATCGCTACCAGTGGAAACTGGTCGGCAAGAAGGAAATCTACGTGCCGGCGAACAGCTACGCGATCCACAGCGACAAGCTCAAGTACAGCGATGTGATGAAGAAGGCGCACATCAACCAGGAGCACGCGCGCTACGAGCTGCGCCGCGTCTGGGTCGTCGATTCCTTCGTCAAGCCGGGTGTGAGTCACCTGTACAAGCGCCGCACCTTCTACGTCGACGAGGATTCCTGGCAGATCGTCGCCGTGGACGTCTACGATCAGCGCGATCAGCTCTGGCGCGTCCAGGAAGGCCATCACGTGATCGCCTACGACAAGCCCTACCAGTTGCCGGTGCTCGAAACCGTATATGACCTGCAGAGCGCGCGCTATCTGGTCATGGCGGCGAACAACGAGGATGCCGAGACGGCGTCGCGCAAGTTCACGGTCGAGGATTTCAGCCCGACCAGCGTGTCGAAACTGGCGACCAAGTAGTCTTCCGGCGCTTTTGCATCCACGCCGCCGCTCGTGCCGACCGGCGGCGTTTTTTCAGGCCGTTACACTGCCGGCTCGTCCTTCAGATCAGGCACCGCCGATGGCCGTCGCGCCCGTCACCCACGTCCTTTTGATCGTCAACCTCCTCGTCTTCGGCTTGCAGATGACGGCTGCGGACGGGCTCATCCGGCAGTTCGCGCTGTGGCCGCTGGGTGCCGGCTTTCAGTTCTGGCAGGTGGTCACCAGCGCGTTTTTGCACGGCAGCCTGTTTCACCTCGCGGTGAACATGCTCGGCGTGTGGATGTTCGGCCGCGAGGTCGAGCGTGCGATCGGCTCGGCACGCTTCGTGCAGCTCTACACGGTGAGCGTATTCGCCGCCGCGATCGCCCAGCTCATCACCCAGGGCTTCGGCGAGCCGGTGCCCACGGTCGGCGCGTCCGGGGGGCTGTTCGGCCTGCTCGGCGCCTATGCGCTGCTGTTCCCGCGCCGGCGCGTGATGCTGCTATTCCCGCCGATCCCGCTGCCGGCGCCGGTGTTCGTCACGCTATACGCGGCCTTCGAACTGTACGCGGGCGTCACCGGCACGATGTCCGGCATTGCCCATTTCGCGCATCTGGGCGGGCTCGCCGGCGGCCTGCTGCTGCTGCGTTCGTGGCGCCGCCGCGCGCGGTGGCGCTGAAGACTCACCTGCGCGCGGGTTCGTCCGGCTCGCGCTTGCGCCGCGAGAACGGATAGCCGCCGCGCGGCCTGCCATCGCCCGTGGGCGGAATGTAGACGGACAGCAGCATCGTCACGCCGAGCACCAGCACGGTCGCGCCCAGCGACCAGGCGACCGGGATCTTGTACAGGTCGATCAGCAGCATCTTGCCGCCGATCAGCACCAGGACGATCGCCAGACCGTACGACAACAGATGGAAGCGCTCATGCACGCTGGCGAGCAGGAAGTACATCGCACGCAGGCCGAGGATCGCGAACACATTGGACGTGAGCACGATGAACGGATCGAGCGTGATCGCGAAAATCGCCGGGATGGAGTCCACCGCAAAGATCACGTCGACGATGCCGATCAGCACCACGACGACCAGTAGCGGTGTGGCGACGCGCGCGCCGTCGATGCGCGTGAAGAACTTCTCGCCGTCGTAGCCGGGCGCGATACGCATGCGCCGCTTGATCCACTTCAGCGCCGGATTGTCCTCGAGATCCGGCTCCTGGCCCGCAGCCCACCACATCTTGATGCCGGTGAAGACCAGAAAGGCGCCGAAGACGTAGAGAATCCAGTGGAACTTGGCGATCAGCCAGGCACCGATCAGGATCAGCACCGCGCGCAGTAGCAGCGCGCCGAGTATGCCGATCATCAGCACGCGCTTCTGGAACTCCGCCGGCACCGCGAAGTAGGTGAAGACCATCAGGAAGACGAAGATGTTGTCGACCGCGAGCGCCTTCTCGACCAGATAGCCGGTGATGAACTCCAGCGCCTTGTCGTTGGCGAGCGCGCGCGCCGCCGCATCGTCGCCGCTGCCGCCGAGTTCCCACCACAGCAAGGCGACGAAGACGAAGCTGACCGCGATCCAGATCAGCGTCCAGATCGCCGCCTCGCGCATCGACACCTTGTGTGCGCCCTGGCGGTTGAGCGCGAAGAAGTCGACCGCGAGCGCAACGACGACGAAGATCGTGAACAGCGTCCAGAGCAGCGGCGTGCCGATGGAGATCATGGAGAGATCATTTAAAAGTGAACGGGCGGCGCAAAGCCAACCGCCCAGTCGGTCTTACCGTCCGCACATTGGCGCGGTCCGCGACGCCGGGGTACGCGAGTACCCGTGCTGACGACGTCGCGGGAGCGGGTGAGGCCCCGGCTACTCCCCGTGAGCGGCGCGGTGATTTGAGCAGCGCCGCCGCGACGCCGTCAATGCGCGCCGTTTGTGCCGGGGACGGCACGCCGCACGCATCGACCCAGCGGCGCCGATCGACGCCGTGACCGCCGCGCAATCGAAGGCTGATCGGCGGTGCGCCGCGTGAACGCGGGATGACTGGTGCCGAAGGTGGGACTCGAACCCACACGCTTTTGAAGGCGGCGGATTTTGAGTCCGCTGCGTCTACCGATTCCGCCACTTCGGCGCGGCCGCGCATTATATCGGCCCGCCGCGCCGGTGCGGACCTTCAGACGCGGAAGTCGAGGCGCAGGCCGGCGTGGTAGCCGTAGATGCGGGCCGATGGCTGCGCGCGGTAGGTCGCGGCGCCGCCGCCGATACGCAGCTCGAGTGCGTCGCTGGTGTACACCGGGATCTCGACGTTGACGCCGAAGCTGGCGCCGTTGATCGCCTCGGAGGCGCCCGGCCGTTCGAGGTCCACGTGGGCATAGCCGATCGAGGCGCCGACTTCGATCAGATCGAGCAACACACCGGTGGGAACGAAGTAGACCGCGTAGAACCGTTCGGTGCTGAACTCGTCGGCCGCGAGCTCGCCGACGCCGCTGTCGCCGGCACCGAGCTGTGCTTCGAGACCGATCGCATCGAACAGACGCAGGCCGGCGCGCACGCGGTACATGCGCGAATCGAAGCGGTCGCCGCCGAACGCGTCGATCAGAGCTTGCGAGGAAAACGAGGCGGTGGTCCAGACGACGTCGGCGCCGGCGTAGAGCGCCCACGGCTGGGCCTCCTCGGGCGCGGCCTCGTCGCCGCTGGTGCCCGAGTCGTCGAAACCGTCGCCGAAGCTGTTGGCGTCCGAGCCGTCCGACGCGAAACTGTTTGCATCGCTGGTGTCTGAGGTGAAGCGGTTGGCGTCGGAGGTGTCGGACGTAAAGCGGTTGGCGTCCTGGGTGTCGGACGAAAAGCTGTTGGCATCCGGCGTGTCGCTGCTTTGATCGGCGGCGTTGATGTCGGCGAAGCTGTTGCCTGCCTGGGTGTCGCCGTCATCCTGTGCGAAGACCGCGTTGCAGAGCAGCAGGCCGGCAGCCAGACACGTGAGCTTGTTCATGCGCATCCCCCAGAGCGGTCCGATGTTCTTCGATCGCAACGCCGAATGTTCACCGATTTTCGGCGGCAATTCCACTTGAGCCGCTATAGTGCCGGCCTTGCTCATCCGCTGCCCCATGCACCCCCAAACGCGTTACTGCAATGTCTGCGGACATCCGGTCGAGTTCCGGGTGCCGGCCGACGACCACCTGCCGCGGCACGTCTGTACGCGCTGCGGTCACGTGCAGTACCGCAATCCCAAGGTCATCGTCGGTGTGATCGCCGAGTGGCGCGACGGCCGCGTGCTGATGTGCCGGCGCAACATCGAGCCGCGCCGCGGCTTGTGGACCTTCCCCGCGGGTTTCATGGAGATGGGCGAGACCAGTGCCGCCGGTGCCGCGCGCGAGGCGCGCGAGGAATCGCTGGCCGAGGTCGATGTCGGGCCTTTGCTGATGGTGATGAACGTGCCCTACGTCAGCCAGGTGTACATGGTCCACTGCGGCCGCCTGCTGTCGGAACGCTTCGGGCCGACCGCCGAGAGTTCCGAGGTCGTCCTGATGCACGAGCACGAGATCCCCTGGGACCACATCGCCTTTCCGACGATCTGGCACAGCCTGCGGCAGTACTTCGAGGATCGCCGCAACGGCCGCTTCGGTACCCACTTGCTGGACCTGACCTTCAAGCCACCAGCGCCGCAACGGCCCGAGGTGCCCGGCGACGACCCGTCCGCCTGATCTTGCGGCGGGCCGGTCGCCGATCGTGATCGGTTAGAATCCGGCGCCCTTGACGGCCGGCATCCGGCCCGCCCTTGCCCAACTGCGAGTTGCGCCCATGACCTTCGTCGTTACCGAAAACTGCATCAAGTGCAAGTACACCGATTGCGTGGAAGTCTGCCCGGTGGACTGTTTCCACGAAGGTCCGAACTTTCTCGTGATCGACCCCGAGGAGTGCATCGACTGCACACTGTGCGAGCCAGAATGTCCGGCCGAGGCGATCTTCGCCGAGGACGATCTGCCCGAGGACCAAGCGCACTTCAAGGCGATCAACGCGCAGCTGAGCAAGGAGTGGCCGGTGATCACCGAGCGCAAGGAGCCGCCCGCGGACGCCAAGGACTGGGACGGCAAGCCGGACAAGCTCGCGCTGCTCGAGCGCTGAGCCTCGCATCGGCGCTGCGGCAATCAGCGATTCAGCGGCCAGTAGACGCGCTGGCCTTCGAACTCGAAGATCACGCCGTCTGCGACGATCTCGGCGATGCGAAGTCCGCCGTCGAGCTGACCGCCCTCGCCGACGCGGCGGCTATCGACCATGATCCAGCGGCGCGCCGGGTCGGCATCGAAGACGTGCACCTGGATCAGCGGTGACGCAAAACGGGACTGCACCTCCGTCGGCAGCGCGTCCAGTCGCTGCGCGCGTCGAGCATCGCCCGGCGCGCCGGTCGTCGTCATAGGCTGGGACGTCGGGGGCGTGGTCTGGGTCGCGCTGGCCGGCGTCGAGTCGTGGACCAGCGTCGCGACGGGCGTCGGTCCGTCGGTAAGGGGCGTGTTGCCGGCGCGGGTGGGACTGCCCTGGAACACCGGCGTGACGTCGTCCAAGGTTTCGTAGACCCCAAGGGCTTCGATCTCGCCGAGCAGGGGTTGCCCGGTGAGCGGTTCCTCGGCTGGGGATGCGGCGCGTTCGGTTGGGGGCGCGGCGTCCGTGCTCGTTGCGCTCGTCGGCGTGGCAGCGAGCGGTGCCGGCGGCGGGCGCAGCAGCAACGCAGCGACGCCGACACCGGCCAGAAACAGCGTCGTTGCGGCGAGCACGAGGATGGTCGGCCGTGGCCGTGGCGTGGCCGGCGCGGTGGCCGCGCCCTGGGGTTGTGGCGCCGCGGTGCTGCGCTCGCGTTCGGCGCGCCGGAGCGCATCGAGAATGTAGCTCATGGGGTTCTCATGGCCAGCGTCGGCGTGCCGGGGAGTCCATCGCCGAGCTCGATCAGGGTGCGCACGCCGGCGATGCCGTCCACGGCCAGGCCGCGGTCTGCCTGGAAGCGGCGCACGGCATCGGCCAGCGCGGCGTCGAACACTGGGGGCGGCTCGCCCTGGGTATAGCCGAGTTCCGCGAGCCGCTGGTGCAGCCAGGCGATGTCGACGCTGCCGGCCTGGGCGTCGATGCGGATCGCGTGGGTCTCGCGGCGCCACAACAGCAGGAATTCGCCGGTCCACAGCGGGCGGAGTTCGGCGACGGCGATCCGCATCGGGCCGAGCACGGTGTGCAGCACGGCGTTGCGCGGATCCAGCGATTCGAGCAGCACGTACTGCGGACTGCCGTCGATCAGCAGGCTGAGCACCGCGGGGCGGTCCATCGTGAACAGATCCTGCCAGCTGCCGCTGCTGCGGTAGCACGCCAAGCCCTGGGTGTGCAGCGCGGCGCACAAGTCGGCCGTCGCATCCGCTGGCACTTCGGCGTTCCACAGCCGGATCAGGCGGGCCAGCGCCACCGCCAGCGGCTGTGCGCTGCGAGCGAGATCCTCGGCCGACGACAGCGGCAGCGCCGCCGGCACGATCGCCGCCGGCGTTGCGACGGGCGTGATCTGCGGTGTCGGTGTTGCGGCCGCAGTACGCGTCGGTTTGGCCGATGCCGAGGGCGTCGCCGCCGCCGATGGCGCCTGCGATCCCCAGGGATAGAACGTGTAGGCGAACAGGCCCGCGCAAGCGATCAGCGCGACCAGCCAGCCGGTTTCGATCGCGCGCCAGCGCCGCGGCGCGCCGGCTTCGAGCCGTTCGCGCTGCTCGCCCATGACCTCGCGCGCGGCGCGGCGCACGGTCGCGGCGTCGACGCGCAGGGCCTGCTGGGCGTAGGCGCCGAGCAGCGCGCGGTCGCAGATGACGTTGATCAGGCGCGGGATGCCCTGTGCATGGCGATGCACCAGCGCGCAAGCCTCGGGTTCGAAGATCGGTGAGCGCGCGCCGGCGATGCGCAGGCGATGGCCGATGTACTCGGCGGTTTCGCGTGCGGACAGCGGCGTCAGGTGGTAGCGCGCGGTGATGCGGCTGGCGAGCTGGCGCAGCTCGGGTCGTGCGAGCAGCGTCGCCAACTCCGGCTGGCCGACGAGCATGATGCGTAGCAGCTTTTCCTTGGCCGTTTCAAGGTTGGTCAGCAGCCGCACCTGTTCGAGCACGCCGGGCTGCAGGTTCTGTGCCTCGTCGATGATCAGGACCGTGCGCCGACCAGCGGCGTGAGTCTTGAGCAGATGCGCGTTCAAGGCATCGACCAGCAGCTTGATCGACGTCGTCTCGCGCGGCACCGCGACGCCGAGTTCGTCGCAGATCGAGTGGACGAACTCATGCTCGCTCTGGCGCGGGTTGTGGATCATCGCCACGTCGACATCGGGCAGCTTCTGCTCGAGCAGTGAGCGCACGATGGTGGTCTTGCCGGTGCCGACCTCGCCGGTGATCTGCACGAAGCCTCCGTACTGGCCGATGCCGTACAACAGATGCCCGAGCGCCTCCTGGTGGCGCGAGGACATGTACAGATAGGCGGGGTCCGGGGTGATCGCGAACGGCATCTC
This sequence comes from Sinimarinibacterium thermocellulolyticum, assembly GCF_040327995.1. Lineage (NCBI taxonomy): Bacteria > Pseudomonadati > Pseudomonadota > Gammaproteobacteria > Nevskiales > Nevskiaceae > Sinimarinibacterium > Sinimarinibacterium thermocellulolyticum. The sequence goes on along the minus strand of NZ_JBEPIJ010000006.1, from coordinate 25,698 downwards.
CCGGAGCTGGAAGTACTCGATGTACACGTGGGCGGGGCGGCGCCTGCTCGATCAGGGGCGCACGAGTATAGCGTTCAGGTCTGTGCCGGCCGCAGCATGTCGACGTGCGCAATGCCGTCTTCCAGATAAGGCGTCGAGATCGTCTCGAAGCCGAGCGAGCGATAGAAGTCTTCGAGATGCTGCTGGCCGGAGAGGAAGATCGGCTGTTCGGGATAATGCTGCGCGCAGGCGGCGATGCCCTGTGTCATCAGCTCGCGACCGTAACCGGCGCCGCGCCATGCCGGGGCCACGACCAGTCGGCCGAGCGCCGGCGCATCGTGCTTGATGCCGGGCGGCACCAGGCGCAGACCGGCCTGCACGCGGCCGTCGGCATCGCGGCCGACGAGATGACGGCAGCGCGGATCGAGGCCGTCCATGTCCGCGTAGGCACAGTTCTGCTCGACGACGAAGATGTCCGAGCGCAGCTTGAGCAGCGCATAGAGCGTGTCCGGATCGAACGCCGGCCAGTCGATCCATTGCCAGCACAAGCCTGCGCGCATCGGTGGCATCAGTTGCGCTGGAAGTCGTACAGGCTGCCGAGCTTGAGTAGCGCGGTCAGGCGGTCGAGCGCGGTGCGGCTCTCCTCGAGCAGTTGCGGGTCGGCCAGATCGTCGACCGTGAGGCGATCGCGATAGTGCGCGTCGACCCAGGCGAGCAGCTCGGCGTGGCGCTCGGGCGTGATCCAGACGCCGGGGGCGACGGCGGCGCGCTCGGCCGGTGTGAGCACCACGCGCAGTCGCAGGCAGGCCGGACCACCGCCATTTTGCATCGACTGGCGCAGATCGAACACGGCGATGCCGTTGATGGGGTTGCGGTCGTCGGCGAGGATGCGCTGCAGCGCGCTCCAGACCGCGGGCGTTTCCTCGCATTCGCGCGCGACGATCAGACGCATGCCGCCGTCCGCCGGGCAGACCAGTTGCGAGTTGAACAGGTACGAGGCGATCGCCGCGTCGAGGCTGACTTCGGTCTCGCTGATCTCGATGAACACCGGCCGCCGTTCACCGGGCAGATGCGTGCAGATCCAGCCGCGCAGGGCCTGTGCGTCGACGAAGGCCTGCTCGTGATAAAGCAGCACCTCGCGGTTGCCCACGGCGATGACATCGTTGTGGAACACGCCGGCGTCGATCGCCTCGGGGTGCTGCTGGGCGAAGAAGGTCGCCGCCGCGTCGAGTTCGTGCAGGCGCGCGATCGCCGCCGAGGCCATGCGCGTCTGCCGCGCCGGATAGCGCGCCGGCCGCGGCTCGTCGTCGCCACCGCGGCCGTAGACGAACAGCTCCAGCCCGGGGTCGCCGTAATCGCTGCACAGCCGCGTGTGGTTGGCCGCGCCCTCGTCGCCCAGCATCGGCGTCGCTGGTAGCGGGGCGTGGTGGACGAAGCGGCTCGGATCGGGGAACACGGCCTTGAGCACGCGCGCGGTGGTCTCGGTTTCGATCGCGCGATGCAGATTGCTGCACAGGTTGGCCGGGGTGATGTGCACGCGCGCGTCGGCGCAGTCCGCGCTGGGGGATACGGTCGCGGCATTCGCGGTCCACATCGCCGAGGCCGAGGACACCGCGGCGAGCAGTTCCGGTGCGCTGCGCGCGACGCGCGCGAGGATCTGCGCGTCGGTGCCGCTGTAGCCGAGCCGGCGCAGCGTCGGCAGGTGCGGACGCTCCTGCGGCGGCAGCACCGCCTGCGGCAAGCCGAGCGCGGCGAGCGCTTGCATCTTCATCAGGCCCTGACGCGCAGCCTCGCGCGGATTGGCGATGCGCCGCGCATTGCGCTCGGAGGCGACGTTGCCGAAGGACAGGCCGGCGTAGTGGTGGGTGGGTCCGACCAGGCCGTCGAAATTGGCTTCGAGCGTGGCTTCTGGCTTGGCTGTGCTCACAGGCTCACTCCCGGCGGCAGCTTGCTCGCGCGCTGCATGCGCGGCGCTTCGCTGCTCGCGACCGGATAGGCGCAATAGTCGGCGGCGTAGTAGGCGCTCGGCCGGTGATTGCCGCTGGCACCGATGCCGCCGAACGGGTAGGCGCCGGAGGCACCGGTGGTCGGCCGGTTCCAGTTGACGATGCCGGCACGGATGCGCAGGCGGAAGCGCTCGTATTCGGCGGCGTCCTCGCCGATGAAGCCGGCAGACAGGCCGTAGCGCGTGCGGTTGGCGCCGGCGATGGCCTCGTCGAGCGTGTCGTAGCGGATCACCTGCAGCAACGGGCCGAAGTATTCCTCGTCCGGAACCTCGGCCATGGCGCTCACGTCGACGATGCCCGGGGACACGAAGGCCCGTCCGAGATCGAGTCGGCGCATCGCCAGCAGGCTGCGCGCACCGGCGTCGAGCAGGCGTTGCTGCGCGGCGAGCAGGGCATCTGCGGCGCGCGCGCTGATCACCGGACCCATGTACGGCGGCGGTTCGGCGTCCCAGCGATCGATGCGCAGCGTCCGCGCGACGGCGATGAGCCGTTCGATGTAGGCATCGCCCCAGGCGCCGCGCGGTACGAACAGGCGCCGCGCGCAGGTGCAGCGCTGACCCGCGGTGATGAAGGCCGACTGCACGGTGTCGAGCACGGCGGCGTCGAGGTCGGCGACCGCGCGCACGATCAGCGGATTGTTGCCGCCGAGTTCGAGCGCGAGGATGCGGCCGCTGTCGTCGGCGAACTGGCGGTGCAGCAGTGCGCCGGTGCGCTGGCTGCCGGTGAAGTAGAGACCGTCGAGCTGGGGATGTGCCGCGATCGCCGCGCCGGTCGCGCGCTCGCCTTGCAGCAGTTGTAGCACGCCGGGCGGCAGGCCGGCCTGTTCCCACAGGCGCACGGTCGCCTCGGCGGTCGCCGGCGTCAGCTCGCTGGGCTTGAACAGCACGCAGTTGCCGGCGAGCAGCGCCGGCACGATGTGGCCGTTGGGCAGGTGTCCCGGAAAGTTGTACGGCCCGAACACGGCAACGACGCCGTGCGGACGGTGACGCAGCACGTGGCGGCCGAAATCGGTGGCCTGCTCGTGCTCGCCGGTGCGTTCGCGGTTGGCGCGGATCGACAATTCGATCTTGCCGACCATGGCCGCGACTTCGGTGCGCGCCTCCCACAGCGGCTTGCCGGTCTCCTCGGCGAGCAAGCGCGCCAGCGCCTCGGCCTGCGCCTCGAGCAGGGTCGCGAACGCGCGCGTGAGCGTCGCGCGCTCGGCGAAGCTGCGGTCGGCCCAATCATCGAAGGCCTTGCGTGCGGCGACGAAGGCGTCGTCGACGTCGCTCGCGCTGGCGGCGCAGCCCTGCCAGACGCGGTGCTCATCGTGCGGGGCGAGGCTCTCGAAAACCGGTCCGCTGCCGCGGCACCAGCGGCCGTCGAGATACAGCTCGCCGGTGAGATTCTGCAACGATCGCGTCATAGCGCCACCACGCGTGCGTTGTCGCCGTCGGCAAGACCCAGGGTCGCTGCCAGCGCCGGCGTCAGGCTCAGCCGGTCCTGCTGCACGCTCAAGGGCGCGAGCGCGCAGCGGAAGCCGCCGAGCGAAAGATTGGAGATCAGATGCGGCGTCGCGCGCGCCTTCGTCGTGCCGTCGCCCACACGCACGCGCAGCACGCGCGAGCGGCGGATCGAGCGCACCTGCGCGGTCGGTGCCTCGACCGTCGGTCCGCCGTCGAAGATGTCGATGTAGTTCTGGTAACGAAAGCCCTCTTGCTCCAGCAGCTTGAGTGCCGGCGCGGTCTGTTCGTGGACGCGGCCCATCACGCGCTGCGCCTCCGCCGGCAGCAAGCTGGTGTAGATCGGATGTGTCGGCATGAGCTCGGCGATGCAGGCCTTGTTACCCTGGCCGACGATGTGTTCGGCAAGCTCGTACTCGATGCTGAAGAAATGTCGGCCCAGACCTTCCCAGAACGGCGAGCGGCCGGCGGCATCGGAAACGCCGCGCATCTCGGCGATGATCTTGTCGGCAAAGCGCGCGCGATGGCTGGCGATGAACAAAAAGCGCGACTTGGACAGCAGGTGGCCCATGCCGGCCGCGCGAAACGCCGGCGCCAGATACAGCGAGCACAGCACGCTGCTGCCGGTCAGGTCGTTCGACAGATACAGCGTCGGCACGCGCGTGTAGACGTTCAACGTGCGGCTGGCGTGCACGGTCAGGCCGACGTGATAGTTGTAGAACGGCTCGTCGAGACCGCACGCGGCCTCGACCGCGCAGCAGCCGCCGACCTCGCCGGTCTCGGATTCGACAAGCACGAACATGTAGCGCTGATGCCCCGGCTCGTTGACCGGTTCGGCGAAGGACCGCAGCGAGCGCTCGATCTTGGCGCGCAGCGTGTCGCGGTCCGGCGGCAGCGAAGTGAAGCCGGCGCCGGCAGTGCGCGCCATCTGCAGCAGAGCGTCGAGATCGTCGGCTTGGATGGGGCGGATGTAGCGCATGGTCAGTTCCAGACCAGATCGCCGCTGGCACAGCGCAGCAGCAACAGCGCCGAGATCTTCGCGCGCTCGGTCAGCGAGGAGATGCGCATGCGCTCGGCGGCGGAATGGATGTCGCGGCCGACGACGCCGAGGTTGTCGACGTTGGGCAGGCCATAGGCGGCGAGGTTGTTGCCGTCGCAGCAGCCGCCGGTGGGCCTGAATGCGAGCGGTGTGCCGAGCGTTCGGCCGCAGTCGCCGAGCCAGTCGATCAGCGTGTGTGCGCGCGCGTCGACGATCTTCGGCGGGCGCGTGAAGCCGCCGCGCAGCTCGAAGCTCACCCCGTCGCGCTGCGCACGGGTGAGAATCAGGTCGAGCTGCTCCTGCACCCAGCATTCGTCGTCGGGCCGCGCCGTGCGCACGTTGAATTTGAACACGCACAGGTCCGGCACGACGTTGAGTGCACCACCACCGTGGACGTAGCCGACGTTGAGGGTCACGCCGTCGCGCACGCCGTTGAGCGCGTCGACCGCGCGTATCACATCGGCGGCCGCGCGCAAGGCATTGCGACCGTCCTCGGGATTGCGCCCCGCGTGCGCTGCGCGGCCGTGGACGATGACATCGAAGTTGCCGCTGCCCTTGCGTGCCGAGGCGAGCCCGCCGTCGGGGAAGGCGGGTTCGTAGACCAGGCCGAAGTGGTTGCGCGCGGCGGCTTCGCGCAGCAGGGGCGCCGATCCGGCCGAGCCGATCTCCTCGTCCGGGTTCAGCAGCACCTCCCAGCCGATGCGCGCGCGCCACGGGCTGCGCTCGAGTGCGGCGAGTGCGGCCCACATCACCAGCAGCCCGCCCTTGAGATCGGCGACACCGGGGCCGTGCAGGCTGTCGTCGCCATCCTGATGCGCCTGCTGGAACGGGTGGTCGATCGCAAAGACGGTGTCCAGATGGCCGCCGAGAAACACCTGCAAGGGTGCGTCGGGCCGCTGCCGCAACCGCAGCGCCGGGCCGATCGGGCGCTCGCACGGGCGGCCGTCGTCGGCGGTGGCGGTGAAGGCTGGCAGCTCGATCCACTCGTGGGTGCAGCCGAGCGGCGCGAAGCGTTCCAGCATCTGCGCGCCGACCGCGCGCACGCCGGCGGCGTTGAAGCTGCCGGAGTTCTGGTTACTGAGGCACAGCAGCGCGTCGCGCATTTCCGGCAACTGCGCGTCGATCCATTGCAGCCATGGGGTGAACGCCTCTCGCATCGGCCGGACCCGTTCTGCTCTAATCGGGCACTCTACATCCTGTCCTGCACGCCGATGTTACGCATGAGGGGAATCCTGGGGCTGCTCCTGGTCTTGCTGTGCGCGCCGGCACCGGCGAACGATCAGTCGCTGTGGGAAAAGTCGACGCTCAACCGGATCCTCAAGCGCGGCGAGCTGCGCGTGGGACTGGAGGCCGGCTACATGCCGTTCGAAATGCTCGACAAGAAGGGCAACATCATCGGCTTCGATGTCGATCTGGCGCGCCTGATGGCCAAGACGATGGGCGTGAAACTGACGCTGGTCAACACGCAGTGGGACGGCATCATCCCGGCGCTCTTGACCGACAAGTTCGACATCCTGATGGGCGGCATGACCATCACTGCGGAGCGCAACCTGCAGGTGAACTTCGCCGATCCGTACATCGTCATCGGCCAGTCGGTGCTGCTCAACCGTGCGCACGAGGACAAAGTGACCACCTACAGTCAGCTCGACGATCCGCGGTACACGATCGCGACCAAGCTCGGCACCACCGGCGACATCGCCGCGCGGCGCTTCATGCCCAGGGCGCGCATTCGCAGTTTCGAGAGCGAGGCCGAGGCGATGATCGAGGTCCGCAGCGGCCGCGCCGACGCCTTCGTCTACGACCTGCCGTACAACGTCGTCTACGCCGCACGCTTCCCCGACGCCGCGGTGCATCTCAAGGAGCCGTTCACGCGCGAGCCGCTGGGCTGGGCGGTGCGCAAGGGCGATCCGGACTTTCTCAACTGGCTGAACAACTTCCTGCGCCAGATCCGCGACGAGGGCGTCTACGACGCGCTGTATCGCAAGTGGTTCGAAAACACCGCGTGGCTGAAGCATGTCGCCGGCTGATTCCGCAGCACGCCTGCGCACCGCCGGCTGGTACGCGCTCTATCTCGCGGTAATCGCCGCGCTCGGCTACGGTATCTACGCCGCCGGCACGCGGGTGGACTACAACTGGCACTGGGAACGCATCCCGCAGTACATCGTCAGCTTCGAGGGCGAGGACGTCGTCGCGCCGTTCGACGGCTTCGTCAGGCTCGCCGACGACGGCAAGAGCCTGGAGATCGAATCGCTGCGTACCGCCGAGCGCGTGCGCGTGGACGGTTTCGACCGCATGCTGTCCGCCGACGGCGATCTGGTGTTCGAAGGCGATGCCATCGCGATGAAGTCCGGCATCGCCGCGGGACCGCTGGTCTGGGGGCTGTGGGTGACGCTCAAGCTGTCGGCGATCTCGCTGCTGTTCGCGCTGGTCGTCGGCGTCGTCGTCGGGCTCGGCCGCGTCGCCCACAATCCGGCGTCGCGCGCGCTCGCGGCGACCTATGTCGAGCTGATCCGCGGTACGCCGCTCCTGGTGCAGATCTTCATCTTCTATTTCTTCGTCGGCACCGTGCTGGATCTGTCAGCCTTCACGGCCGGCGTCGCCGCGCTGTCCGTGTTCACCGGCGCCTATGTCGCCGAGATCGTGCGCGCCGGCATCGAGGCGGTGCCGCGCGGACAGATGGAAGCCGCGCGCAGTCTCGGACTGTCCTACATGCAGGCGATGCGCCATGTGATCCTGCCCCAGGCCTTGAAGAAGGCCTTGCCGCCGCTGGCCGGGCAGTCCATCAACCTGATCAAGGACTCCTCGCTGGTGTCGGTGATGGCGCTCACCGACCTGACCAAGGCCGGGCGCGAGGTGGTCAGCTCGACCTTCAGCCCCTTCGAAGTCTGGTTCACCGTCGCGGCGATGTATCTCGTACTCACCGGCACGCTGTCGCTGTGGGTGCGCCGCCTCGAACGCCGGCTCGCCCATGACTGAAGTGTTGATCGAGGCGCGCGGCGTCCACAAGACCTACGCCAACGGCGTCGTCGCGCTGGCCGACGTGTCCTTGAGCGTGGCGCGCGGCGAGGTGATCTGCATCGTCGGGCCCAGCGGCTCCGGCAAGTCCACGCTGCTGCGCACGCTCAATGCGCTGGAGCCGATCAGCGCCGGTGAGATCCGCGTGCTCGGCGAGGCCGTCCACGACCGGCACACCGACCTCAATCGCCTGCGCGCGCGGGTCGGTATGGTGTTCCAGTCGTTCAACCTGTTCCCGCATCGCACGGTGCTGGAGAATCTGATGCTGGCGCCGCGCATCGTCGGCGGCCTGTCCGAGGCCGAGGCCGAGGCGCGTGCACGCGCCCTGCTGGACAAGGTGGGGCTTGCCGGCAAGCACGACCAGTACCCATCGCAGCTCTCCGGCGGCCAGCAGCAGCGCGTCGCCATCGCCCGTGCGCTGGCGATGAACCCGCAGATCATGCTGTTCGACGAGCCGACCAGTGCACTCGATCCGGAAAAGGTCGGCGAGGTACTCGACGTGATGAAGGCGCTCGCCGCCGAGGGCATGACCATGTGCGTCGTCACCCACGAGATGGGCTTTGCCCGCGCGGTCGCCAGCCGCGTGGTCTTCATGGACGCCGGCCGCATCTGCCATGTCGACGCGCCGGAACGGTTTTTCAACGGCGCCGGACATCCGCGCCTGGAAGCCTTCCTCGGCCAGGTTCTGCAGGGCTGAGGCGGCATCGACTACCATGCGCGCGGCGCACGCCCTTGTAGCTCAGTGGATAGAGCATCCGCCTCCTAAGGGAAGGCATATGATGCGCAACTGCCTGAAAATACAGACAGGCAACTGAAAGTAAATGAAAAATAGTTTGCGGCAGTTTGCGGCGAGTTGCGTAAATTTGCCCGGATTTGCCGCCTGAAAGCAGATGTGGAGCAGATAAGCCGATCCTTCGGCAGCACTTGAGCGTTTCGCATGCGAAACGATGCAGTCATATCGCTATTGTGCTGTTATTCCCGACAGCAAAACGTATCGGAGACTGCACCATGCCGACCCTGACGATCCGCGATCTGCCCCTGGACGTGCACCAGGCGCTGAAGACTCGCGCACGCGCGCATGGCCGCAGCACGGAAGCTGAGGTCCGCGCCATCCTGCAGGACGCGGCGCGGCCGGAAGGCGATGTGCGGGTCGGCGATCTGCTGGTCTCGATCGGCAAGTCGATCGGCGGCGTCGAGCTCGACATCCGCCGCGACCGCCAGCCGGCGCCCTACGCGGACTTCTCGTGATCCTGCTCGACACGAACGTCCTGTTCGAACCGCTCAAGCCGGCCTACAGCCAGTCCGTGATCGACTGGCTCAACGCGCAGCGGCCGGAAACGCTCGGCACGACCACGCTAACCCTTGCTGAGCTGTACGCCGGCGTCGAGCGCAAGCCGGACGGCAAGGCCAAGCAGCAGCTCCAAGTCGAACTGCGCAGCAAGCTCCCGCTGATCGTCGGCGATCGCGTCTACGCCTTCGACACCACGGCGAGCGAGTGCTACGCCCGCCTGACCGCCGAGACCGAACGCAAGGGCCGGCCGCTCGGCACGATGGATGCCCTGATCGCCGCCATTGCCCTGGCCCGTGGCCTGCCTGTCGCCACGCGGGACGTGCAGCCCTTCCTCGATGCCGGCTTGCGCGTCATCAACCCCTGGGATCACCGCCCCTAAATCGGGTCGGCGTCGTTTCGCATGCGAAACGCCAGTACGGCCGCACTGCGGCATTTAGTGTTATAGTGCCTTCGTATTTTAATATTTAACGGAGGCCGCCATGCCCGCCCTTGCCAGCCAGCCGACCGTCAAGGTGGTCGGCGCCAACGGGACGATTTCCCTCGGCAAGCAGTACGCCGGGCGCCAGGTGCTGCTCGAAGAACAGGAGCCGGGCGTCTGGCTGATCCGCACTGCCACGGTCATCCCTGACAACGAACGCTGGCTGCATCATCCGCAGGCCGCGGCAGACCTGCGCGAGGCACTGGCCTGGGCGCAGGCGCATCCTGTCGCCGATACCGACGATGAAACGCTGAAGCGCCTGCGCGATGAAGGCCGCTGAGCGCGATGCCACGGTCCGGCTGGATCTGAACAACCCCATTTTCCAGCGCGACCTCCTCGGATTGCAAAAGATCGAACGTCACGCCGCGCTGGACATGCTGGACAAGCTGCGCCAGCTCACCTGGAACCAGGTCTATCGGGACAAGGGACTACGCTGGGAGAAAATCACCAGCATCGAGCCGCCCGCCGGCGTCGCCGCCCTCTACAGTCTGCGTATCACCCAGGCACGCCGGGCCGTGGCGTACCGTGACGGCGATTTCATCCGCCTACTCTCCATTCCACCGGATCACGACGCCACCTACGGCAAAAAGTAGCCGTCGGCCGGGCCGCGTCCGTTTCGCATGCGAAACGCTCGCCCCAAGGATGTTCCGCGTGAAACATTGCGCATTTTGCGCATTTTGCGCACTCCGGCGGGGCGGACCCGGCCGCTTGCCGGACCTCGACCATGCGCGCTGCGCATCGAGTACACCGGCTCCGTTGCGCAGGCTGATCTGGCACTGCAGCCCGAACGCTCGAACGATCCCAATGACGCTACATCGGAGCGCACACTTTCGGGGATGCCTTGCCGAAGTGGACCACATCACTCGCCGGCAGTGCCGAGGTAGTCCATGAACCCATGCCGCAGCGCCAGCGCATCATGAAAAGCATTGTGGCGCCGATAGTCCTCGTTGAAGAAGGTATCCATCGCACGCGTGATACTCGGCATGCCTTCGAGCAGCAGCACATCGATGTCGGGTGGCAGCGCCTCGCCGAGCAGAAACGCATCCCCGGCCCAGTCGACGGCGATCGCCGGCGGCTTGCCGGTTGCCCGTCGGCGGTCTGAAAGGAATGCCCGGAGCTGCTTGCGCAACTCGGCCGACGAGCGGAAGCGGGCGGTCGGCGATACGGCTTCCAGGTGCGGTAGCACTTCGTCGATCACGAAGGTCGTGCAACGGCTGCGCAGCTTCTTGTCGAGCGGCCGAACGGCGTACAGGCCCGAAGGCGTGACCGATGCCTCAAGGCAGGTGATGCCCAGCGACAGCAGTTCGGTCTGCTTCACCCAGGCGAATACGCTCTCGGTCGGCAGCGGCAGTCGCGAGAACTCGGTGTCCGCGAACAGGACGTCGAACTCCTGAGCGATGCCGGGATGCGGCAAGATGAAGGGCTTGCGAGTGTCCATGAGACTCCAACGGATCGGCGCTGAGCGCCGCATGTGAGACGATACCAGTGCCATGAAGATCGAACTCGATGACCAGCTTTATGCTCAGCTACGCGACGACGCCGGTCGTGAATTGCGCAGCGTTGACGATCTGGCCGCCTCCTACATTCGGATCGGCCGCACGATCAGCCAATCTCCTTACTTCTCCGAAGAGGACGTGGCGCGCGCGCTGCCGCAGTACGACCCGGACATTGACGAAGTGCCCGACGCCGTATACGAGGCCATCCGCAAGCGCGTGCCGCAGTCGACCGAAGGCCGCGTGCTCAGCTCGATCATCGACTGATCGACCGGGCAGTGCGTCGTGACGCGCGCGCCGACCCCGAGCGGTGTCGGCTCACCGCTGACCATCATCGAGGACTTTGCGAGCGCAAGATCGTTCCGATCCGGACGAGCCGCCGGCGATCACCGTGGGCATTTCGCATGCGAAACGCTGCGGGGCACAGCTCCGGCCGCAGAGACGACAAAGGCCCACGTCACCGTGGGCCTTTGCGCTATCGTATGTCCCTCGGGGGAGGCTTGCGCCAGCAAAGTCCCGAAGCCCGCGATTTGAACCTAGAGAACGTGGCCGATGATGTCAGCGTCAGCCATCTTCGGCTTTTCGGTTTCGTATCGTATTTCGTAGTTGCGATACACAATACGATACGAAACCAGGCCGCCGAACCGGGAAAGCGCCATGAATCACAACTCAGACATCCATCCCGAAGGTGCCCGCGCCGTGGCCCTGGCCGCCGCCGAGCGCAGCAATATCCGCGAGGGCTTGCCGCCATCCAGCATGTTTTCCCGCGATCTCGATGCCAAGCTGATTCGCGGCGAGATCACCTATGCCCAGGCGATCGACGCCCTGGGCAAGCACTACCGGGCAGCAGTAGCGCGATCGGATACCCAATGAGCAGCGCCCGCAAACGCCGGCGCAGCGCGCCGTTGCCGAACTACAACCTCGACGACCTGCTGGCGCGCATCACGCCGGAGAACACGCACCCGGAAACGGATTGGGGCTCGCCGGTCGGGCGCGAATGCCCGAACCCAGGCTGGGATCAACTACCCAAGCAGGCACGTCGGCCGCGTAAGTAAATCGCGCAGCGCGGCCTGCCGCGGTACGATAGCGCGTAGAGCGACGGGATCGGCACCTTGCCAGGAGCAAGCTGCCGATGCTCACGATTTCGCGTCTCCGGGACAGCGCAGCTGCTGTCTCGTACTACGACAAGGACGACTACTACGCCGCTGGCGCCGAGTCTGCCGATGCGCAGGCTGCTGGTGGGGCGCAGCAGCACAGCGCCTGGGGCCTTTCCGGTGCTGTCGAACCCGACACCTTCAAGAATCTCCTCGACGGCAAGCTGCCGAACGGCACCGTGCTGAAGACCATGCCGGGCTGGGATCTGACCTTCAGCGCGCCGAAGTCCGTCTCGGTCATGGTCGAAGCCTTCGGCGACGCGCCCCTGCGCGAAGCGCACGAGCGCGCTGTCGAGAAAGCGCTGGCGCATCTCCAGGAGCACAGCATCGCCTACCGCCAGCGCGGTGGTTGGGGCTGGGAGGGGCGGCAGCGCTAAGGCGACAACCTGGTCGCAGCGCTGTTCCAGCAACACACCAGCCGCAACATGGACCCGCAGTTGCACACGCACGCGGTCGTCGCCAACGTCACGCAGCGGGCCGACGGCCGCTGGGTCGCCCTCGAATCGAAACCGCTCTACGAGGACCAGAAGCTCGGCGGGATGATCTATCGCGCCGAGCTCGCCGCCGACGCGCAACGTCTTGGCTACGCCGTCGAGAAGACGGCACGTGATGGCGGCTTCGAGCTGTCCGCCGTCCCCAAATCGCTGATCGAGACCTTTTCGACTAGACGCGAATACATTCGGCCGCGGGGTTATCGAACGACGCTAGCAGCGACCATTTTACAAACGCTCATCCGCTTGACTGCACCAGTCCTCCCATAACTTCCGGAACGCCATGTCATCGGCGCTTGGCTCGCGGTTGATCTGTTCTTGCAACCAGGCCGCACCGGCAGCCATCGCTTCATCGTAGCTGGGATACTCATTCTCGGTGCCGCACGTCTCAAGGCACCATGTAATGTTGGCCTCCCTGACGTTCACTTCCCACGCCTGACCATTGGGACTACGGCACACGGCAAATGCGAAGTAATCCGGGTTGGCATACAACTCGTCAAAGGCCGCTTGCAACTCGGGACGGAGAGGCGGCATGCCAAGGGCCGTGCCACATTTGCATTGGTCGTTCATGTCGGATTCCTGGCGCAGCACCAGCAGAGTGTGAAGCATTCAGGAAGGCATGACAGCTGGGCCAACCAAAATTCTTCCGAGATTGTCACTGCACCTGCGGATAGCCCTTGTACGGATGAGGAAGGCGCGATCGCGCGCGCGGCGCGCAACACGTGGCTGTTCTCTGCGCGGCTCGGCGAGCGTGAGGCGTGGACTACGCCGCAGTCCAAGGAACAGGAACGCCGCGTGCTCGAAGCGGTTCAGGACGGCCGCGATCCGAAAGACGCCGCCGAGCTGCGCGAGCGCTACGGCAAAGAGGTCCGGGACGTGGCGACGAAGGAAGCCGCCGGCCAGCATTGGGAGCATGCCTACGCCACGACGGTCTACAAGTCGCAGGGCATGACCAAGCAGCATGTCCTGGTCAATGCCGAGGCGAGCCAGAAGGAGCTGATGAGCCAGAAGGCGTTTCTGGTGTCGCGGTAAAGACCCCGCACGGCCGCCCAGCGCACCCAGGACGCGCGAGAAGCACCGCGCTGTCCTTGCCCTCACCAGCTGCCAAAATGCGCGAGAGACGCGCATTAACGAAGGGCCGGAAAGCTCGCGACCGCGCCGCTTTCGGCGGACGCGGGAAGGCGTTCGGGCTTCTTCGGTACAAGGCATTGATTCAGAAAGAATCTATGCTTCCGCCGAACGGCTGGCCTACAGATGTCCTACAAAGGACAGCAAGCCTGTAGGCCGCGTAACAGGCGCTAAGTCAACGACTTAGCGCCGCCCGTAGGGCACGCCACCCGTGCGTGGGGTGTGAGAGAGGATCAGACCGGCGCCGCCGGGGAGTTCCTTTGCTCCACCTGCGTCCAGATGGTCGAAGAGTTTGGTCGTTTTGAGGCGTTGATGCTGTCCAAGCCTGGTCGGCAGTGCTGGCCGAACCGGGACAACGCTCATGTGCAGTCCGGTATCGGCAATGCGAACGCATTGCCATGACAAGGCGATTGCATTACCATCGCTGCATCCATCCCGCTCTGATCGGAGTGCGCCATGCCTGCCGCCCTCGAAGTCGAATCGACGCTGACCGACCGTTACCAGACCACGGTGCCGGAGACCGTCCGGCGCGCCTTGCGCTTGAGCAAGCGGGACAAGATTCACTACACCATCCGTCCGAACGGCGAGGTGGTGCTGACGCGCGCGGAGGAGGCTGACGAAGCCGACCCGGTGCTCGGTCAGTTCCTGGGCTTTCTGGCGCGCGACATCGCCGACCACCCGGAACGCACCCAGGCCATCGACGCTGATCTGGTGCGGCGGCTCCATACGCTCGTCGGCGATGTCGAGGTCGATCTCCATGCAGCGTTGTCGGCGGACGATGAATGACCGGCGGCAAGCCAGCGCCGCTGGTCGTTCACGGCTGGACGATGTTCGCCCACCCGCTGTTCCTCGCACAGCTCGAAGCGCTCGCGCAGCAGGTCGAGGCGTTGAAGCAAAAAGACCCGACCGGATACGTCAGGAAGAACGCCACCAAACGCCTGGCGGCGATCACGAAGCTGGCGTTTGAAGTCATTCCGCAGGACCCGACGCGGTCGGAGTACCGGCAGGGCGGCACGCTCGGGGACGACTACAAGCACTGGTTCCGCGCGAAATTCTTCCAGCAGTACCGCTTGTTCTTCCGATACCACGCCCAGAGCAAGGTCATCGTGTTCGCCTGGGTCAATGACGAGGACACCAAACGCGCCTACGAAAGCAGCGACGATGCGTACCGGACGTTTCGCAAGATGCTCGAAAGCGGCCATCCACCGGACGACTGGAATTGGTTGTTGGCCGAGGCTCAGGCGGAACAGCGGCGCGTTCGGCAGTTCATATCCGCTGGTGCGCGGTAACGGGTCGCGCGTGGCCGGTCGGGCCTATCTATGGAAGATTCCAATTACCGATGTCCTCGGCCGCGCCTTCGCCATCGGGTTTGCCATCGGCACCGAACGAAAATAGATCAAACTCGCTGCGCGTTCCGGGATTGGCATACTGATAAGGATTGCCCCACGGATCGTTCGGAAGGTCTTGGATGTAACCACCGGACTTGTAGTTGACAGGCTTGGGTTCACTGTCCGGTGGATTCACCAGTGCGGCCAAGCCTTGCTCAGTACTGGGGTGGTGGAAGTTGTCCAGCTTGTAGAGGGCCAGCGCGCTTTCGAGCACTCGAATGTCCTGTCGCGCCCGTACGACGTTGGCGCGCTCGGCAATGTCCCGTTCGCGCTGCTGCGCGGCTTGCCGCTGCTCGTCGGTTTCACCGCTCACATCGGCCGCGTTCCAGCCATGCTCGGTGCGTACGAACGTAACCGTTCCGGTCACTTCCGTGGCACCTTTCGCCGGCCGGTCGACGCTCGCCGTGTATGCCAGCTCGTAGGCTTTCACGCCGTTCTTCTCATAGCCCAAGCCGTCGGTCTTCTTGAACGAACGCACCTGCGCTCGTTCTCCCCACTCGCTAGCGACTTTGTCCCGAAATGCGGCCTCGGCGTCGCTCTCAGTAGGGCGATCGTTGCATCCGGCCAAGATCGCAGACAGCGAGACAACAATGACCGCCGGCAGCCAGCGAGCGGGCACTCTCGATCCCATCGGCATCCCCCATTCCCATGATCTGAAACGATGGGAAAAGTCTACAACGCCTCGACCGAATCCGCGATCGGCATGTCCGTCAGACACGGGCGATACTGGTCGTTCACAACGTGAATACTGTGTCGAGAAAAATTCAACGCACAGGCAGGAACCGGAGCGGCCCGGACTATCGTCAGACCTCGCCCGTCACGGCTTATCTTCTCGGACGCGCTGCGCGCGTTCTGCTGCGCTTTCTGGACGATCTCCGGCTTCATCAATGCTGCGATTTGGCGCGTCAGCATGACGTTTCCCAGTATCGTCATCATCATCCGGCGGTGATAGGCCCCGGTCGCCGGGATACGCTGATCCAACGCAGCAATGCGCGCGTGCAGCTGCTGCGCCAGCTCGGCAGCATCGACGGCTTCGCCGACGAAGCATCGAGCCCGCGAGCCAGCAACTCGCGCACCGCCTCTGAGACCGTCCGGCCGTTGCGCCGGGCGTAATCGACGACCCGGCTATGCACCGAGTCGTCTGGATCGCGGACGTGAAGCTCAGGCATGGCCCGAACCACCTTCGTTTCGCATGCGAAACGCTGTCATGCGCAGCAGCCCTCGTCAGGGTGCCCATTCTCGCCGTAGCGCGCCCGGTACAACTCCCGTCCGATTCGGCGTTGCTGAGCAGCGTAGTACAGCCCATACGATTCCAGCAGCGCGTTCAACTCGTCACCGTCGATGACGCCCCACTCGTGGATCTCCGCCTGGCCGAAATGGTCATAGCGCAGAACATCGAGACATGCCGACGCCAACTCACCGTCCAGCGAACGCAGGTCCGTCAGATCGAACGGAAAACGCGGCCCGTTGTAAAGCCCGCCGAGAAATGCCACGAGACGGCGCACCTGGCCGGTTCCAGGATGTTGGCGGATCGCCGCTACGATCCTGTGCAGGCCCTCCATCGCCGGCGCCTTCGCTTTGCCGCGCGTCGCCGCAAGGGCCACCTGCCTGGCCGCGAACTCGGCCAGCACCGGGTCGCAGCGCCACTCTCTTGCCGTCGCCATCATGCGCTCCTGAGCTGGCAGGGGATTTTCTCGATCAGGTCCTGCTCGAACAGCACCGGCAGCTCGCGGATCAGTCGCAAAGCAGCCGCATCGAGCGCAGCGGCGCGCGTGATGTACGTCCTGTCCGTCTCGAACAGCCCGGTATTGTCCACGTCCACGAAGTAAGTCCAGCCGGTCCTGTGCCGCTGCGTCCGAATCTCGATTCGATGCACCTTCAAATCACGCACGTCGTTCATGTCCGTCTCCTATGGCCCTGGTCGCAAGCGCGGCAGAGGTCCGCCGCGCTTGTGATCGGAGACCGATCGCCACGCCGTCGAGCACGGGTCAATGACCGCCCCGCAGGGGCCGCGTAGCGGCTCATCGGCTCGCGGCCGTATACGAGGCGTTGAGCGGTCATTGACGCGCGCGGAGCCAGTGGCACCGAACTGACCCGCGGAGCGACCGAGCCTGGACACGGCGGCGTAGCACCGCCGCGGTGTCCCCCGGTTGGGACGACAGACGAAGCCGCAGGCTTGGTCTGACGGTGCTTCGGCCGAGGGATTGAAGCCCGCAGGGTCGAGACGCACAGCGGCTCGATGCGCAGCACGAAAGCCCGGCGCGCGCAGCGCGTGGCCCCCAGACAACGAGCGCCGACCAACCGGGCCAGGCATCGCACCAGCGTTGCTCAGGCCGCCCGAACGCTCGGAGACATCAGATCAAGCGCCTGCTCTTGCGCCGCTACACGAATGCCCAGCATCAAATCCTGGAGCCGGCGCAGCGGCTCGGCCGCCGCACCGTTGGCCTCGATGTAGTCGGAGAACTCCGGCCACTCGTCCGGCCCAAGCCGCGGCTTGCGCGGAAGCCCGCGGGCAATGCGCTCGCCGACGATTTCCAGGCCGAGAAACAGTGCGGCAAGGTCGTCGGACTGGAGCTGCAAGCTCATCACGCAGATACCGTCGTCCTGCCACTGGTAGGAAGGGATCGAATTCATGGGAGTTTCCCTCTGGGTGGAGTAAAATGGCCCTCAAAGCGTTTCGCATGCGAAACGGGAGGTGTGCCGTGTTCCGCAAAGTTCTGCGCTGGGCCTTCGGTCTGCCACTGCTGATTGGCGGCGGCGGTCTCTTCATGCTTGGCCTTCTGGCCGGCACGGTCCTGGCGGTTCCGGCGGGCCTTGTAGCTGTTGTTGGCTTCTGGCTCATTGCTCCGCACAAGTTCAAGCCGACAGATCGACTCGAAGTCGACGCGCTCGACTCGAGTCCGCACTGGAACGACGTCCACAATCGCACTGGTCCGTACTGGCACGACGTGTACGGCCACAGGCCGTACCCGAGCTGGCAGCCGCCGTACTATCCCGTGCCGCGTGACTAAGGCGTAGTTAACAAATGCCAGTGAGCCATGCTCGCTGGCATTTTTCGTTGCGGTGGACACTGTGATCACCATGACGAGAACTTGTCCTTGACGGCGTCGTAAACCTCGCGACCTTTATCCGCCAATCGATCCAGCTTGTTGTCTGATGCCATAAAGTCGCTCCACTCGCTTTCGCCCTTAGCGCGAGCAGCATCGTCAGCCGTTTCTGAGGTCATCTTGCTCTTCAGATCTTGGTACACGACTTCATTGCTGCCATGCCAACGTTCAGCAATTTCCCGTTCAGCAAGATCCCGTGTGCTGGAGTCCCAGGTATCAGGCGTGCCGTAGCGCTCGTACACAGCATCACGCGCTTGCTGATACCCAGATCCCATGGACCCAGAAAACTCTGTCAGCACATAGTTTTCTTCGGCGCTCCACCCATGTGCGGTTGTATTCGTTCCTGTAACACCGACGTTTAGGCCCAGTGCCCCCATGAGGGCTCCTGTGGCGCCTCCGCCCTTCGCTCCTGGGGTTTCGCCAGCATTCCCATTCGCCCCGAACCCTGCTGTTGTCACGGTATTCCGCTGGTCACTTTGCGACGCGCTTCCTGTCTGCCCTTCAGCGGCCAAACGCTGCGCGTACGCATTCGCGAGCGCCAGGCTGTCCGTTTGATCTAGGCCCGAATGTCCCTCATTCCGGCGCACAAATTCTTGTAGCGTCTGTATGCCGCTCTCGCCACGCATCGACATGCCCTGCCTGACCGCCGTGCTGTCACCCAAGGTCGTGGTATCGCCGCGGCCATAGTTCATGCCCACGGTATCGTCGTGCGTTGCACCGACCTGACCGCTATAACGACCATCGAAGTTGAACGACGCAACCTGGCCGCTCTCGCCAAATCCGACCGCGACACTGAACCCTTTGTCGGCCTTCGCGCGCAGGGCAGCAGCCTGGTCCGGTGGGATGCGACCGTTCTGCTCCGACCAATCCACCACGCGCCGCGCGGCGTCACCGGACAGCGTGCCGCTGAACACGCTGGCGCCTCGCTCATGTAGCTGCGCTAGGTCGGCCGTGCTGTCACCGAACAAGAAGTCCGCCATCTTCTGCTGCGCTGTCGCGCGGCCGAAATCGCCGGCGAGCTGGTTGCGTCCCGTGACGTCTGCCACCGGCGAGATCGAACCGCCACCGAGCTGCTGCGCTGTGGTGCCAATGACGGCGCTTTGCTCCTTGCCGTACTGAGCGCCGGCCGTCATCGCCTCGATGCCGCGATTGCGTAGCGTCGCTTCCGTCGCGCCCGTGGACACCGCCGCATCCACGCCCTGCGCTGCGCCCACCTGTCGCGGATCGAAACCGAACTGGTCGCGGTAGGTATCCAGGCGCCCGATCTGTTCAGACGTACCGGCGCCGTACATATCGCGCGCGACTTCCGGGCGACCGTTCGTGGCGTCGAGCACGCCGCCGAATGACGCCTGGTTCTGTCTGGCGATCGCGCCGATGCCGTCCGCCTGCCCTTTGTCCTCGAACTCCCCAGCGAATCCCCGCTGCACTTCGATGCCGGCAATGCGGCTTTGGCTCTCGAAGCTCGTCGCTTCGAAATACCCGCCTGGGACGTTCTGCTCGGCCCGTGTGCGCGCACCCATCGTGCTGCCGGCCGAGCCGACGGCGCTGGCCTGAGCGACCACCGATGCGGCCGCGCCGAGTGGCATGCCCATCCTGCCCGCATACTCCTCACCGCCGCGCACATTGCCGAGCGCTTGGCCGCCGCTCAATTCGCCGGCTCGATACGCCAAGTCACCCGTGACGCCGCCCGTGACGCCGGCGAGGTAGTCGTACTGCGCGAACTGCTGCTGTGCGCCATAGTTGGCACCACCGACAGCCGTGTCATAGCCGAACTGCTGGACGCGACCCATTGAGCCGGGCGCGTTGACGAGCTGATCCTGCAAGGCCGCCTGCTGCTCAACTTGCAGGCGCTGCTTGCCGGCCGCTTCACCGCCCTGGTTGAAGTCGCCCTGCCACTGCTGGCCCATCGACGTGAAGGCGTAGCTACTCGACAACTTGAACAACCCGCCACAGAGCACCGTTGCCAGCACCATCGCCATCGTGCGCGCCTTTCCGAACACGCCCAGGGCGGCGACGGCACCTTCCGGTGCATTCATGATGGCCTCGTAGCCGAGGAAATGCCGCTTGACCTCCGTGAACGCATCGAAAGCCGCATCCTGCTGCATTTGCACGGCGATCACGTCGCAGATGCCCCAGAGGGCCAACCAGATGTAAAGACCCACCACCACGGCAAGCGCCCGCGTCACCAGCGGCGTTGCCACGAACAGCAGGCAGATCGGCGTGACGCCCACCGCGACGGCGATCATGATGCCGCGCAGGCGTGGTATCCACTGATTCATCGCAGCCGACGCGCCAAATGCTTCGGACATCATCTGCCGGTTGACCAGCGTGTTGATCCCCACGTTGAAGTCGGGATCGTTGAGTGCCAGCGTGATCGACTTGCCCATCATGATCGCGCGCAGCAGCACTTCGGACGTGGCGGTCGGCGAATCGAACTTCGCCGCAGCGTCCTGAAGGATCGTGTCACACGCCGCTACCTGTGCGCCGTCGGACCAGTTGAAGCCGGCCGATTCGCAGGCGGCACGCTTCATCGGATTCATGACCGTGGTGATCTCACCGTTGAGCTTCGAGTCGAGATAGGCCCAGGAATCGGCGCAGCTGCCCGTGACGCCGGCATCGTTGCCTTCCTGGAACCAGACCGTTCCCCAAGCCGGGTGATTCCACTTCGAGAACGCCGCGTAAAGGTCGGAACCGGCCACGCCCTTGACGACTTCCTGCATGCTCGCGCCGTTGTAGCCGGAGCCAATCGCCGTCATGCCGCAATCCTTGAAATACTGCGCCATGCTCCGGTCCAGGTTGTAGAGCGGCGTCGATGCCTTCACCGCACCGAAGATCAGCGAGTAGGAAATGCCGCCGACATCGTCCTTGTAGGGATTTGCGCTGGCGGTATCGACCATCGTCGTCATGCCCTTCTCGACGGTCGAAAGGCCACCGGCGAGCAGCACGATCAGGGCCGGAATGTCCGGTACCGCTTCGGTCTTGTTTCGTACCGGGTCGTAGATTTGCAGGGTTCCCTTCGGAACCACGGCACCCCAGAACACCACCGTGCCGATGAGGAACGGGGCAAACATCGACATCGGATGGGCGCCCTGACCGCCGCGACCGATCGCGTTGGTCCCGAACATTAGCGTGGCGCCGATACCGGACACGGCCACGAAGCACCCGGCCAGGACGATGAACCCTGGATCGGACATGATCAGGCCCAGACGCTTGAACGCCGCCGCCGTCTCGTCGAAGGCGTTGTACGTCAGGTACTCCATCGTCAGCGCATGCGCTGACGCCGGCAGAAACATCAGCAGGACCGGAGCAAACCGCAGTAGCGTGCGCATGACCGTTATCTCGACGCGCTGGTCTTGACCTGCAAGTCGCGCTGCCGCTGATCGAGCATCTGCCGCGCCATCTGGATATTCGCGTTCAGATCCGTGACCTGCGCCGCATAGTTGGACTTCGCCAGTTCGCGGTACTTGAGCGAGCGCTCCGCCATGCTCCGAACCTGCCATAGCGCCGGTTCGATGAATTTTGTGTTGCACTTGTTGGGATCACCCGTCGAGTGCCGTTGCAGCTCCGCAATCTCACTGGCCTTCGACAGCACCAGTGCCGTCATCTTGTGAAGATCGTCGAACATGCGCGCGGCGTATGCTGTGGAGAGCGGGTAGATCAGCGCCTCGACGGTTTCGTTGATGTTCTGCATTGCGGTCGCGTCGCGCAGCAGGTTGTGCAGCGGGAACGGTGCGCGGCCCAGGAACTCCTTGTCCGCTGCCGACAGCAGCTGAGCGCCGCCCGCTGACATTTTCGCAGCGATCGCGGAGAGCTTGTCGGCAATCGCGTTGACGATCGGCGAGGCACCGGCGACCGTGCAGGCGCCCGCCGTGCCACCTGCCACGGGCGCGCGCTTCTCCATCTGTCCGACCACGAGGTCAAAGCCATCGATCTGATCGTTGCCAGCGCAGGGCTCGACGGGCATCACGATCCACTGCCGCGTAGCGTCGTCGTAACCCACGTTCACGTCACCGATCAGCCCGCGCGCAAGATCGGCATAGACGCCAAGGTCCAGCAGCTCGGCCGCGTTGCCGACCACCGAGCCGTTCGTGAACACGGTCTTGAACACGGTTGGGCACTCGGCCATCGCATCCGCCTGGCTAACCGGCGAGATGCCACCCGATGATCGGGTCTGGTCGGCGAAGTCCTGCGTGTTCTTCGTCACGCCTTCCCAGATCGCCTTGCCCTGCGCGGCCTTCTCGCGCATGCCGTCGAACACTGAGGTATCGCCATCCACCGCCAGCGCCGCGACCTGCTTCGCCATGCGGCAGTCGTTGACCTGGATCGAGTTCAGGTAGTCGGTGATCTGCTCCATCGTCTGCATCGCGCTGGAGCACGGCTTGCAGTATTCCTGCATCGCCAGCTCGAAGGCGAAAGCGGGTGCGGCCTGGATGATGCGCTGAAACTTCTCGACCAGGTATTCGCTGTCGAGGTACGAGAACGCGCCGCCGAACAGGTCGATGCCACCACAGCCGGCCTGCATGCGCGGTGGCTGCACCGTCAGCAGGTAATCATTCGTCATGCGCCAGCGGCCGGAGAAGCTGCCACCGTTGTAGTAGCCGCGCTCCTGTGTGTTGAGCGATGACGGGCCGCTGCTCGTGGATTGGTCGAACCAGTCGTCCACCCAATTCTGGGCCATTGCCTTCTGCGGGAGCAGCACCGCCGGCATCGCCGAGAGCAAGAAAAGCGGGGCTGCCAACTTGGTGACCAACCGCCGATACGCATCAAGCGTGTTCATGGAAGACCTCCTGCGGGGAGTTCCCCCGCTTCTTGCGAAGAAGGCGCCGTTTCGCATGCGAAACGGTCGCGGCGTCCAGCCGATGGCTTTTCCACAGCGGCCCGCGCCCTGCTATCGGTATTGCTATAGGGAACAGCTATAGGTTTTAGGGGGGTGGAAATGTCGCGTTCGGAATCGGCGGTAGGGGGTGGAAATGTCGCGTTGGAGGGGGTGGAAATGTCGCGTGGATAACTCCCGCCACTCAGAGGCTTTTCCACAGCAACCAAGGTGCGGGAAACCGGCGGCTTGGATGGCAAGAGCCGAACCCCTCCTGCCACGAGATCAGCATGCGCGTCTGGGTAGACCGCCAGAGCCCGCGCCAGGGCACGGCGCAGGTCCTTCTTGAGATTCCTTGCCGCATGCACGCCTACGCACTCCGATCCGAATTGCTCGCGGAGAGCCAACCACGGAATGAGCGTTGGCTTTTTCAGGCGGTGCAATCGCGCCGACAACCAGGTGTAGCAATCCATTGCGAGCGCCGAGCTCGACAATGCCTTCAGCGCGCGTAGATCAAGCGGAGTCGCGTGATCCAGGAGCCTGCGCAGGAATTCTTCCGACAGCACCAGTACCGGCGACCAGAGTGCGCGCTGGCTGTCATCGTTGCTGATCCATGCCTCGAAGCGAGTGACCGGCTGAAAATTGGAAGTCGAGATGGATCGCCCACGACTCCAACCGAACTGGAGACGGCACACCGCAAGAGCCGAGGCTTGTAGCCGGAGGGCGGCATAGGCGCCGCGCGTTTTTTGCCCGCCATCTGGCGTTTTTCCGAGAAGCCGGAGAAAGGCGGCTGCGCTGTCGCCGATCCAGATATCGGAGCGCCGCTCTCGCACGGCCTGAGTGCATATCCACGCCAGCATGAGCCGCGGAAGCGGGCCATAGGGAACGATTTGCTGCTGCCAGGCGGTTCCTGTCCATAGCCGCCCGGCTTCGATGCGTAGCGACGCATTACCGCTCGCACGCTCGAAGTAGTTTCCGGCCACTCGGGAACGTGGAAGGCCGACGGTGCAGAGCAGCCCATCCAGGAAAGTAAGGTCGTCGCCCAGCGGCGCACCGCCGGCGATCGACTCGGCAGCCACCACTATGCGGCGCTCGACTGCAGTAAGTGGGCTCGGAGCCGCCATAGAATCAGCGTCCAGCGACAACGCGCGGCCTGGAAACCGGGCGCATCAGCTCTTCTATGCGGCGCTGCTCGCGGTTTTCTTGGTCGGCGAGCCATCGCATGACGGCCTCGCGACGCCAACGCAGAGGCCGAGTCCGCCAAGGTGGCGGTACACGATCCGGTGCCCGTGCTCTCAGCGTCAGTACAGTGGCGGGGCTCAGTCCGAGGAGGATGCTCAGACCAGCTACGTCGAGCATGTCGCTGGCGGGATTGTGTAGTGAGTGCTGCATTGCGCCACCTATGTGCGTAGCGGGGGTGGCTCAGGAAGTTATGTGTGAAACCTTGGCAGTACCGACATTTGTCTGTCAGGATTACTTCCCATGCGTGCAGAAGTGATCGAAATGGTTGACGAAGACGCCTCAGCTCCGTTTTGCGCAGCTTGCGGCAGTCTGGTCCAGCCAGCCCGCCGCCAAGATGGCGGTCGCATCCGGCCGCGCCGAAAATATTGCGAGCGGCATTTCCGAACCCCGCCGGGGTTCAATCGGTGGGTGCAGCGGCTCAGCGACGCTGCCGACTCCGCGGGCATTGTTTCGCGGTGGACGAAGCACCTGATCGAGTTGGAGAAGGCCCGCAAGTCGTTTGCATTCGATCGTGATGCACCCCGCCTGCGTCGAGAGGCGCCGCAACGCCTCAATAGCGGTCTGCGGTATTTGGCCGCCGAGTTCTGTGGGGCTGGCCAGGGGACGGGGAAAATAGTTGACCGGGACGTGATGACATGGGCGGCTCGGCTTTGCGGTGCAACCGCGTCGGAGACAGCCCACGCTGTGGGAGCGTCGCGTCGCACCGTCTCTACATCGAACGACAAAGTCACACGGGCTGTCGCACGAGCGGCCGATTTGTGCGGCGACAAGATTGCCGCTGTGCGGGATGCGCTGCTCACGCTCGCAAGTGAGGCGGGCTACCTAAGCGCCTCGCCGGCGTCTCGTTGGGATGCGGCCGAGCTTCGCGAGCTCGCGGCCTTCATTGATGCGCAATCCAAGATGCGCAGAGCGTCGTGGCCCCGGCCGATCGATATACGCCCTACTGTCGAAGCGCTACTGAAAATCGGCCTAGTCGCGCTGATTACCCCAGTGGCGCTTCTCGCTGCATCGTCGGCCGCAGGCTTGCCAGATGCAGCGTTTGATCCAAAAGGATTTCTTCGCCGCCTTGTTCGGCGCTCACGGGTCGGAAAGCCACCAGAACTACGTTCAGTATTGGACGCCTACCTACTTGCAGCCAAGAAGCGCGAGCATGCGAAGTTGCCGTGGGATGAAGATCCCGCATTCGTGCTAGTCACCGGACTTTCTCTAGCCCGGATCCGTCACCAGCGAGCCGATAGACGCGCCTGGAGCACGGGCGGAGGCTTTCTGGTTTCGGAATGACCAATTTGACGACACGGTGAGGGTATTTTCGGCGCTTTGGACGCAGCTCCCCCAACCCCCGTTATTTGTCATCGTGCCGGGGCAGCACTCGGGAGGGGTCATCCGCTGTCGAGCGCGGCGACGACGCCGGCGAAGAGCATCTGCCGCGGATAGCTGCTCGACATCAGGATGCGGACGCGGCGCGTGTTGCGCACGATGGCGGCCCCGATCTTGAACAGCTGCAGGCGGATCGTGTTGACCTGCGCGCGTGCCAGCTGCGTGTTCTTCAGGCCAATGCGCCGGATCGTCTCGACCAGCACGTACGCGCAGCTCGACAGCAGCAGCCGGAATTGGTTGTGCCACCACTTGTGG